>JALYYC010000028.1 GCA_030946755.1 Candidatus Dormiibacterota bacterium
CGAGCCAGCGCTCGTGCCAGCGGACCGGACGGTTCGTCTCGTCTTCCCGGATCCGCACCCACAGCTGGGCCAGCGCCTGCCGGGGCTGGCTTTCGAACGTGGGCAGCGCGAGCAGCGCACCGGTCGCGCGCGCGTCGTTGGCGATGCGGTCGAACCCCGCCTTGCAGGCGGGACAGCCGTCGTAATGCGCCTGGTCGGCAGCCGTCATCGCCAGCGGCTCGTCAAACATTCGCCGGAGGGCCCCTTCACTCAGATGTCGCACGCTTGACCTCCTTGCGCAGGGCTTCTTCCGCCCGGCGCAGCACCGTTCCTACATTTCCAACTTTCATGCGAAGCGCCACCGCCACCTCCGCGTAACTCAACCCGCTGTACCGCAACACCAGGATCGCGGCCGACTTCTGGGGCAGCCGGCTCAGCGCCTGACGCACCTCGCCCCGTGCCTCCGCCTCCAGGACGAGATGCTCCGGGTTGTCGACACGGCCGGCGCGCTCGGCAACCGCGTGGGCGGTGTCCCGTTTGACGCGACGCCGTTCCCCGCGAATCACGTTCAGGGCCGAGTGAACGGCGGCGGCGTGCAGCCACCCGGTGGCTCGATCCGAGCCTGGGGCCTGGCTGCGGTGAAACTGGAGAAAGACCTCCTGGGCCACGTCTTCGGCCGCGTGCCGGTCGGCGAGCACCCGGTAGGCGATCGCCACCACCTTCGAATACTCCTCGAGGAAGAGGCGCTCGAAGGCGTCCGGGGTCCGCTGGCCGGTGGACGTCAGCGGCGTGCCGGCGACGGCCGGGCGCCACGCTTCTGCATGGAGCATCCAGCAGATACGCACCGCGAAGTCGCGAAATGTGACGTCATTGACGCGCCGGCACCGTCCAGACACTGGCAACCCGCTGCCAGATGAGCTGGCTCCAGGCCTCGTGCTGCGCGTCCCCGGGGTGGAGACCGTCGGCGGCGATCCAGCCGGGCCTTTTCGCGCCCGAGCGGCTCAACTCACTGAGATCGATGTAGTCGAAGCCGTGAGCGGCCGCCTGGTCCGCGGCGACCTGGTTGAAGCGATCGATTCGTGCCCGGATCTGGGGCGGGTCCCCATAGGTCGGCGCCTCGGGCACGATCGAAAAATCGGGGACGGAGAGGGCGACCACGCGGCCCGGAGGAAGCCCGAGCGCCTGGACGGCGTCGTAGATCTGCCCGACCCGGGCGCGGTAGGACGCCTCGTCGACGCCCTGCACCAGATCGTTCGCCCCGATCAGGATCGTCACGAGATCCGGCCGAAACCGCCGGAGTTCGGGCAACTCGTGCTTGATCAGGTCGGCGGTCGAATACCCATTCACCGCGGGGTTTCTCAGCTGGACGCGCGCCCCGGTCACCTCTTCCAGCTTGCGGGCGAGGTGGCTGGGGAAGTTCCGCCCCTCGGTGCTCGTGCCCGTCCCGATCGTGTAGGAGTCGCCAAGCGCCAGGTAGTGGATGGTCATCGCCGCCATTATGAAGTTGTGATCACAGGGTTAAGGAAATGTGTACAAGCGTGTATACAATGATCTCGGGATGGGTGAGCGGCCACCCGCCGGGTGGCAGAGGGCGCGCACGAGGGGGGTTTATCCGTGATCGGTCGTGCCCAGCGATCGATTACCAACCTCGGTGAGCTCAGCCTCCTCTTCTGGGCGGCGCTCCGCGGCGCGGCCCGCCGCCCCTTTTACTGGAAAGAGTTTTTCGACCAGTGCCGCTTCATCCTCACCGCCAACTTCATCCCCCTGCTCCTGACCGGGGTCGGGTGGGGCATCATCGTCTCGCTCGAGGCCGGCCACTTCTTCAAGGCCGCCAGCGCCGAGTACCGCCTCGGCGGCTTTACCGTGATGGCCAACATCCGGGAGTTCTCCCCGGTGGCCACCGGTCTGATGATCGCGGCCGTCAGCGGCACGGCGATCGTCGCGGACCTGGGCGCGCGACAGGTCCGCCAGGAGCTGGAAGCGCTGAGCGTCATGGGCCTCTCGAACGTGCTCTTCATCGTGGTGCCCCGGGCGCTTGCCCTGATGGCCATGACAGCCCTCTACAACGTCCCGATGATGCTCTTCACGACCCTCTCGGGCTTCTTCATCGCGGTCGCGGTGGTCGGCGTCAATCCCGGCGCGTTCCTCTCCAGCTTTTTCACCCAGGGGACGCTCGTCGACCTCTTCGGAGGCGAGCTCAAATGCATCCTCTTCGGCGCGCTCGTCGCCTCGATCTGCATCTACAAGGGAATCAGCGCGCGCGGTGGCGCCGAGGGCGTGGCACGGGCGGTCCATTCCGCGGTCGTCTGGTGCTTCGTCGGCATCCAGGCGTTCGAATACCTCTACACGCCGACGGTGCTGGCCCTCTTCCACAACCAGAACGTGCTGCGGTGATCTGATGGCAACCGCCGCGGCGACCCCGCCCACCGAGCAGCTCGCGCCGATCCAAAAGCACTTCTGGGTGCCGGGGCTCGGCGCCTTCGAGGTGCTGGGCGAGATCGTGCTCTTCGCGATTCGTGCGCTTGGGTACGTCCCATCCGTCCTGCGCTCCGCGCGCTTCCGGAAAGAGATCTGGTGGTATGCGGCGTTCCTCGCGATCGGGTCGACGCCGGTGGCGCTCGTCATGACGTACTTCAGCGGGTCCGAGTGCTCGGTCGAGGGTTTTTACAACCTGCGTCAACTTGGCGGCGCCGAAAGCCTGGTGGGGATTTTCAACGCCCTCTGCGACATGCGGGAGATCACGCCGCTCTTCTTCGGTTTCGCGATCGGCGCCAAGGTTGGTTGCGGGCTGGTTGCCGAGCTCGGCACGATGCGGATCAATGAGGAGATCGATGCGCTCGAGACGATGGGCATCCCGTCGGTGCCGTTCCTCGTGACGACCCGCATGCTGGCGGCCTTGATGGTGCTGCCGCTGATGTACGTGCTGGCGCTCGCCACCAGTTTCTTCGCCAGCTGGGTGGTGCAGCGATTCCAGATCGGCATCGTCTCGAACGGCGTGTATTTCTCGTACTTCTGGCGCTTCACCAACCTGACGGACTTCGCCGACTCGGTGATCAAGGCCATCGTCTTCGCCTTTCTCATCATCTGCGTCGGCGTCTACTACGGCTACCACGTCAAGGGCGGCGCGGTCGGTATCGGCCGCGCCGTGGCCAAGACCATGGCCGTCAGCCTGGTGATGATCGTCGTCGTCAATGCCATCCTCACCCAAATCTTCTGGGGGCAGAATTCCAATCTGCCGATCCCGGGATGAGCGTGGCAAGAAACGGCGCCGGCAAGAGCGGGGAAAACATGATCGAGATCGACGAGGTCTACAAGGCGTTCGAAGGCAACCAGGTCCTCGAGGGTGTGACCTGCCAGATCCCGGCCGGCAAGATCTCGGTCGTGATGGGGCCGTCGGGCACCGGCAAGAGCGTGCTCCTGCGACATGTCGTCGGCTTGCTCTCGCCGGACAAGGGCGACGTGCGGGTCGCCGGAAAGAGCGTGCCCCAGCTGAGCGAGGACGAGTTATTGGAGCTTCGTCGTAACGTCGGCATGCTCTTCCAGGACGGCGCCCTGTTCAGCTCGATGAATCTCTACGACAACGTGGCCTTCCCGCTCCGCCAGCACACGCGGAAATCGGAATCGCAGATCAAGGAGATCGTGATGAGCCGGTTGGAAGAGGTCGGCCTCAAGGAGTCCATGGACAAGATGCCGAATGAGCTCTCCGGCGGGATGCGCAAACGGGCGGGCTTCGCACGCGCGCTGGTGCTGGAGCCGGAAATCCTGCTGTTCGACGAACCGGATTCCGGACTCGACCCCGTCCGAACCGCACTGCTCTGCGAGCTCATCAAGGAGATCCAGCGGAAGTACAACTCAACGGGGGTCGTCATCAGCCACGACATCAAATCCTGCTTCAACATCGGCGACCACATCGTCCTGCTGTATGGGGGGAAGGTCGTCGAGCAGGGGTCGAAGGACGAGCTGCTGCACTCGCAGAATCCGTTCACCCAGCAGTTCATCAAGGGAGCGGTCGAGGGACCGCTTGGCATGGAGTAGATGGCCGCCATAAGCGCCTGGCTTGGCAAGCACCGGGTGGCTCTCGTCCTCACCGGGCTCGTGGTGCTGGCGGTCGCCTCCTCCCGGATCGTCAACGGGCTCACGGAGTACCGGCTGACCGTTCCGCTCGACACCGCCGAGGGCCTTTATCCCGGGAGCGACGTGCTGATCGCCGGCGCGCACGCCGGCAGCGTGCGCGATATCACGGTGGATGGCGCGGAGACGCTGGTCACGATCGCGCTCGACGACGCCTACGCGCCCGTCCACAGCGACGCGCGCGTCACCGTGCGGCCGAAGAGCCTCCTCGGTGAAAAGTACGTCGCGCTCGAACCAGGCTTACGAGACACGCTGGCATCCGGCTCGCGGCTTCCGCAGGAGCAGGTCGCCCGCTCGGTCGACCTCCAGGATGTCGTCAACACCCTCGATCAACCGACGCGCGAAAAGCTTCGCACCCTGATCGTCTCCTTGGGCGGGGGGCTTGCCGGCCAGGGGCTCAACACCAACCAGACGATCGCAAACGGACGCCAGGACATGGACCACCTCGCCGCGATCACCAACACGCTGGCCGCCCGCGATGCCGACCTCCAGCAGGTGATCGAGGGCCTCGACCAGGTGACGGCCGAGCTGGCGAAGAGTGACCGCCGGCTGCAGCTGGGCACCCTGATCCAGAATTCAGAAACCCTGCTGCACTCCCTCTCGCTACAGGACGCCCAGATCAAACAGACGCTGACCCAGGCCAATGCCGCGCTGGCGCGGACGGACAGCTCGCTGAGCGGGACAGCCACGCAGCTGAACCATATCTTTCAGCAGGCGCCGCGGACCGTCGATCTCCTCAACGGGCTGAGCGCTGACCTCGGCAGCGGCATGGATCAGATCCTCAAGGGCAACAACCTCCAGGTATTCGATGCCGGGATGAAGTACAGCAGCAATGTCTTCGGCGCGCGAGCCAACGACGGCACGGGCTACGCCACCCGCATCAGCGTCAATGCGGATGCGTGCAGCGCTCCCGCGCCGTGCACCCTCGGCCCCAGCAACGGCAACGTCCCCGACTCGTTCAGTGCGGTCCTCGGCATCCTGCTCGGAGGCCAGAAGTGAGGAGCCGCTCGAATCTCCCGGTGTTCCTGGCCTATGCGCTGCTGTGTCTGCTCGTCGTCGGCTACCTCGCGGCGCAGATGGGGGGCGAGTTCGCGCTCGGTGGCTACCGCGTCACCGCAAGCTTTCACACGGGCGCCGAGCTCGTCGCCGGGGACGACGTGACGATGTCGGGTCTCCGCGTCGGGAAGGTCGAGTCGCTCAACCCGGCGGCGAACGCGACCGCGGTCACGCTCCTCCTCCACCGAGACTTCGCCCCGCTCTACGCGGATGCCCGCGCCGTCGTGCGGCAGAAGAACCTGCTGGGAGAAACCTACGTCGAACTCAACCGCGGGACGTCCTCCCAACCGGCGATCGCCGACGGCGGAACGATCCCACTCGACCGCACCCTTACGCCGGTCGAGATCGACCAGGTTCTGAATGCGCTCGACCCGACCGTCCGAGACCAGCTCACCATGGTGATCAACACGCTCGGGCAGGCCACCGCCGGGCGAGGCCAGGATATGAACGCGGCGGCGGCCGACCTCGCCTCGGTTGCAACCGACCTCCAGGCGCTGGCCCACACCCTAGCCCGCAACTCGGACCATCTCGACGCGCTGATCGCCGACCTTCGCAAGATCATGGACACCCTGGCGGCGTGGCATGCGGACTTTCGCGCCATGATCACCGATTGGGACCACGTGATGGCCACGCTGGCCTCACGCGAGCAGAACCTCAAGGGAACGATCGTGGAGCAGGACCGGGTGATGGCCATCCTTGATCAGGCGCTTGCTGGCGGCGCCGCCCAGCAACTGCACGGAGCGCTCGCAGAAGCCCCCGCGACCATCGATCGCGCGAACCATTACCTGGTGGACGCGAAGACGGTCTTCGGCGTCGTGCAGAGCGACACCCCGGGCATCTTCCAGCTCTTCAACGAACTGGCATCAGTGATGAGCGGGGTGGGCGTCGCAAAAGAAGCTGGCCCGGACAATGGGAAGACGGTCCACATGTGGCGGGTCTATTGCGCTGGAGCCTGTTTCGTTTCACCCTGATGGCAAAGCGAACTCTCGTCAGCGTCATGCTCGTGATCGCCTTTGCATCCGTGTGCCTCAGCGGCCTCGGATTCATCGCCGTGAACATGGGCCTCAGCGGCCCGTGGAACAACGATTTCAAACTGCGCGCTGAGTTCGCAACCGCCAATGGCCTCGTCCCGCAAGCGGACGTCCGCGTCTCGGGCGTGCATGTGGGGTCGGTCACGAGCATCGGCGATACCAGTGATGGGGGCGCCCTTGTCGCCATGCGGCTCCAGCCGGGGATCCAGCTGCGCGACGGAACTCGGGCCGTCATCCGCCCGAAGACGCTGCTGGGCGAGAAATTCGTCGAGCTGGTACGACCCGGCGGCAGCAACGGCTACATGGCCAGCGGTGCGACCATCCCGAAATCGCTGACCGGCCAGTCCGTCGCGATCGACGACATCCTGAACGCCATGGATGCCCCAACCCGTCAGGCGATGTCGGCGTCCTTCAAGGAGCTCGGCATCGCCGTGGATCAGCGGCAGCAGGACATCAGCCAGGCCCTCGCACCACTGGACGCCACGATCGCCAACTTCCGTCCGCTCGCGCGCGTGGGCGAGACTCGACAGAAGGAACTTGACCGCATCCTGACCAACCTCAACACGATCATGCAAGCGCTCGCCGATGAGCAGGATCAGCTCGGGCGGGTTATCAACAGTGGCGACACCGTCATGAGCGCGATCGCATCACGCGACCAGGCGCTGGCGGGCACGGTCCAGCACGGGGCCGCCGTTTTCGGCTCGCTTGACCAGGCCTTCGCAGGGGTGACCGCCGCCGACCGCGCCTCACTGGCGAAGAGCCCGGCGACGATCGCCGCCGGCCGCCAGATGCTCGCCCTCACCAATCCGCAGGTCGACCAACTGCTGCCCGAGATGCTCCTGGCCCAGATCAGTTATCCAAACGATCAGCTCAATCTCACGGATTCGGAGTCGTTGACGCTCGCCCGGGAGTGGATCTCAGCGTTTTCCAGGACCTGCGGCGCCCCTGTCAGGACGAACTGCCTTCGGATCTTCGGCAACCCGCAGGTAAGCCCGCCGTCGGCGGGCACCGGCTTGAGTCCGGCCCAGCCCGTCGCACCGAAGGATCTCACCGACCTGCTGTTGCAAACGCTGGGGCCAATCCACCGATGAAGCTCCTCCTCGTCCTGCTGGCCGGTGGCGCTCTGCTGGCGGGGCTGCTCAACACCGTCTTCGGGAATCATCCATACACGGTCACGGCCTACTTCGTCAGCGCCGAAGGCCTCACCCAGGAAAACGACGTCGTCGTCAGCGGGGCGCGGGTTGGCCGGGTGGTCTCGGTCGGGATCGCGCCCGACGGGTCCTCCGGTCCCGGTGGGGCGCAGGTGGTCATGCAGCTGGACCAGGCGGCGGCCCCGTTGCACGCCGGTACCCGGGCGACGATCCGGCCGAAGGGCCTCCTGGGCAACATGTTCGTCGAGCTCACGCCAGGAACCTCGAGCATGAGCATTCCGTCGGGCGGGTCCCTGCCGGTCCAGGACACGGCCTCGCCCGTTGACCTCGACCAGGTGATGGACCTGTTCGATCCACAGACGCGAGTGCGGATCCAGACCCTGACGCGCCAGGGTGGGGCGGCCCTGAACGGCCGCGGCAGCGACCTCAACGTGTTCCTCGCCGCCCTGCCGGCGATCATGCAGGACACCGCCGCCGTGACCGGCAAGATTTCCACGCAAGACCAACAACTCAGTGCGCTCGACATCGAATTCGATCGCATCGCGCAGATGATTGCGAGCGAGGACCAGGCATTCCGGCGAGACCTCACCAATGGAGCGAGCCTGTTGGATGTCACGGCCGCCCACGAGGCGCAGCTGAAGGCCGAGCTTGTCTCCGCGGATCGCGCCCTGGCGCAACTGGCGATTGGGCTGAAAGGTCACGAGGGAGACCTGAACAAGATGTTGCGAGCGATGCCCGCCCTGCTCGATGAACTCCAGGCCCTCTCCACCCATTCAGCGACCGCGCTCTCCATCCTCGGCCCCTGCATGAGTGACATCGTGAGCACGATCGGCTACATGGCGAGCGCCGATGCGTACCGGGACGCGAACGGCAACATGCTGCGGGTCCATCCCTACATCGGGGCGTCGGCACCCTCCGACCCGACCCACCTGGCGTGCTCGGGAGGGCACTGATGAGGTTCTATCGGGGAAACCCCCGTAAGGTCGGCGTCGCCGCGGTGGCGACGGTTCTGATCGTGGTCCTGCTCGCGGTCGCGATCAACGCCAGCTTCGGCCTGCCCTTCAACCTCAGCCTTTTCCCGCCAGGCCAGGACTACGCCGTCGCGGCGGCCTTCACCGACGCGAACGGCGTCAATCGTGGCGCCGACGTGGTGATTGCCGGGCATACGATCGGCCAGGTCTCCAACGTCGCGGTCCAGGGCACCCGGGCCCTGGTCACCATGCGCGTCTCACGGCACTACGCGCCACTGCACCAATTCACGACGGCCCGCATTCGCTACTCGACGTTGCTCGCCCAGAAATATGTCGAGATCACACCCGTCGATGGCGGCCGTGAGATCGCGAGCGGCGGGCAGATCTCGAGTGACAGCACGCTGAGCCCGGTGGACTTCGACCAGTTCCTTTCTGCCCTGGACCCGCAGACGCGGGCCCGCCTGCAGGTGCTGATCCAACAGGGCGGCGGCGGGCTCGCGGGCCAGCAGCAGGTGATCAACGACCTCCTGACCCAGCTTCACGGGCTCTCACAGGAGTCGCTGGCGCCCTTGCAGACGTTCCACCAGCACAACGCCGACCTGGATCGGATCATCGCCAACCTCGCGGTCGTGAGCAACCGGCTCGCGGCGAGCCGCCAGCAGCTTGGCGATTTCGTCGCGAGCTCCAGCGACGTGACCGGCACACTGGCCCAGAACGACGCGGCCCTCGCCGCCCTGATCACACACCTGGGCAACGTGATGGGCGATTTCAATGCGACGCTGGCGGGAAACGAAGCCAATCTGCACACCACGGTTGTGACGCTGGATCCGCTGCTCGGCCAGCTCAACGGCACGCTCGGCATCATCTATACGGACCTCCACGGCAGCCTTGCGGCGATCAACGAGAACACCAATGTGCTGACGCCGGAATCCGTGAGCGCCGTCTCGCAACCTGGCAGCGACGGGCAGGGGAACGTCCTGCGCCAACTTTTCGTGCTGCAGCCTGACTGCGGTACGCCCGGGGCTACCTGCCAGACAGGTCCCGCATCGGCGCAACCCAACGTCGTGCTTCCAGCACTACCAGCCCTCCCGAGCCTGCCGCTCTGCCTCCCGACGCCAAGCCCGCCGAAGCTCGCGACGCCGTCGCTGCCGGCCCTACCGTGTCCATCGATCTCGGCGCCAGCGCTGCCCACCCCGTCGTGTGTGCCGTCGGCACCGAAATTGCCGAAGCTGCCAACGCCTTCTCCGTCGGTGTGTCCGTCACTCCCGGGTCTTCCGGTTCCAACGCTGCCGCCGTTGGGCGTCGTCCCCGACTGGCTCAAACTCTTGCTGGGAGCGGCATGAGACGGCAGGGCGCCGGTCGGCCGCGGGTCCTCGGGTTGGTTGTCGCCCTGGGCGCGCTGACCTTCGCCGTCGCCGTGTTCATCCCGTTCCAGACCCCGTGGAATCACCCGTTCCACGTCCAGGTGCAGGCCGGCGCGTACGGTGAGATCAATCCCGGAGCCTGGGTGGAGCTGAGTGGCGCAAAGATCGGCGCCGTGGACCGCGTCGACTACCGCAACGGCCATGCCCTGCTGCAGCTATCCCTGGAGCAGCGCTACGCCGGCCAATTGCACGCGAACACCGCCGCCGCGATTCGCCCGCATGGGCTGCTCGGTCCAAAGTACGTGGCACTCGATGGCGGCAGCGACGGGACACTGGCCGAGGGCGCCACGATCCCGCTCTCGCGCACCACGGTGGGGACCGACTTCGACCAGGTGCTCAACTCATTGCAGCCTGACGTGCGAGCCAACCTCAAGACAATATTCGTCGAGCTCGGGCGCGCGGCGGACGGTCGGGGAGCCCAGCTGAATGCCGCGTTCCTGGCGGCCGGCCAGTCATCGGGAGACATCAAGGCGACGACGACCGTCCTGCACAATCGCGCCGACGACCTGGCGGCACTGATCGCCTCGAGTGAGCAGCTCGATCGTGACCTCCAGAATGCGCCGATCGACAAACAGATCGCCGATACCGACCTGGTCCTGAGCGGACTCGTCCAGGTCGAGGATTCCCTCGGGAGCGGCATCGATCACACCTCGGCGGTCATGCAGGAGCTCGATACCGCGATGCAGGGCAACGGCGCCAACCTGGCGCACATCCTGTCGAAGGGGCCGGCGACCGTGACCCAGTTGCGGACGGTCGCCGCCGAGCTCGATGCCATCATTGTGGGCGTGAACCCGGCGCTCCCCAACCTGATGCAGGCGGTTCTCGAAACGAAGTCCGCCTTCGGTGGGGCGGACGCAAACGGCCACTACGTGCGGGTCGAGGTCGTGCCGGCGGCAAGCGGGCCGGGCCCTGCCCCGGCGCCCTGTTGCGCCGGCGGCTCGACGACCTCGATGGCCCCGCCGCTCAACGATCAGGACCTGGTCGCCCTGTTCCTTGGCAAGTAGGCGAGCCCCGGCGGCCTCGCCCTTCGACCTGCTTGCCCGCCGACCCCTGATCCTGCTCGCAGTGGGGCTGCTGGTCAGCGTGGCCAGCGCCCTGGGGGTGACGCGGCTCGCGCCGGATGCTCGAGCCGACCTGCTCGTCGACCACGGATCGGCAGTCTTCAAGGACCAGGCCCTGTTCGCCGACACGTTCGGGGCGGACCCGATCGTCATCCTGGCCGAGCCCAGCGGCAACACCGCCCTGATCACCCCCGACCACATGGTCGGGTTGTCGCACCTGGAGGGAAAGCTCCACAACGCCGCGGGCGTCAAGCGGGTCTACGGTCCCGGCACGCTGGTCAACACGCTTGCCATCAGCACCACCAGCGTCCTCCTCAACGTCTGCGCCCAGGAGGGCAAGGCGGCCGAGACCGCGGCCCGGGCCAGGGCGATCGCGGCGGGAAAGTCGCAGGCGGACCAGGACCAGGCCGCCCAGCAGGCCTTCCAGCAGGCGGTCTCCGCCTGCGCCCAGCGCTATGCGCAGGCATTCCCGTCGCTCGGGGTGCCGGCCGTGAACAACCCGACCTTCCTCAGCGGCGTTCTGCTGGAGCCGAACGGCCGGCAGGTGCGACCCTTCTGGACCTGGGCACTCCCCGATCTGCGCCACGCTGTTCTCACCGTGCGCCTCGACCGGAATGCGTCGCTGGCGCAGGTTCGCCGGGTGATCGAGATCGCGAACACCGCTTCAGGCAGTGGCGACCTAAAGGAATTGCATGACCTCCGCTTCACCGCCTCCGGCTCGCCTGCGCTGACGCTTTCCGTGGCCGACTCCATCTTCAACTCCCTCAAGCTGCTCCTGCCGCTGGCACTGTTGGCGATGCTGGCGGTCGCGATCGCCGTGTTGCGCTGGCCGATGGCCCTCACGCTTGTGGTCGCGGGCCTGGCCACGCTCTGGACTGCCGGGATCGCGGGGTTCGTCGGGCTTCCCATCACCCCCGCGACACTCGCCGTGCTGCCCGTGGTGCTCGGCCTGGCAACCGATTACTTCATCCAGTCGGTCAATCGGGTCACAGAAGCGACCGGCGCGACCGGAATGATCGAGGACAGGGTGGCGGCCGCCGCGCGGCGCATCCTTCCGGTGACGGCGCTCGCGGCGGTGGCGACCGCGGCGGGCATGCTCGCCTTTGTCATCTCGGCAATCCCCCTGGTCCGACAGTTCGGCCTCTTCATGGCCCTGGGCGTCGCCATGGCCTTCGCCAGCAACTACCTGATCGGCTTGCCGGCGCTCGTCCTGGTCGCGCGCCGGTGGCCTCGCGCCGTCGCGCGAAGCCCGATCGGGGCCGCCGCAGGCTCGCGCATCCACAAGCTCGGGCAATTGCCGCTGGCGGCCGCCGCGGCGATCACCGTCGTCGGGTTGGTCGGGTGGGCGGCGCTTCCGGCCGTGCGGATCGAGACCGACCCGGCTCAGCTGATTCCGGCGGGCGACCCTGCCCTGGTTCGGGCGCAGTACGTCCAGCAGCGCGTGGGGCTGGCCGGAGAAATCGATCTCGTCCTGCAGGGAAGTGACCCGGCGGGCGCCGATGCCGCGGCCTGGCTCGCGCAGACGACCAGGGACGAGGTCCTCCGGTCTTCGGGGGATCTCAAAGCCCTGGAGAGTCTCCCGGCCTTTCTGTCCGGGTTCAACCAGGGCACGCTGCCAGACGCGAAACGGACCACGTTGATCCTGGACCGCATCCCGTCCTACTTCAGCGGCGCGGTGGTCGACCGGCAGCACGGCCTTGCGCTCTCCATCCTCGGCCTCACCCGCGTGACGTCGGTCGACCGGGACACGGCCCTGGTGTCGAACCTGCGCCAGACGGCGGCACCGCCATCCGGCTATCGAGCCTTCCCGGCCGGCCTGGCCGTTCTGGCCGTGGACGCCCTTCAACAGTTACAGGCGGATCAGTTGAAATTGACCCTGCTGGCCATCATCCTCATCCTCGTGGTGTTGCTGCTCGCGTATCGCCGGCCGCTCCCCGCGATCCTCGCCGTCCTGCCGACCCTGGTCGCGGCCGGGGCCGCCACCGCGCTGCTGGCGTTGAGCGGCGCGGCCTTCAACCACCGTTCGAGCCCGATCACGGTCCTGCTCGCCGGCGTGGTGGTCGCGTTCGCGACCGAGTTCGGCGTGCTCTGGTTAGGCCGCTACCGCAGCGAACGCGCCCTGGGCGTCGAGCCGCCTGACGCTGCCCGGACGGCGTCCAGCCGGGTCTCACCCGCCATCCTCGCCTCGGCGCTGGCGTTGCTTGCCGGGTTTGCCACCCTCGGGCTGAGTCCCGTTCCGACCGTGCGCGATTTCGGGCTGTGGTGCGCCTTCGATCTGGCCCTGGCAACGCTGGCGGTGCTCACGCTGATGCCACCGATGGTGCGTACCTGGCTCAGGTGAGCGGTCGCTGGCAGCGCGCCATCGGCTCCCTGGCTGTCCTCGGCCTCCTGGCGCTGCCGGCCTGCCAGTCGAAACCGGCCGCCGCGCTGAGCCTGCAGGTCGACCGCGCCACCGCCCTGATCGACCAGCCTTTGCAAATCACGGTCTCTGGCGTCGACGCCGGCGCCCAGGCAACCGTCGCGCTCTCAACGGTGGACCGGTTGGGCGCGCGCTGGTCATCCTCCGCCCGTTTCACGGCTGACAGCGCGGGGCAGATCCGCGTGGCCGCGCAGGCCCCCACCTCGGGCGACTACTCGGGCGTCCAGCCGATGGGCCTGTTTTCCAGCCTCCATGCCGACTCCAGCAGCGCGCTCGCGTTCTACCTGCCTCCGGCCCCGACACAGACCGCGATCTTGACCGTGACGGCCGGATCGGCTAGCGCGGACCGGAGCGTCATTCGCGAGCTGACCCACACCGGGCTCACGGTGATCGACACCAGGCCCGAACAGGAGGGTTTCTACGGCGAGTACTACAGCCAGCGCGGCATGACGAGCTTCCTGCCGAGTGTGATCGTCCTGGGCGGCTCGGAGGGTGGCCTCTATTTCAGCGCGCTGACGGCGAGGATGCTCGCCGCCCACGGCTATCCGAGCCTGGCCGTTGCCTATTTCCAGGCCCCCGGGCTGCCGTCAACGCTGAGCAATATCCCACTCGAGTACTTCACCAGGGCGCTGGCCTGGATCCGGCAGCAGCCCGGCGTCGATTCGAGCCACGTCCTCGTCTACGGCATCTCCCGCGGGAGCGAGGCGGCCCTGCTGCTCGGGGCAAACTTTCCCGAGCAGGTCAATGGCGTGATCGCGCTCGCGCCCACCGATGCCGCAACCAGCGCCGCCTGGACCCTGGCGGGCAAGCCGATTCCGTTCACAAGCCAGCTCAACGAGCCGCACCCGACGGACTCGCCTGCGGCCCTGATCCCGGTCGCGAACGTCAAGGGTCCGGTCTTCATGGCCTGCGGCGGCGCCGACCGGGTCTGGTCGTCATGTCCCTATGCGCGCGCCATCGGCGCCGAGCTGGACGCCGCCCACAAGGGATATCCGTATACGCTGCTCAGCTATCCGCAGGCCGGGCACGGTGTCGGCAACCTGGTGCCCTACACGCTCGCCGGCCGAATGGGAACGCTCGACGGGGCCTCGCTCCTGGCCAACGATCTGGCCCGGGCGAAGGCGTGGCCTCGCTTGCTCGACTTTCTCAGCGCTCTTCGGTCGCCGTAGCCTCAAAAGCGTCCGACCCTTCGCGCGTTGGGAGCACCAGCCGCGCAGATGGGAAGGTGATCACGGCGGCGAGCGAGTTACTTGACAAGAAGGTCGGGAAGTCGACCTGGGTCAGGTCGAGACGGACCCGGTGTCCCGCCGCGAGGGTCCAGTGATTGCCGAACAAGGGCAAGTCAAGACTCCCGGTTGGCAGCGGGTCGTAGCCGGTAGGCGTGAAGTTCCCGTCGAGGCGGTAGGTGCCGCGCGAGACGAGCAAGGCGCCACCATCAGGCGCAACGTCCCAGACGCGGGCGTTCAGGGTGGCTGTCTGCGCGCCGAGCAGCGTGTACTTGAGCCGGACGTAACCAAGCCCGACATACGTCCGGGCGCTCGACAACGGATCGGAGTACGCCGTATAGCGCGCAGCCGGCGCCGTCGTCGGTGCAACCGATTGCCGGCAATTGGGCAGGCGCAGCAGCGCGGAGCCAAAGGCCGGATCGGTTTCCGTGTTGTCCGCATCGATCAGATCGGGAAAGGTTCCCTTCCGGTTGGCCAGACTGCCCGGCGTTGCATAGTCGATCACGAGGCTCCCGCGCGCCAGGCCTTCCGGCGTACTGGCGGTCACGGTCACCTGCCTTTGGCCGTTGTCCTGGCGGTTGTCCTGGCCGTTCTCACCGTCGCCGCCTTCAGCCTTGAATGAACTCGCAGCCGTGCCCGGACAGATCGTGGGCAGGCTCAAGACGTGGGTCTGCTGGCGGTGACTGCCACGGATCTGTTGGCGGAGGAAGTCCCATGCCTGGCCGTTGATCCGTTGCCACTCCCAGTCCGGATTCTGGGCCCGAGGATGCCCGACGTCTGCCACGGCAAGCTCGACCGGCCAGAGCGGGTCGAGGGACTTCAGATATTTGAATTGCCGGAACGACTCGACGGGCGGAAATAGATCGTCGGTCCATCCCGAAACCGAGTAGATGGCGACTTCGCGGTTCTCGACCTGCCTCGTCCAGTACTCGTCCTGGTAGTAGGAGCTCCGGATCTCGGTCAGACCACGGCGCAGGTCGGGGATGGTGGGCGGCCGATCGGTCCCGAGAGATCCAAGGTCATATGGGTCACCAACCAGGACCGCGTCCGCATACCAGGCGGGAATGTCCTCAGGTGTCGTTTCGAAGAACCCGGCGAAGATACCCTTGGCGACGAAGCCGGACGCGTAGCTGTACTTGATGACGCCAACCGGATTGCCCTGACCCGTGTCGGAGGTCGGCCTTCCAGTCGATGACGTGTAGATGCTTCGCTGGAAGGGACCCTTGTGGCCATTCGGCGCGAGGCTGTAACCAAGGTCGGTCCAGGGATACTTGGGGACGGCGACCTGGAGATTGAGGACCGGCAACCCGGGATTGACTGCCACGAAGCTATTGACGTTCCAGACCGGCTGACTTGCCTGCACCCACGTCTCCCCACCGCCATAGGACCCGCCGGTCACGGCGACCCGGTTGCGATCGAGGTCCGGGTAGGCGGCGGCAGTCAGCGCTGCCAACCACTGCGTGTCCTTGATTTCGAAGTCGCGGCTCTTGAGGTGAATGGTGCCGTTCGTTCCGGGTCCGGTGTACGAGGTACCGCCCGGGGTATTCGGTTGATAGCTACTATCGCTCGGCCCGGGATCTTCGAAGCCGCGCGCCGTGTAGGTGAGCACGTAGAACCCATGCTGGGCAAACCAGTGGTTGTTCCAGTGCCATTTGTCCCCGCTGTCACCCTGATCCGTGCGCGATTCCCATTCATGCTTGTTATTCGCAAAGCCGTGGAGCATCACGATGAATGGATGACGGTCGCCCGTGTTCGCCGCCGGCAGCGTCAGGTCCACGTCCAGGGGCGTCAAGTCCCAGCTCAACACCTCGCCTGAACAGATGCGCATGTCGCCGTAGGTTGGGCAGGAGTTGAGGCCCGGGACGCTGCCGGCCGCATGCGTGGAGATTGGAGGAAGGATCGAAGCCAGGCAGATCGCAAGGGCCGGCGCGAGCTTTCTCAGTCGGATGTTGCCCCTCCTTCCCAAGGGCTGACGGGGAACTGACGACCGCTCTAAGTTAGGCCTGCGCCGCGTCCGCCGTCAAGGTCTGCTCGCTACTTTCCTTGCCAGGTTGGCTTCCGCTTCTCGGCGAAGGCGTCCATCCCTTCTTTGGCGTCCGCCGTCTGGAACAACCGGAAGATGCCGCCACGCTCGAGGGTCAGGGCACCATCAAGGGACATCTCGGCTCCTTGCTTGGCGGCGACCTTGATCTCGCCGATGGCCATCGTCGGACCCTTGGCCAGCGCGGTGGCGAACTCGATCGCCTCCGGGAGCAAACGGTCGGCCGGGAGCAGGCGGTCAACGATCCCCAGCGTGTGCGCCGTTTTCGGATCGACCGGCTTGCCCGTCATCAGCAGCTCCATCGCCTTCTGGGCGCCGATCAAGCGCGGCAGTCGCTGCGTCCCGCCATTGCCCGGCAGAACGCCGAGCGTGACCTCGGGAACCCCGATCCGGTAGTCGCCCTCGGCCGCGAAGCGGAAATCGGTCGCCAGCGAGATCTCCAGCCCCCCGCCGAGGCAGTGGCCACCGATGGCGGCGATGAAGACCTTCGGGGTCCGCTCCATCTTGAGCAAGATCTCGTGCATATGAAGGATGGTCATGGCGCGGGCCTTCGGGGTGACGGTCCGAAACATGTTGATGTCGGCCCCGGCGCTGAAGAACTTGGGGAGGTCCGACATGAGGACCACCGCATTGACCCCCTCGTCGAAGCGCACTTCGTCGATCGCGGCATTGAGATCATCCGCGAACGCCTTGTCGTAGCTGTTGGCGGGCGGTCGGTGCAAATGGATCAAGGCGACGCCATCCCCTTCCCTGCTAACCGAGACGGCTCCTGCCGAGGTCGTCGAGTTCTGCATCGATCCCTCCTTTGTGTACCCTGAAGTCTAGTTCGATCCAGACTCAGGAGGAGAGGCAGCTGCATGAGCACGATGGTCATCGACGGTAAACCCGCGTCGGCGCGTTCCGGCGCCACGCTGGAGATCCACGATCCCGCGACCGGCGAGCTGGTCGACCGGGTCCCACAGGCCGGCGTCGAGGAGACGCGCCAGGCGATCGATGCCGCGCACGCCGCCTTCCGCGGCTGGGCAGACCTGCTGCCGTCGAAGCGGACGCACATCCTGCTGAAAGGGGCGGCGCTGGTCCGCCAGCACCTCGATGAAGTCGCCATGCTCCTGACGCGCGAGCAGGGCAAGCCGCTCCGCGATTCGAAAATGGAGGCGGAGCGGTTCGTGGAAAACATCGAGTTTTACGCCAGCATCATGGCCAGTGGAGCGATCCGCGGTCATCACATCCCGCTGTCGGCCCCGGGAGCCTACGGCCTTGTCGTCCGCCGGCCGCTCGGTGTGGTCGGGGCGATCATCCCCTTTAACTTTCCGCTGACCCTGCTGGCGAACAAAATTGCGCCCGCGCTCGCCGTGGGCAACACCGTCGTCGCCAAGCCGGCGAGCACCACACCCCTGTCAACCATTCGTCTGGTCGAACTGCTCAACGAGGGTGGCTTGCCCGCCGGAGTCCTGAACGTGATCGTGGGGCCCGGCGCGGTGGTCGGCCAGGAGCTGATCAAGAACCCGAAGGTCCGCAAGATTGGATTCACCGGCGAGACCCAGACCGGCAAACAGGTCATGGCGGAAGCTGCCTCGGATCTGAAGCATGTCACCCTCGAGCTCGGTGGCAGCGACCCCGCGATCGTCTGCGATGACGCCGACATCGAGATCGCCAGCAAGGCAATCGCCATCGGCCGGTTTTTCAACTGCGGCCAGGCCTGCCTGGCGGTCAAGCGCGTCTACGTGCACGAGTCGATTGCCGACCAGGTCATCGAGAAGGTGACCGCACGGGCCAAGAAACTGAAGGTCTTACCCGGCACCGACCCCGCTTCGCAGATGGGCCCGATGCACACGGCCGGCGGCCGGGAGACGATCGAACAGCAACTCAAGGACGCCCTTGATCGCGGTGGGCGCTTGCTGGCCGGCGGCCACCGCATGACCGGCGACGTGTTCGATCGTGGTTTTTTCTTCGAGCCGACGGTCGTCACCGACGTACCGGAGGACGCTCGCGTCTGGACCGAGGAAACGTTTGGTCCGCTCCTCCCGATCGCCCGGGTGGGTAGCCTCGACGAGGCCATCGAGAAAGCGAACGGGTCCGAGTTCGGGCTGGGATCGTCAATCTTCACCCGCGACATCAAGAAGGCGCAGCAGGCGATCGACCGGCTGGACGTCGGTTACTGCTGGGTCAACCAGGTCAACCTCGTCGCCTACGACGAGCTGCCCTTTGGCGGGACCAAGCACAGCGGCTTCGGCAAGGAGCACGGGGTCGAGGTGCTGGACTTCTATACCGAGCAGAAGAGCGTCGTCATGGGCGGCATCTAGGTCGAGCGGTCGTCTAACAGCCCTCTAACAATTAGGGTGTACTCCTATCTGCTAGCGTGTGTGCGCAGCTCGGCTGCGAGGTAATCGGGAAATGGGAGGACAAGGTAGGGGAATGGAACATTTGAACCTGCGATTTCGGGCCATTAGAGGCGCGGCGGTATTCGTAGCGATCTCGCTCCTCGTCGCGGCGTGTGGCACCGGCTCGACGAACAACAACCAGGGCACCTCGCTGGCGGCGGACCAGACGTTCCGGTTCCCGCTGAACGATGACATCGGCAGCTTCGATCCGGCCTTCGTCAACGCCGCGGTCGATTCGGCCTTCATTCAGAACATCTTCGGCGGGCTGTTGAAGTTTGACGACAACCTTAAGATCGTGCCGGACATCGCTGAGAGCCTGCCAGATGTGTCGTCCGATCAGAAGACCTACACGTTCAAGCTTCGCAAGGACGTCAAGTTCTCCAACGGCGACAAGGTGACGGCCAAGGATGTCATCTATTCCTGGAGCCGGGCGGCGCGGCTACAGGGCGACTACGCCTCGGATCTCGACCACATCGTCGGCTACAAGGACGTCAAAGCCAAGACGGCCACGACCCTCAGCGGCATGAGCGCACCCGACGATTACACAGTCAAGGTCCAGCTGACCGAGGCGGCCGGATTCTTCCTCACCGAGGTCGCGTTCTTCACGGCGACCACCGCCGTCGTCTCTCAGAAAGCGGTGCAGGCCGGCGGCGAGGACACCTGGTGGACCAAGCCTGAGACGCTGATCGGGACCGGTCCCTTCAAGATGAGCGCCCGGACGCCGAAGCAGTCGCTTGACTTCGTCCCGGTCGACAACTGGTGGGGCTCACCGAAGCCTACCCTCAAGAAAATCCACGTCGACATCATCGCCGACCTCTCCTCGGCGATCGCCAAGTACGACCAGAATGGCTTCGACGACGTGGGCTATGGCGACATGAACGGGAACATCCCGCCAGAGGACATCCTGCGCATCAAGGCCGGCCCCAAGGCGAGCGAGCTGAAGTTCGTTCCCAAGGTACGCACCACCTGGGTCGGCTACAACTTCGAAAAGGGCCCGTTTGCGGGCGCCGCCGGCAAAGACCTTCGCAAGGCCTTCTCGCTGGCAATCGACCGCAGCAAGCTGGTCGACGTCGCCTGCAGCCATGGCATCACGTGCACGGCCGCGACCGGCGGACTGATCAGCAAGGGACTCAAAGGCTACCTCGGCGATAACACCGACCCGCTCGCGAAGTTCGACGCCGCCACGGCCAAGCAGCTCCTCAAGAGCGCCGACCCGAACGGCACGAAGGTCAAGGGACTCACCTACAACTACAACCCGGGTGCCTTCAACAAGGCGGTGGCTGAGAATCTCCAGTCGCAGTGGCAGGACAACCTCGGCGTCAAGGTGGATCTGGCGGCGACTGAGCGGCAGAGCTTCTTCCAGCGGCGGACCAAGAAGGAGTACATCACCTTCCGCCACAGCTGGCAGGCCGACTACGACCACCCGCAGGACTGGTTCGACAACCTGTTCATCACCGATGCGGGCAACGGCGGGACCGGCTACAGCAACCCGCAAGTCGATAGCCTCGTCAAGACCGCCGACGGCAAGAAGCTAGACGACGCCCTCGCCGATTACAAGAAGGCGTCCCAGATGATGATCGACGACGCGGCCTACGCGCCGCTGGTATACACCCAGGGCGTATTTCTCTTCAAGCCCTACGTCAAGGGCGCGGGAGCGAACGGCTTCAACGACTTCTACTGGAACGAGATCCAGATCGCGCAGCACTAACGGGTAACGGGAGAGACGCTCCTCGAGAGGGGGGCGCCTCTCCCACCTATATTTGAGCCGATGCTGTCGAGAAGGGCGCTCACCTACATCGCCGAACGGCTGGTCCTTATCGGCTTTACCACGGTGGCCGTTTCTTCGCTCGTCTTCCTCGGCGTCCATCAACTCCCGGGCAGTGCCTTCTTGAGTGACCGACGGATCGACCCGGCAGCGCTTCAGAGCATCCTGCACCACTATCATCTCGATCTCCCCCTCTGGGACCAGTACAAGCTCTTCGTGGCCGGCATCATTCACGGCGACCTTGGTGAATCGCTGGTCAACCGCGGCATCGCCATCAGCCCCTTGCTGGTGCGAGAGGCGACCGTTAGTCTGGAGGTCGGCGCCGTCGCCATGATCTTCACCATCGGGATCGGCATGGTCCTGGGAGTGGTCGCCGCCGTCCGTCAGAACACCTGGATCGATTACCTGGCGACCGCGACCTCCGTGATCGGCTACAGCATCCCGAACTTCGTGATCGCGTCGATGCTGGTGCTGTTCTTTGCGGTCTACCTCTATAACTGGACCGGCGGCGCAATTTACTACGAGGTGGGCTGGGACGGGACCTACGGCAAGCTAGGGCAGATCTTCATCCCGGCCTTCGCGCTCGGCTTTCCCTACGCCAGCATCGTGGCCCGGCTGACCAGGGCCAGCATGCTCGAGGTTCTCCGGCAGGACTACGTCCGGACGGCCAGGGCCAAGGGCCTGACGAGCCGTGTCGTGATCATCCGGCACGCCTTGCGGAACGCGCTGATTCCGGTGGTGACCATCCTCGGTCCGCTGACGATTGGCATCATCACCGGCAGCGTGGTCATCGAGAATGTCTTCGGGATCCCCGGGCTGGGCAAGGAGTTCGTGCAGAGCATCCTCTCGCGCGATTACAACATCGTGATCGGCGTCTTTACCGTCTATGCGGCGGCGATCGGCCTGGCAAACCTGCTTGTTGACCTGCTGTACACCGCGATCGATCCCCGGATCCGCTACTAAGGAGCAAGATGGCTACCGCGCCCGGTATCGCGACCCCCCAGGA
>JALYYC010000045.1 GCA_030946755.1 Candidatus Dormiibacterota bacterium
TCTGGGTTCTGACGCGCTTCCACCCTCGGAGAAGCGGTATACATGAGTCGTGGATCGCGGCGCCTTGATCGCGCGGTACCGGGAGGGACCGGATCGGATCGCCACCACGGTCCGCGGGCTCAGCGATGCCGAGCTCGATTACAAGCCCTCCGACGGTGGCTGGTCGCCGCGAGAGGTCGTCCATCACACGGCCGATAGCGAGCTGACCTCGGCTATCCGGTTGCGGCGGTTGATCGCCGAGGACAACCCACAGATCATCGGCTACGACGGCGACGAATTCGCGCGCAAGCTGCACTACGGGAAGCGACCGGTGCAGCCGTCGCTCGATGCCATCCGGAGCGCGAGGGAGACGACGGCCTCGATCCTGGAGCGATTGTCCGACGGGGACTGGAAGCGGGCCGGAACCCATAGCGAGATCGGTCCCTATTCGGTCGAGACCTGGCTGGGAATCTATTCGACGCACTGCCACGACCACGCCGAACAGATCGAACGGGCGCTCGGCGAGGCGAGAAGCCGGAAGTCCCGCTAGGCCCGAAGGCTGGCGCGCAGGATCGCCCATTCCTCCCGGTCGAGCGCGCGGAAGGCGAGCAGGCCGGCGGCGTAGACGATCACCGCCAGAAGGACCACGAGGATCAGCGGCAGTGACCGGATGAGGTAAACAGCGCCGCCCATCAACGCCACGCTGACCAGGATCGGGCCGATGCTGCGGATCACCGGGAGGGCGACGAGATGGCGGCGCAGGAGCCACCAGCCGCCGACAAAGAGGGCCAGCTCGGTGAGCGTCGAGGCGATGGCCGCGCCCAGGTAGCCAAAGGGCGGGATGAGGGCAAGATTGAGGATGACGTTCACGACCAGCGTCATCAACGCGAGGCGGGTGAAGTCAGCCTGGCGGTTTATGGCTGTCAGCGCGTAGATGAAGGCGTTGTTCACGAAGAGGAGCGCGATCGAGGGGGCGAGAAACTGGAGCGCGGGGATCGACTGGTCGAAGCCGCGCGTCAGGTGCACGATCGCGGGTGCCGTGATCGCGATCCCGACCGCAAGTGGCAGGGCGACAAGCGCCAGCATCTTGTACGACTTCTGGTAGGCGAAGGCCAGGCGCTTGTGATCGCCTCGGGACAGCATCGCGAGCGCAGGAAAGACGGCGCCCATGGCCGACTGCGGAATCCAGGCGACCGCGTCGACATACTTGTTGGCGGCGGAGTACCAGCCGACCATCTGGAAGTTCTTGAACACCTGGAGCAGGACGATGTCGAGCTGGGCGTAGATCGTCGTGATGGTGAAGCCGAGGGCCAGCGGAAGCCCTGCCAGCACGAGGGCCCGGATGAGCGCCGGTTCGAAGCGCGGCACGATCCCCTCCTGCCAGCGCCATCGAAGCACGGCGAAGGTGAAGAGGCAGGTGAACAGGTAACTCGCCGCATAGACCCAGAGGAAGGCGTCCCAGCTCGCCTGCCGGCTGATGGCAAAGAGCGTGAGGCCTAGCAGCACCACCGCCTCGACGACGATCGCGACCGCCTCGTAGGCGAGCCGGCCGCGGACATAGAAGATGCCGCGCAGCAGGCTGGAGTAGCTGGTGGTCAACAGCAGCGCGAAGCCGGCCAGCGTGTAGGGAAAGAGAGACGGACTCAGGAGGCGCAGCGCCGCCGCAAGCACGACGAGCGCCACGACGCTGAGGGCGAGCCTGGCGCTGACGAGGTTGCCGAGGTAACGGCGGAAGAGGTCGCGGTCACGGGAGACATCACGGATGAAGATCGTCTGCGTGCCCAGGTCGGCGATGGCACCGACCAGCGTTACGTAGACCACCATGGCGGCGAACCTCCCGTAGCGCTCGTCCCCGAGGTGGCGCCAGAGCAGGACGATCACCAGAAAGACACCGATCTTGGCCAGCGCCCGGGCTCCCACCACCAGCACGCTGTTGCGCAGCGTGCGGCTGGCGAGACGCTGGCTCACGGCGCGGATTCTAATCCCGGGAACTTTTCCGCGACTGGTGCGTTATATGGGTGATGTGATCAAACGCGCTTTGGTATCGCTATCGGTCATGGGCCTCCTGGCCGGCTGCGCCGGGGGTCCACTCGCAGCGCCGAAGGTTGGCACGATCAGCGGCCACGTCAGCACGCGCGCCTGCGGCGGCGCCGCCCGCGACGATGCGACCACGTGCAGGTTCCATCCGGCAGCCGGCGTGACGCTCAGTTTTCGGCCGGTAAACGGCGGCGGGGCGTCCGTCGCTACCACCGATTCAAAGGGGTTCTATTCGATCAGCCTGCCGGCCGGCCAGTACCAGGTGGGCCCCAGGGATCCGATCGCCGCCAAACAGGCTTCGCGCCCTCTGACGGTCTCGGCCGGCCAGGCCCACACGGCCGACTTCAGCTACACGATCCAACTGCTGTAGCTAACATTCGGGGATGCCCGACGCCACCGGCAAACCGCGCGTATTTTCCGGCATCCAGCCGGACGCCAGCCCGCATCTTGGGAACTATCTGGGGGCCATCCGCAACTGGGTTCGCAACCAGGACCGCTACGACAACATCTTTTGCATCGTTGATCTGCATGCGCTCACAACCCTGCACGACCCCGAGCGACTCCGCAAGTACACACTCGAGCTGGCGGCCATTTACATGGCAAGTGGCATCAACAGCGAGCAGGCGATCTTCGTTCAATCGCACGTTGCTGCGCACGCCGAGCTGGCATGGATCTTGCAGTGCTTCACGCCGATCGGCTGGCTCGAGCGAATGACGCAGTTCAAGGACCGAACCGCCCGACAGGGTCAGGAGCGGATCGCGGCCGGGGTGCTGACGTATCCCGCGCTGATGGCCGC
The DNA here is from genome assembly GCA_030946755.1 of Candidatus Dormiibacterota bacterium. Lineage (GTDB taxonomy): Bacteria > Chloroflexota > Dormibacteria > CF-121 > CF-121 > JALYYC01. Next base: position 2,813 of record JALYYC010000045.1, read on the forward strand.
CGACATCATGCTTTACGACGCGAAGTACGTTCCCGTTGGTGAGGACCAGCGACAGCACCTCGAGTACTCGCGGGACATCGGGCAACGCATGAATCAGCGCTTTGGCAACATTCTTGTTGTTCCGGAGCCGCTGATCGAAAAGGCCGGGGCGGAGATCAAGGGTCTCGACGACCCCGAGAAGAAGATGAGCAAGAGCATTGCTCGCGACGTTCCTGGCCATGCGATCTTCATGCTCGATCCGCCCGATGTAATCCGCAAGAAACTGGCCCGTGCCCAGACCGATACGCAGCCCGAGGTGCGCTTTCCCGCGGGTCCCGGCGTGGCGAATCTGCTCGAGATCTATCGCACCATCCAGGAAAAGGACATGGCGACGATCGAGCAAGAGTTTGCCGGCAAGCCTTACAGCGTCCTGAAGAAGGCGGTGGCAGACAGCGTCGTCGACGCGCTGACGCCAATTCAGCAGCGCTACCGGGAGATCCGGTCGGACGACCCGGCCTTGACACAGCACCTGGCCCAGGCCGCGGCGCGGCTGTCACCGATCGCCAACGCGACGCTCGAACGCGTTCAGCACGCGGTCGGATTACGGTAGGCCCGGCCGCCCTCGCGTCGCGCGTGGCGCTGGCCGGCGGGGCGCTGGCCGCGCTGACCGCGCTGGGTCGGGTCGAGTACAGCGTGGTCACCCGTGGGACTGCCGGTCTGTTCAACGACTTCTACGACTACTGGGGCGCCGGCGTGCTGCTCAATCGAGGGCAGAACCCCTACGACATCGCGGCGTTGACCGAGGTGCAGCGCAGCGCAGGGCTGCAGGCGGAGGCAGGCGGCGGCTACTCCTATCCCCTGTTCTTCGCCCACCTGGTGCGCCCGCTCGCGCTCCTCGATCCGCACACCGCCGCGATCGTGTTTTCCGGGCTTAGCCTGCTGGCGCTCGCCGTCGCGCTGGCCGTCCTGCTCGGCTCGATCCCCACCCTCTCCTGGCCGGTCGGCCTGCTCGGTGGCGCGGCCGCCGGGCTCTTCCCCCCGGTGAACGGCTCGCTGTATTTCGGTCAGGCCAACCTGCTCGTCCTCCTGACGCTGGCCATTGCCTACCGCTGCGTCGCGCCCGGACCGATGCTCGGCCTCGCGGCGGCCGTCAAGCTCTACCCGCTGAGCGGCTTCCTGGCCGCCGTGACCGAGCGCCCCCCGGCGTGGCGCAGGCTCCGAAACGGCCTCGTGCTCTTTGTGCTCCTCCTCCTCTTGCAGATCGGTCCCAGTCTTCAGGCCGCGGGGCGTGCCGGATATTTCGCCTTTGGCCCGGACACGTACTGGAGCAACGAGTCGATCAACGGCTGGATCAGCCGCCTCGGCCTCGACTCGACCTGGACCCGGGCCCCATTTCCGGGCCTGCCGGTCTGGGCCATCATGGCCATGCTGGTCGGCGTCCTGGTTGTCGCCGCCATCGCCCTCCTGCTGCTGCTGCCCAAACGACCATGGTCGGGCGCCCTCGCGCTGAGCATCTGGCTCGGCGTGGTCGGCGCCCCGAAGAATTCCCTCTGGAATTTCACGCCCCTGCTCCTTTGCCTCGTGTTCGCGTGGACGCAGCTCAACGGTCGCTGGTGGATCCTTGGCGCGGGCGTCATCGGCTGGCTGTTGATCGAGGCCCAGGCCCAGCTCGATGCGGCCCGGGAAACCGTCTACCGCTCCGACCCGGCCCTCACCTGGCTATCATCCGTCGGCCTGTACGGCGCGCTACTGATCGGCGCGCTGACTGCCTACGTCCTCTGGCGGCCAGGCGACGCAGCTAGGCCGGACTCTCCGCGACCTTCTCCGTGACCTTGTACTCGAGATACATACCGAGCATCAGCCGGCTCTGCGCCTCGAGCGCCGGGAGCACGCTGAAGAGCAGGCCAACCGGCGGATAGCTGGCCAGCTGGAGGTAGGCCCAGACCCTGCGCGGGTAACTCCAGCTTTTTGGCATCGGGGGATTGATTCGGCGCTCCACCAGGATCAGTCCGAGGACGTTGAGGAACGCAATATTGACGAGGACGAACGCGATGACGCCGAGGAGTTCAGCATTGTCCGCCAGGTTCCAATCAACGGACAGAAGCCGCGGAAGTGCGGCTCCGAACAGAAGCAGCACGGGCATCGTGGTCCACGTCAGGTGGTTGAACACCATGTAGCTGTAGCGCCGCGCCCGAAGCAGGAGTGGGATTTCGGGATGGTCAATGAGGCGGAGCGTCACGTAGGGGATGTCACTCACGCCCCAGGCCCAGCGCTTGATCTGGTTGTACTGGTTCGCGTGTGTCTTTGCCCGCGGCCACGCACCCTGGTCAGAGGCTTCCGGGGCATCACCGAAGATCGGCAGGAAGACTGGCATCATCCTCAGGCGGCCCTTGGTGTGGAAGAACGCCTTCCAGTAGAAGCGCGAGTCCTCCGGGATCACGTCGTCATCCCAGTAGCCGACTTTCTGCACGAGGTCGAGCGACATCGAGTAACTGCTGAAGGCCAGCATGCGGTCGGGCCGCGACTCGAGAAACATCTGCCACTGGGTGCAGGCGCTCGCCATCACTCGGACCACGGTGGGAACGCGCCACAGGTTGTTGTGGAACATCGGGATCGGCTGGAAGATGCATTCCAGGCGCGCCGGTTCCAGCAGATAGTGGTACGTCACATAGGAGAAATACTGCCGATGGACCCGGAAGTCGGAGTCAAGGTCGGTGACGATGACGTGCTGCGGGTCGAGACCGAGCGTGTCAAGCTCCCGTTTCAGGGCCGGACCGCCATAGGCCATCGCAGCTGACTTGCCGACAACGATGCCAGGGAGGAGCGGGTCCTTGATGTGGAAGAAGGCGCGGAGCTTGGGCCCGAACTCCTCCTGGAGCTTGCGGACGTTGTCCCAACCGGCGCGGTCCGACTCGCGGGTGATGATAGCGACGATCTTGTTTGCAGCGGGGTAGTCTGCCTCGGCGATCGCCTTCACCGTCTCGCGGAGGATCGGGTAGGGCTCGGTATAGGTCGGGATCAGCAAGGCGTGGACGATCTGGTCGGGCGACGGACATGAGGGGTCAGGCGGCAGCGCCACGCATTTCGCCCACCAGTCCTCCTTGATCGCCGCCTTCATCCGCCGGTAGGTGCGCCGGATGAAGACCACGACGATGAAGGTCCTGAGGACCCAGTAGGTTTCGAGCGCGAAGATGGCGTAGGCGACGTACTGGGCGAAGATCAGGGAGGCCAGCACGGGCGCGAGGATGATGCTCCAGGTCAGCGCCCCCGGCGCTACCTCGAGGATCCGCTGGGCGCGCCGCCGCCCAGGCGTCAGTGAAGCTGCTCGTACCACCCGTTCCTCAAAAAGCTCATCTGATTCTAGTCGGCTATTTCCGGGAGCTCCAGGCGGCCCTTTAGGACCGGATTTTCCCGGCCAGTTGGCGCCGGAGCCGTTTGGCGGTATACTGGGGCCGGGTTTAACAGGCTCAACAGCGCCTGTCCGACGCGCCGCCGAGGGGTTATCGCCGTCGGCCCACCTGTGAAAGCCAGGCCCAAGCATATGCGCCACAAGGAGCGCCATTGACCTTACGGTTACCGCCTGTAGTTGCGGGGTCGCCGTTCGCCCACCGCGCGCCGGACATCACCGCCGTGCAGTTGCACGTCTGGACGGCGCCCGGTAGCCAGGCGGAGACCCTCCTGGCGCACCTGGAACACGACGCGTTGATCCAGCTGCTCAAGGGCGCGACGGAGGGTGACGGCTACGTCGATATCCGCCATTCGCCCGTGCGCTACACCTTGAACCTGCAGAAACGCACCGAGACCAGCATCGAGCGCTTCGGCCTGGTCGGCCAGCTCTACGGCGTCCCCGGCCGCGACCTGGCCTTCGTGGTGGAGCGAGTCCAGCCCGATCCCGACCCCAGCAAGGACGCCGGCGATGTGTTGACGATCGAGGTCTCGGAGGTCGCCTCCGCCGCTGCCGCGTACACACCCGAGGATGACTGGGTCCGCCGGCAGCTGACCGCGCTCGACGAGGCGTCCCAGCTGCCGCTGGTGCTCGCCGGGCAGGCCTTCGCCAACCACGAGCGCCAGTGGCTGGCCTGGCAGGCGGAGCAGGATGCTCGACCGTTTGATGTCGAGACCGAGGGGTTCGTGTGCAGCAAATGCGACAGCCTGCAGGTCAACGGCGCGAAGTGCACCGTCTGCGGCTCGACGAACGGCGACCGCGCCGCCGGCGCCTTGATCGTACTGGCCCGCCGCGGGAGCTTCAAAGAGGGCGACCGAGTCATCATCAAAGCCGGCCACGGCGCCGAGCGTGAGGGCGCGCTGCTCCACGGCGAGGGCGGGGGCCGGCGCTGGCTGGTCAAGCTCCGCGAGGAGGGGATGCTCGGCCCGGGGACGATCCGGCCGCAGCCGATCACCGCCGTCGTCGAGGTGCAGCAGCGGACCCTGAACGGATTCCCGAACGGCGACATCAGCCTGCGTCGGGTGGCCGCGCTTTTGATCGCGCCGGACGAGGTGCTGCCGCCGGGCAACGCCGAGATGGCGCCCTTCGACGAGCGGCTCAACCCGAGTCAACGTCGAGCGGTCTGCAGCGCGGTGAACCTGTTCCCGGGCAGCATGCAGCTCGTCCAGGGGCCACCCGGCACCGGCAAGACAACCTCGATCGTCGAGACGGTTCGCGAGCTGGTGGCGCGCGATCCCAACGTGCGGATCCTGATGAGCTCGCATGCCAACACCGCCGTGGACAACGCGCAGGAGCGCTTGCAGGGCCTGGACTCGCTACGCATGGTACGCATCGCCGAGCCCGAGAAGGTCGATCCCAAGTTCCGGGCCAGCATCGTCGAGGCGGACGATCCGCGGGTGCGGACCGCCCACGTGGTCTTCGGCACCGTCAACCGGATCGCGCTCGCCTGCAAAGAAGCGGAGATGTTCGACTGGCTGATCCTCGACGAGGCCAACAAGGTGCGATTCACGGAGACGCTGCCGCTGCTGCGGCTGGCGCCCCGCTGGCTGCTGGTTGGTGACCACCGCCAGCTGCCGCCCGTGCTGGACGAGAGCGCGGCCGCCTTCCCGGTGGAAGGCGAGGAGGCGAGGACGCTGGTGCGGGATGCGAGCTTCTTCGAGTTGAGCTGGGCGGTGGTCCCCGAGACGAACGTCGTCATGCTCGACGAGCAGTACCGGATGGCAGCCCCGATCGGCAGCTATGTCTCGGTCGCCTCCTACGATGGGCGACTGCGCAACTCGCCGGAGATGGCAGCGCTTCGCTCCCCCCTGCCCTGGCCCTTCAACCGAAATCTGACCTGGCTGACGATTCGGGGCCGTGAGAAGAAGGGTGGCTCCGGCAGCATCTCGAACCGTGCCGAAATCGAGGCGGTGGGCCGGGTCGTCCGGCATCTCCAGCGGCTGGGGCAGGACCAGCTTCGCGTCGCGGTCATCGCGATGTACCAGGACCAGGTGACTCAGCTGCGCCGCGAGCTCCGGATGGTCGCGCTCCCAGGGCTGGCGATCGACACGGTCGACGCCTTCGAGGGCGAGGAGGCGGACGTCGTCATCCTTAGCCTGGTGCGGAGCAACGAGGCGGAGCGGATCGGGTTCTTGAAGAAAAAGCAGCGGCTCAATGTCGCCATCTCGCGCGCCAAGCAACTGCTGGTGGTGGTTGGCGACATCGAAACGATGACCGGACGCGAGGGCCAGGATCTGTACCGGCCGCTCCTCGAGCATGTGGAGCGCGAGGGCCGGGTCGCCGGCATCGGCGCCCTCCACGCGATGGATGCGGCCGTCGGGGGACGCCGCGGGGGCTTTGGGCTGCGACCGCCGATCACGCCGGGCGCTCCGGGGGCTGCCGGCACCGCGGACGGGGTGGCCCCGGCCCCGACGGATGGCGCGACACAAGATGGCGCGAGCCCGGATGCGGTGACGCCCGGCGCTCCACGCAAGTTCCGGCGGCGGCGCGGACGTCGCCGGGGCTTCGGGGGTGGTGGCAGCGGCGCGTCCGGCGCGAGCCAGACCAATGGCTCGGCGGGTTCAGCCGGAGACTCGGCTCCTTCCGAGGCGTCGGCCGCCACCGAGCGCCGCGAGCCGGTGGTCCATGCCGCCGAGCTTCCGGCCTGACCCGATCGACGCGCAAGCCGCGCTCGACCTGGTCGACTGGCGGCGGCGCGTCGGTGACCTCTACCGGTTAACGAGCGACCGAGCGCTGTCGGATTTCCGGGCCGGGCGCGATCAGCTATTTCGCACCCACCCGCAATCGCCAATCCCTGCGGGGAAACGGACCAGCTTTCGCGGTCTGCAGTACTTCGAGCCTGACGCCCAGTACCGGATGACGTGCACGCTGACGCCCGTCGACGAGGGCGAGTTGGTGGAGATCGACACCGGTGGCGACGATGGCGTCATCAAGTACCGGCGGGCTGGCGCGCTGTCGGTGGTGATCGCCGGGACGCCCTGTCGGTTGACGGTCTTCAGCCTGGTCGGGTACGGCGCCGGGTTATTCCTGCCGTTTCGCGACCGGACCTCCGGGAAGGAGACCTACGGCGGCGGACGCTATCTGTTCGACACGATCAAGAACACCGATGGCCTGGCCCTCGTGCTGGAGGCTGAGCCGCATACCGTTACGATCGATTTCAACTATGCCTACAACCCGTCCTGCGCCTACGACGAGCGCTGGGCCTGCCCGCTGCCCCCGCGCGAAAACTGGTTGACGGTGCCGATCCGCGCGGGCGAGAAGGTGTACGAGGCGCATGGCTAAGACCGTTCTGATCACCGGTGCCTCGAGCGGGATCGGGGCCGAACTTGCTCCGCTGTTTGCCCACGACGGATTCGATTGCGTCGTCACGGCGCGGCGGACGGACAGGCTCGAGGCCCTGGCCGAACGGTTGCGCCGCGATCACGGAGTGACGGTGCATGTGCTGACCGCGGACCTGGGGAAGGCGGAGGCGCCGACCGCGATCTGGGCGGCGCTGCAGGCGGCCAGGGTGCAGGTCGATGTGCTGGTCAACAACGCCGGCTTTCCAACCTACGGGCTGTTCGCCGAGCTCGACGCCACGACGGAGCTCGAGGAGTTGCAGGTCAACATCGTGGCGCTTACACACCTGACCAAGTTGTTCCTGCCAGGGATGATCGCGCAACGGGACGGGCGGATCTTGAATATTGCCTCGACCGCCGCCTTCGGGCCGGGACCCCTCATGGCGGTCTACTACGCGAGCAAGGCGTACGTGCTGTCGTTTTCCGAGGCGCTGGCGAATGAGGTTCGAGGAACTGGAGTCAGCGTCACGACCTTGTGTCCGGGGGTGACCCGCACCGAATTTCAGACTCGAGGCGCGATGGAAGAGTCCCGACTGGTACAAGGCGGAATGGCGGATGCGGCAGGGGTCGCATTGGCGGGCTATCGGGCTGTGATGGCGCGCAAGGGCGTCGTGGTGCCGGGATTGGGCAATAAGCTGTTTCCCCTTTCCGTCAGGCTGGCGCCGCGTTCGCTCGTCACCCGGATGGTTCGCCGGGCGCAGGAACGGGTGCGCTAGCCAGTGCGTTAGAGGGTGAAGTGCCCTCGGCAGGACTCGAACCTGCGACGCCTTCCTTAGGACGGAAGCGCTCTGGTCCCCTGAGCTACGAGGGCGCGGGCGCGATCTACTGGAGAGGGTATCATTGGCAATTGCCGATCGGGGCGTAGCTCAGCCAGGTTAGAGTGCTCGGTTCGGGACCGAGAGGTCGGAGGTTCAAATCCTCTCGCCCCGATTCTCAGGCGAAGGTAAGCAGGGCGATCCCGACGACGATCGCGACCGCCCCTCCCATGCGTAGCCAGGCTCCCTGCCGCTCGTGCAGCCGCCAGATTCCCCAGGCCGTGACCAGCACGATGGCGGACTCACGCACGGGCGCGATCACCGCAAGCGGAGCACGACTCAATGCCACCAGAATCATGAAGTAGGCCGCCGTCATCAGCGCGCCGACCAGCATCGATGTCGGCACGCTGGGTAAATCTCCCGCCCCTGTCCGCGTCAGGCCACGGAGCCGCGTGTACGTACCCAGGAAGATCGCGGCAAACAACCACAGGACCCAGCCATAGAGCCAGGGCGGCGCCAGCCGGACGCCCACCCGGTCCAGCGACGTATACGCGGCGATCATGACTCCGGTCGCCAGCGCCGGAAGCAGAACGCCGGAGGCGGCGCCTGAAGGCCGGCGCACCGTCCAGATGCCCGCCAGGACCAGCAGGATGGCGCCCGCTGCGACCAGGTGCAAACGCTCGCCGAGGAGGGTCACGCCAACCAGCACGGCCAGGAGCGGGGCGGTCCCCCGGGCGAGCGGATAGACGACGGAGAGCTCACCCCGCTGGTAGGCGGTCGAAAGGAAGACGAAATAGAGCAGCTCCAGCGAGGCCGACATGGCTGCCAGTGCCCACGCGGCGGGCGCCAGTCCCGGCCGGCCGGACATCAACCAGGCCGTCAGCACAAACGGGAGTGAAAGGCCCGTTCCCCAGGCGACCGCCCGCGCCGACAGCACAAGGGGATTGGCCGACTCCTTTACGAGTGCATTCCAGGCCGCGTGGCAGACCGCCGCCAGGAGAACCAGGGGCAGAACCGCCAGGGGCACGGCCGCCTACGGCCAGAACAGGTGGCCGAGCATGAGCCCCAGGAGGACCGCCAGCACGTAGCTGATGCCGGGGTAGGCGCGCACCGCCGCCCGCACGCGGTTCGTGATCGGGTCACGACCTTCCCCGAGTTCCACCGTCTCCAGCACCATCATCACGAAGACGATCCCTGCAAGGACGGTCGCCAGCAGCGAGAGAACGGCGCCCGGGCTAACCTGCATGCGACTGGCTCTCGGCCTGGCCGAAGCGCCGTGGCTGCGGGGCGAGGATCCCCCTGGCAGGTCCCCAGAGAAAATGGCCCAGCGCGATGCCCAGGGCGATCGCGATTGCAAACGCCCAACCGGGAAAGTCATGGACAGCCTCCCGGACATACACCGTAATCGGTTTGTTCCCGGTGAACAGTGCCCAGGTTTCGAACGCGAGGATGAGAAAGATCACCCCGACCAGGGCCGTGATCAGCAGCGAGATGATGTTGACTCGGCCGATTTTCACGTCGCCTCGGATCGTAACAAGCCTTAATAGAATGACTGCGTGGCGGCCCAGTATCACTTCAAGACGGAGTGGGAATTCAAGGCCGATTTGCCACGCACCTGGTCGGTCGTCCTCGACCTCCAGCACTACCCCGCCTGCTGGCGGAATTTTCGCAGCGTCCAACTGCTCCGAGGTGACGGACAGTCGGTGGGCTCGCTCTTCGAGTGCGTCGTTCGGGGATCCCTGCCGTACAGCCTGCGGTACACCATGGAGGTCATGACCGCCGAGCGCCACCGCGCCATCAGCCTTCGCTCGTCGGGCGACCTCGTCGGGACCGGACGCTGGGAATTCACCGAAGTGGCGCCGCAACGATGCCGCGCGACGTACGCCTGGAACGTCGCCACGACCAATCCGGTGCTCAACCTCGTCGCCCCGGTTGCGGGCCGGTTTCTCGCGCAGAACCACGAACAGGTGATGGCGAACGGGTACCGGGCTCTGCGGCCCCGCGTCGAGGCCTAGCCTTCCGCCCTTTTCGTGCCCTTCCGGCGGGCGGCGGCGAAGGCGTCCAGCCGTTCCTTCACCGTCTTCTCGTAGCCGCGGTCCGACGGATGATAGTAGGTCCGGTCCTTGATCGCGTCGGGCAGATGCTGCTGGTCGACCTGGGCCTCGTCGTAGTCGTGGGCGTACCGATACCCCTTCCCGTAGCCGATTTTCCGCATCAGCGGGGTGGGCGCATTGCGGAGATGAAGCGGCACCGGGTCGGCGCGGGTTCGGGCCACGTCCTCCCGGACCTGTCCGTACGCGGCATAAAGCGCGTTGCTCTTGGGCGCCGTCGCCAGGTAGACGACCGCCTGGGCCAGGGCCAGGTTTGCCTCGGGCATCCCGATGAAATGGGCGGCCTGCTGGGCGGCGACGGTCTGGCTCAGGGCCTGCGGATCCGCCATGCCGATGTCTTCCGAAGCGAAGCGAATCAGGCGCCGGACGACATACAGCGGGTCTTCCCCGGCCTCCAGCATTCGCGCCAGCCAGTACAGACTGGCGTCGGGGTCGCTGTCGCGCAGGCTCTTGTGTAGCGCCGAAATGATGTTGTAGTGCTCCTCGCCGGCACGGTCGTAGTTCAGGTTCTTTCGCTGGACCGCCTCCTCGACGATGGACTCCGTGACGTGACGCCGACCCTTCACCGGCCTGGCGAGCGACGCGGCCGCCTCCAGGCCGTTGAGGGCGACGCGCGCGTCGCCGTTGGCGACCCTGATGAGCGCGGCCCGCGCCTGCGGATCCAGGTCGATCGCCCTGTCGCCAAGACCTCGACCCGGTTCGATCAATGCCCGGTCGAGGATCGCGCCGATGTTGTCATCGTCAAGTGCCTGGAGGACAAAGACACGAGTTCGCGAGAGCAAGGCGGCGTTGACCTCGAACGACGGGTTCTCCGTCGTGGCGCCGATCATCGTAATCACGCCCTCCTCGACAAAAGGGAGGACCGCATCCTGCTGGCCCTTGTTGAACCGATGGATCTCGTCGATGAAGAGGATCGTCCGCTTCCCACCTTGCGCTCGTCGCAGCCTGGCCTCCTCGGTGTGACGCCGGAGGTCGGCAACGCCGGCGCTGACCGCGCTCAGCGGCACGAAGTGCGATGAGGTGACCCGGGCGATCAGCCGGGCCAGCGTCGTCTTGCCACTGCCCGGAGGACCCCAGAGGATCATCGAGCCGACTCGGTCCTCCTCGATCGCCCGCCGGAGTTCATGATCCTGGCCAACCAGGTGCTCCTGGCCGACGAACTCGTCCAGCGACTGCGGCCGCATCCGTGCCGCGAGCGGCTGGTCCTTTGCGCTGGGCTCGGCGGCCGTCGGGAACAGCGTCTCCTGTGCCATGCGCTGACTATAGGAGCCGGTCGGCCCGGCGACCTACGTCGTGGTGCTGGCGGCTGCCGCCGCAGCCGCGCCGCTCTCGTTGCCGCTCGAGCGCTGGACCGCCTGGTAGACCTGTTGGCCGATCGCCGCCTGGACCGCCAGCGGGTCGTGCTTTCGATAGTCGAGCCAGTAGCGGACCTCCAGCGTCATGCCGCCGTCGATGTTCGGCTGGAACCCTACATGCGGTGGCGGGTCCTTCGCCACCTCGGGACTGTTCTGCAGCTGCTCGCGCACGCGTTCGGCGACGCCATCCAGCTTTGCTCCCGCGGGAATTTTTGCGGTCAAGGTGAAGAGGCGTGTTGGGTAGCGGGTCCGGTTGGTAATCGTGCCGGTATAAAGGAGCGAGTTGGGGATCAACACCTGTTCGCCATCACTGGTTCGCAGCGTGGTCGTCCGCATCTCGATGTTCTCAACGGTGCCGGTATGGGTCTCAACCGAGATTTCGTCCCCGAGCCGAAACGGTCGTTCGAGCAGCAGAAAGATGCCCGCGATGAAATTCTTGAGGATGTCCTGAAACGCCAAACTGAATGCGAGGGCGAGGAAGCCAAAGCCGCCAAAGACGAGGGCGGGACTGCCGAAGAGAATGGTAAAGGCAGCAACGACGCCAATGACCACCGCGGCCAGAAAGGACAGGCGGCTGACCAGCAGCACAACCTGCGGATCCGCCTTGACCCGGCGCATTTCTCGAACGACAAGCCGGCGCACGATTCTCGCGAGGAACCAACAGAGAACCAGGACGATGATGGCGGCCGCGAGCTTGAAGAGGTCGTGGTCGGAGGGGAGGTAGCCGCGGAGCCTATCCCACGCACTTGTCGGCGCGGCGAGCATGGCGCCCATTCTACGGGCGCCCCCGGACTAGCTCTCGGTTTCGGTGCCGCCCTCAGCAGCGGGCTCGGCGCCGGCTTCGCCCTCACCCACGACCGGCACATCGGCGGCGGCGGGAGCCGGCGCCTCTTCCTCGACCTCTTCGCGGTGGGCGGCGACCTTGACGATCAGGTCTTCGGGTTCGTCGAGGACTTCGACGCCGGCCGGGAGCTTGAGATCCTTGACGCGGATCTCGTCATCGATCTCCTTCAGCCCGGAGATGTCGACCGTGATGACCGGCGGAAGATCGGTCGGCAGGCACTCGACCTTAATGGCGTGCAGCCCGTGTTGGAGGTCGGCCTCGCCCTTGACCACGATCTCGACCTCGCCCTCGAACTCGAGCGGCACGTCGGACTCGATCTTCTCCTTGAGGTTGACCTGGTAGAAGTCGACATGCAGCAGGTTCCCATCGCGAGGGTTTCGCTGGACTTCGCGAATCAGCGCCTTGCGCACGGGTTCTCCCCCGATCTGCAGGTCCACCAGCTGGTTCCGGCCGACCTTCTGGAAGGCCTTGAGGAATTCGCGCCCATCAACGACGACGGTCACAGCGTCGACATTGTGGCCGTAGACGACGCCAGGCAGGCGCCCCTGGCGGCGCAGGGCACGCAGGTGATCGCCGATCTCGGCGCGTGCCTCCAGTTTCAGGCTGACGGGCGTGTTTATAGCCAAATTTCCTCTCTAGACCCGAGTTGGGCGCCGCTCATGATATCACAGGCTTTCCGGCTTTCTAAAGGGCCCTTAACCGGAACCTTTCGGCCATTTGGCCGTTACTTCATATGCGTGATGACTTTAGAATGCACGTTACACCGATGCTGACAGCTTCCCTGAGACTTGTCCGCCACAACGCCATGCGTATTGCGATCGTGATCGCGAGCTTCGCGGTGGTCGGGGCTGTCATCGTGCTCCAGCAGGTCCGGGAGGTCAACGCCATCCAGGGATATGAAGCCGCCCGTTTGGGGGTCCTGGCCGAGCAGGCCCACGCCCAGACCCTGGGCCTGGACCCGTCCGAGCTCTCCGACCTCCAGCGCCAGGCGCTGACCACCGCCGCCGAGACCCCGCCGCCGCCGGCCACCGCCCCGTTCAACCAGAGCCGGATCGACTTCTTCAGCAACGCCGCCAGCCAGGAGGTCCAGGTCAAAAACCAGCTCCAGAGCCGCGAGCAGCAGATCGTCAGCCAGGCCAAGGCCTCCGTGGAAGCCTCCATCGCCAAGCTCTCCACCGACCTCGCGACGGCGAAAAAGGACGGCGTGGAGGATCAGCTTCTAACCGAATTCCAGGCACTTCCCTTAAAGGCCCAGGACCAACTCAGCGCCGCGAGCAATGCCCGAGCCTACCGGGCCATCTCCGAGCAGCTCAAGGCGCCGCTCACCAAGCTCTCCCTCGAGATCGCCCAACAGGAAACAACCAACGCGCTGGTCGGCCAGTACGCCGCCCAGGTGGCCGCCCAGGACCACGGGGACGCGGCAATCGCCCGTAACAGCGCCAGGACCGCCTTGAACGCGGTCCAGGGGGACCTCGCCACTGCCCGCATCTTTTCGATGGACGTCTCCGTCATCGACAGCCACGTCCAGAAACTCGCCACCCAACTGACATCCGCCACCGCGGTCGCCGATCTCGAACAGGTGGCGGGCGGCCTCCAGGTCTCGGACAAGGTGCTGGCACAGGCGATGCAAACGAACCTTCCGGACAAGGCGATCACGATCTCCCTCAAGGAGCAGGTCGTTCGCGCCTACGAGCACGGCACGATCGTCTTCCACTCCCTCGCAACCACGGGCCGGCCGGGGCTCGAGACGGATCCGGGCAGCTTCAAGGTGTACGCGAAGAACTCCCCGTGGACCATGCATTCACCCTGGCCCAAGGGATCGGTCTACTGGTACCCGGACAGCAAGGTCAAGATGGTGATGTGGTTCAACGGTGGCGACGGCATCCATGACGCCGACTGGCGGGCCTACTACGGCCCGGGGACCCAGTACCAACACTACGATCCCTTCGGCGAGAACACCGGCACGCACGGGTGCGTCAATGTCCCCTACAGCTCCGAGGTCTGGCTCTGGAACTGGACGCCGATCGGCACCCCGGTCATCGTCTACTAACCCGGTCCCTACGGGATCGACCGTAGCGATGAGGCCCGAACGGCCCATAGCCGGCGCCTTCCACGGCCGTTAGAACTGGTAGGAGACTTGCATGGCCATTGCTCATCCGACGATGCACCAGGTGGCACCGCATACCTGGACCTTCGAGCCGGCGGCCGTTTCGGTCGCCCCGATGAAGGCGCACTGCCGCGGGTGCCGCCAACCCGTTGGGATCCTCAACCCCGCCGCGATGAGCCTGCAGACCGGTAACTACGTGGTTCGCGGCACCTGTGAGGTCTGCGCGAGCGAAGTCGTCCTGATCGTCAGCTGACAGGCTCGAACCCTTCGCCGGTCCAGTAGCCGAGCATGTGCTCGGTCTCGTGGTAGAACCAGATCAACTGGTGTTCGCGCGCCGCCTCGCGCAGAAAGGCTTCCTTGCGCTCCATCGCCTCGAGGGGAAAAAGGTCAAGGGCGCTGACCCAGTTCAGCTTGAGGAACGCCCGCATGAAAAGGAAGTCCCCGGTGAAGACGACGGTCTCCTCCTGGTCCTGGACGTAAACGGCCTGGTGCGCGGCGGTGTGCCCGCCCGTGACCCGAACCCGAACGCCAGGCGCCACGTCCGCGTCGCCGTCGACGACGAGCAACCGGCTCTCGTCCTCCAGGATTGAGAGGTTTTCCCGCTTATAGGAAGGCTTGCTGCGCGGATCGGGCCGCCGCCAGGCTTCGAGCTCGCGGGCCTGGACGACGTGCTTGGCGCGCGGAAACAGTGGGCCCAGTTCCCCATCCCGGCCGGGCGTCACGAGGGCGCCGACATGATCGAAATGGAGGTGACTCAGGACGACGAGGTCGATATCCGCCGCCTGGAGCCCGACCTCCGCCAGGGCGTCGGGGATGCCCGGCCCCCGGTCGTAGGCGTAGATGTCTCGCTCCTTTTCCGACAGCTTCGGGCCGATCCCCGCCTCGATCAGGACGTTGGCCTCCGGCGTCCGCACCAGCAGGCAGTTCGTCGCCATCGTGATCCGGTTTCGGGCGTCCGGCGGCTTGAGCTTTTCCCACATCACCTTCGGCACGACCCCGAAGACCGATCCACCGTCCATGCGCCAGTGTCCATCGCTCAGGCAATGCAGGCTGAACCGCCCGAGCTTGCGCGGCGCGGTGCCGATCACGCCGCGGCTTTGAACCCCCGGTTCACGAAGTCCACGATCGTTTGCAGCGAGGTCCCGGGCCCGAAGATTTCCGCCACCCCCATCCTCTTCAGCTCGGCCGCGTCGTCATCGGGGATGATGCCACCGCCGAAGACGACGATGTCGGTCGCCTCCCGCTCCTTGAGCAACTCGAGGACCCGCGGGATCAGCGTCATGTGCGCGCCGCTGTGGAGGCTGATCCCGATCGCATCGACATCCTCCTGGATGGCCGCCTCGATCACCATCTCGGGCGTCTGGCGCAGGCCCGCGTAGATCACTTCGACCCCGGCATCGCGCAGCGCGCGCGAGACGACCTTGACACCCCGGTCGTGACCGTCGAGTCCGACCTTGGCGGTCAGCACGCGCCAGGTTTTGGCGGGGGCCACGTCAGCGCCTCACGACGTAGAAGAGCACGATGACGATCGCCAGGATCGCGGCGACGATACGACCGATCAGGGAGAGGCGCATCCGGATCATCTAAAAGAGGATCGGTTCGCGGTAGACACCGAAAACCTCCGTGAGGGCGGCCATGATCTCCCCTTCGGTCGCGTAGGCCTTGACACAATCCAGCAGCGGCGGCATCAGGTTGTCCGAGCCACGGGCTCGTCCCTTCAGCTCCTCCAGGCGGTTGCGCACACTCGTGTTGTCGCGCCGCTCCCGGACGGCCTTGAGGCGCGCGACCTGGCCGCGCTCCGTCTCGGCGCCGATCTTGAGGGTCGGGACACTGCGGCCCTCTCCCTCGGTATAGGCGTTGACGCCGACGATGATCCGTTCGTTGGCCTCGAGCTGGCGTTCGAATTCGAAGGCCACATCGGCGATCTCTCGCTGGAAGAAGCCGTTCTCGATACACCGCAGGACGCCGCCCTGCTCGTCGATCCGATCGAAGTAGCGCTGTGCCCCACGCTCCATCTCGTCGGTCAGGCTCTCGATGAAATAGGAGCCCGCCAGCGGGTCGATCGTGTTGGCCACCCCGGTCTCGTGGGCCAGCACCTGCTGGGTCCGAAGCGCGATCTGGGCGGCCCGCTCCGTGGGGAGGGCGAGCACCTCGTCCATGGAATTGGTATGGAGCGAGTTCGTGCCGCCAAGGACCGCGGCCATGGCCTCGTAGGCAGTCCGGCTGACGTTGTTCTCGACCTGCTGCCGGGTCAGCGACACCCCGGCCGTCTGAGTGTGGAACCGCAGCATCCAGGAGCGGGGATCCTTGGCGCCGTACTTGTCGCGCATCAGGTGCGCCCACAGGCGGCGGGCCGCCCGGAACTTGGCAATTTCCTCGAAGAAGTCGAGATGCGAGTCGAAAAAGAACGAGAGCCGCGGCGCGAACGTATCGACCGCAAGACCGGCACGGATCGTCGCCTCGACGTAAGCCATGCCGTCTGCGAGGGTGAAGGCGAGCTCCTGGATGGCGGTCGACCCCGCCTCCCGGA
>JALYYC010000182.1 GCA_030946755.1 Candidatus Dormiibacterota bacterium
CACGGTCGTCCCGTTGAGGGTGGTGTCACCCAGGTCCTTGATCGACTGGACGTTCGTGAGCAGCTGGGCATAGGAGAGCGGATCGGGCTGGTTCAGCTGCCCGCTGATGCCCGCCGGCACGCTCGAGCTGCTCCACTTCCCCGTCATCGGATTCTTGACGTAGGCGGTCCCGGCGATGCTGACGATCTCACTCCCGATCGTGACGCCACCGAGCTTGGCGTTGATCGTGGCGTGGTACCGATCTGGGAACTGCGCTTCCCCGTTGCCGGTCAGATCAAGCGCAAACGAGCCGGCCGTCGCGCCGGCCTGGGCGAAGACCGACGCCAGCTGCGGCGGAAAGGTGAGATTGACGTGGCCCTGCAGATCGAACTTCGCCGACTTGAGTTGCTTGGCCCGCTGGGCGGCAGCGGCGACCGCCTGCTGCGGGGTCTCCGCTTTCGCCAGCGGCGAGGCACACGCCGCCAGAACGACGACGGCCAGCAGGCCCGCGCATAGGCGTTTCATCGGCAATTTGAGTATAGGGTCGCATGGCGGCTCAACCGGGCCGAGGAATCAACGAGATTGCGACAATTCGGCGTCCTCCAACCAGGGGATGAGCTCGCGCAAGCCGGTGATGATGTGCGTCGGGACGATTTCCGGCGCGGACTTCGCATCCGGGTGGCGAAGCCAGATCGCCGGGATTCCCGCCCCGAGCGCGCCGGCGATGTCTGTGTCCAGCCGGTCGCCGACCATGCAGGTCTCCGGAAGGGGGACGCCGAGCCGGCGCGCCCCTTCGACGTAGATCGAGGGATCCGGCTTCGCCGTCCCGAAGTCGCGGGAGGTCACCAGCGAGTCGATCAGGCTTCGCATCCCGGCCCGCTTCAGGACGTCGGAGAGCTCGCGGTCGCCCGATCCTACCGTGTTCGAGATGATGCCGACGCGGTAGCGAGGCTTCAGGGCGCTCAGGACCTCGAGCGCGCCCGGGATCGGAGTGATCGCCATCTCCCACATGTGCTTGCCCGGCTCCTCGACGATCAGCGTATTGCCGACGTCGAAGAGGACGCCCTGGATCGGGGCACGGGTCACCGGCGCGCCGGCGCCCCCGTCAGCTGGCGCGCTCGGAGCTGGCCGCAGGCGGCATCGATGTCCAGACCACGGGTGGCCCGGATCGTGGTCGAGATGCCGGCCGCCTGCAGGACCGCCTGAAAGGCCTGGGCCCGGCTCCTGGACGGTGGCGCCAGCGGGCTGCCATCGATCGGGTTCATCGGGATCAGGTTGACGTGGCTGAGCGGGTGGCGAACCACCGTGACGAGCCGCTGCGCCTGCTCGAGACTGTCGTTGACCCCGTTGAGCAGCACGTACTCGTAGCTGGTCCGGCGCCCGGTGCGTTCAGCGTGGAATCGCGCCGCCCCCACGATCGCCGCGATCGGGTACTTCCGGTTGACCGGGATCATGGAGCTGCGGAGCTCGTCGTCAGGGGCGTGCAGCGAGATCGCCAGGTTGACCGGGATCGCCTCGGCGCTGAGTCGTTCGATGAACGGCACCAGCCCGATCGTCGAGATCGTGACCCGCCGAGGACTGAACTTCAGCGTGTCCTCGCGGGCCCAGCGGCGGATCGCCCCGACCACCGATCCGTAGTTGTTCAACGGCTCCCCCATGCCCATGAAGACGACATTGGTCAGGGCTCGATCCGGCTCGCGGAGCTCGCGGGCGGCGCTGAGGAACTGGTCGACGATCTCAGCCTCCGTCAGGTTGCGGTCAAACCCGGATTGGCCGGTTGCGCAGAAGCTGCAGCCGATCGGACACCCGACCTGGGAGCTGACGCAGATCGTCGTCCGCGGTCGGGAGCGATCGGTTGCCTCGTAGTGCATCACCACGGTCTCGATCGTGCGGCCGTCGGCGAGCTTGAAAAGATGCTTGACCGTCTGGCCACGGTCAGCCTCGCGCTTGAGGTGCGGCGTGACCGTGCTGAAGGTATAGGTCTCCTCCAGGTGCCGGCGGGCGTCCGGTGACAGCGTGCGCATCGCGGCAAACGATGGCGCCAGCGAGCGCCAGAACCACTGGGAGGCCTGCGTCGCGCGGAACGCCGGCTCACCGGCGGCAGTGAGATCGGCACGCACCTGCGCCAGCTCGGTGGTCGCGAACGGTGGGGCGTCAGTCGTTGCGACGGCCGCCCAGGACGAGCGAGGCGTAGTACAGCAGGGTCAGGATGGCGCCAAAGAGAGCCACCCAGTAGGTGAAGGCCGCGGCCCGGAGCATCCGGCGGGCGCCGTCCTGTTCCTCGCCCATGATCACGCCGTTCTCGGCGAGCAACTGGAGCGCTCGGTGGCTGGCATTGAGCTCGACCGGCGTCGTGATCAGCTGGAAAAGCACGACCGCCGCGAAGAGCGCGAGCCCGGCAAACGCAATATAGAAGCCGATCGGGCTCCGCGTGAATGCCGACAGGATGACCCCCGCGATAACGATCAGCGGGCCGGCCTGGGAGCCGAGGTTGGCGGCCGGAACCAGCCCCGAGCGCCAGCGCATGGCGAAGTAGCCCTGCTGGTCCTGCTGGGCGTGCCCGATCTCATGGGCGACGACCGCCTGCGACGCGACGGAACGCCCCTCGGCGACCGCGCGGGACAGGTTCAGGGTCCGAGTGCGGGGATCGTAGTTGTCGGTCAGGTCCCCGTCGATCACCTGGATGGTCACGTCGCTGAGCCCCGCACCGCTCAGGATCCGCCGGGCAACGTCGACGCCCGAGAGGCCGCTGGCGGTTCGGACCTGCGCGTAGCGCTGGTAGGTCCGCTTCACCCAACTCGAGGCCAGAAAGCTCAGGGCCATGATCGGCAGGGCGACGAAGAGCAGGTACTGAATGTTGAAAAACATGCCTTCCTTGATCAGATTCTACCCGGCCCAGACCCACCCAAGCATCGCCGAGCGTGACCGAGCCGTAGGCAACCTACTTCGGCACCGTGGCCTGGCTGTCACTCTGCGTGAAAGGATCCCGGCATGGGGGCCGTTTCATCCATATCGGGGCCAAGCCTCGGTGAACATCACTATGGAAGACCAGCATCTGACTATGTCGGACGTCTTCACCCTCTTCGGCCGACACGCCGAGGACACTCGATGGGTTGCCTCGGCCGACTCGCAGGAATACCTGGCGGTCGTCCTGTACCTCGTCCAGCGCAACAACGCGCGTTGATCCGGTGGTCACGGGCCGCCGTATCATGATATGTTGAGTATCACGTTAAACGGTACTGTTGTAGTCGACTATTTGAGAGGTTCGATAGTAGGATGAGTGACCATGCTGTGGGAGACAAGACCAATGTCTGACAAGCTAACCCTGACGGAGTTGTTCTCCCTCTTTGGCCGGACGACGGAGGAGACCCGTTGGGTCGGATCGGCCGACTCCGAGGAGTACCTCGCCGTCGTCACCTACCTCGTGCAGCGCTCCTCAGCCCATTCCTGAATTCGGGCTTTAAGCGGCCGGAGTCACAACCCGGCGACGATCGGGCCACGACCCGTCTGGAAATGCCTACCCTCCCCGTTGTACGTCCATACTCGGATTGCGGAGAAATATTTTCCCCGAGTAAGACCCAATGATCACCTTAATCGGCGCCAGAATCAGGACCCTCTTTGGGTGGACCGAGAACGAGAACGGTCAGGCGCTGGTTGAGTATTCCCTCATCATGTGCCTGGTTGTGATCGTCATCCTGGTCACCCTGATCGTCCTGGGCAATACGGTGCGGAACACCTATTGCAACATCCAGGGCGCCGTCGTCGGCGCCTGACCTGGCCTTAGACCACGGTCGCGGGATTGCCGATCACCACCGCCCCGGCGGGAACGTCTGAGGCAACCACCGAGGCCCAGCGCACCAGCGCGCCCTCCCCGATCGAGACGCCCTTGAGCACGGTGGCTTTGCCTTCGATCAACGCCTGACGGCCGACCCGGATTGGCCGGCGGGCGGCGAGCTCGCTGGTTTCGCGCCGCAACCCCGCGACGGTGTGGAAGTCGGTATCGACAAGCAGGCACGGACCGAGGACGGCGTCGGCGCCGATGATGATCCGGCTGGCCGACATCAAGCCGGCGCCGTCGATCTGGACCCGGTCGCCGACCTCGATCCGGGCGTCGGCGTTGAAGGTCAGGATGGCCGTGCGCCCGGATTCGTTGCGGATGTGGACATCGCGGCCGAATGAGACCAGGCCCTTGCCCCGGATCCGCAGTCGCATCGGGCCGCGGAATCCCGGGCCGAAGCGGTGCCGGCGGTAGCGCAGGCGGAGGTAGGCAACGCTGAGCCCGCTGAAGTCCATCCGTATTGGGGCTCTGCCCGGGAAGGGATTTGAACCCTTACAAGCTTGCGCTCACAGCCCCCTCAAAGCTGCGTGTCTACCAGTTCCACCACCCGGGCGAGGCGAAGAGGATTCTAGCGCAGCTTCGAGTCGAGTAGGCGATCGCTCCGAAAACTGGTATCGACCCTGTAACAAGGGTCGTAAGCCTGCCTCACTAAGGTGGTGGTCGGAAGGCGGCAATGTTGGCCACCCAGCGTGACCTCGACGTGACAAGAGTCATCAAATCGTAAAGAGGAATCGTAAGGAAATGAACGACTCCGGCCATATATCTCTGCCGGCTCACCAGTCGGGCTTGAGCGACGGACAAGTCCAAATTCATGGCGGCCGGTCCGCAGCGCGACGCGCGATGGCGGCAGGGAGAGAGGGGTTAACTATCGTCAATCGGTACCGGATTCTGATCGTCGACGATGACGCGATGGCCCGCGAGATCCTGAAGCGGATTCTGGAGCACGCCGGCTACGAGGTCATGACGGCGGGCAGCGGCCCGGAAGCCCTGCGCAAGCTGCACGAAGGCATTCCCCACCTGGTCGTGGTCGACCTGATGATGCCCGAGATGGACGGCTTCGAGCTCTGCCGGCGGATCAAGAGTCACCTCGATGTCCCGATCGTGATCCTGAGCGCCGTGGCCGCGGTGGAGAGCAAGGTCGAGGGCCTGCAGATGTACGCCGAGGACTACATCGTCAAGCCGTTCGAGAAAGAGGAACTGGTCGCCCGCGTCCAGCGGGTGCTTCGCCGCTACGGCGAGTCGGCCGGCGTCGATCAACCCGAGGTCGTCATCGATCAGGACTTCCAGATCAACTTCGTCCAGCACTGGGCGCGTGTCAAGGGCCAGCAGGTGACCCTGACGCCGACCGAGTCCAAGCTGCTCTTTCTCCTGGTTCGGAACGCCGGCCGGGTGGTCACGAACGAGACCCTGCTCGCCAAGGCGTGGGCCGGGGACGAGGAAGCCTACGAAGAGGGGCTGCGGGTGCACATCTCGCGCCTGCGCAGCAAGATCGAGCCCAACCCGAGCAAACCGATCTATATCCAGACCAAGCGGGGCGTCGGCTATCGCTTTGCCGCCAAGGTCAACTACCCCGCCGGGCAAGAGCCCCTGGCGCTGGCGGGATAACGATGATGAACATCGCCCATGCCACGTCCGTTCGAGCCCTGCCGTCGTGGCGTACGATCGCGCTGGGCCTTGCCGTCTTTGCGCTGAGCTTCCCGCTCTGGCTCCGCTAAGCCACCAATAGATAGTGGTGTGCCCGTAGACTGAGTCGGGTCGTGACCCACGCCCTCACGCTCGGCGTCAGCGTGTTCGCCATCATCTTTCTCCTCGAGCTGCCCGATAAGACGGCGTTGGCCGCCCTGCTACTCGCGACCCGCCATCGCCCCTTCCCCGTCCTCGTCGGTGCGTGCGCGGCGTTTCTGATCCAGAGCGCCGTCGCCGTGTTTGCCGGCTCGATCTTCGCCCTCCTACCCCGCGAACCGGTCCGGATCGGGGCCGGCGTCCTCTTTCTGGCGATGGCCGCGTTCGTGGTTCGCCGCAACCTGAAGGCCACGGAAGTTAAGGAGGAGCAGGAGATCGAGCGCGAGGAACGCAAACACCGGCGCCCGCTGGTAACGGCGTTTCTCGTCGTCTTCGTCGCCGAGTGGGGTGACCTGACGCAGTTGGCAACCGCCGCGCTGCAGGCGCGCTACCGGGAGCCGGTCATCATCTTCATCAGTGCGACGCTGGCGCTCTGGGCCGTCTCCGCGATCGCCGTTGGGCTCGGGAATCGGCTCGGGGCCGCAATTCCCGAACGCCCGCTTCAGTTCGCGGCCGCGGGCGTGATGGCGATCGTGGCCGTGGCGCTGATCACGGGCCTGCTGGGCTAGGCTGCCGCCGAGAGGTCGATCGCGTCGAGGGTGGCACGCTGCGGGATCGTGAACATGAAGGCGCTCCCCTGACCCGGCGTGCTCTTCACCCAGATCCGTCCACCGTGCATCTCGACCAGGCGGCGGCAGATCGAGAGCCCCAGCCCGGTGCCCTGGTACTTTCCGCTCATGCCGCTGTTGCCCTGCTGAAAGCTCTCGAAGATCCGCTCGAGGTCTTCTGCCGGGACGCCGATCCCGGTGTCCCGAACGCTGAGCCGGACCTCTGCCCCCTGCCGTTCCACGGCCACCCGCACGCTGCCCGCCTCCGTGAACTTGATCGCGTTGCCAAGAAGGTTCAAGAGGACTTGCTTGAGCTTGGGGCCGTCAGCGAAGATGCGTCCCACGTCGGGCGCCACGACGCAGCTCAAATCCAGCCGCTTCGTCTTGGCAAGTGAACCGACGCTCTCGACGCACTCGAAGACGAGCGCCTCGAGGTCCACCTCACCACGATTCAACTGCGCCTTGCCCGCCTCGAGCTTGGAGATGTCGAGCAGGTCGTTGATGAGTGCCAGCAGGTGCTGTCCGTTCTGGCCGATGATCTCGACGTCCTGTCGCTGCTCGCCTGAGAGCACGCCGCCATCGCCTTCGAGGAGAAGCTGGGAGAACCCGATGATGGAGTTGAGCGGGGTGCGCAGCTCGTGACTCATGTTCGCGAGGAACTCGGACTTGTGCTGATTCGCGCGGTGCAGCTCCGCGTTGACGGCGCCGAGCCGGGCCGTCTGCTCGGTGGCGAGATGGAAGAGATGGGCTTCCTGGATCGCCGTCGCCGCGTGCTGCGCGAACAGGGTCAGGAGCTCGATCGTGTTTCGGTCCAGTGGGCGCCGGTGATACACGGCCAGCACGCCGAGGAGCTGCTCGCCGACGACCAGTGGAAATCCGGCGAAGGCCTGAATGCCTTCATCGGCCATCCAGGGATTGAGTGACATCTGCCGGTGGTTGGCGGGGTCGTTGGTGATGATGGGGACACGGAGCTCGGCGACCTGCCCGATCTCGGTCATCCCGCGCTCAACGCGCCCCGCGACCGGCGGCGCCAGCTTCGTAGTGTGGTGGCCCGCCCGGCGGTAGAGGGCTCCATCAGTCGCTTCCACCAGCCACAGTTGCGCGACCGCCAGGCCCAGGTGGTCGGTCAGCGCGGTCGCGATTACGTCGACAAGCTCGGGGTCGAACAGGTGCTGATTCATCTGGTCGATCGACTGGTTCAAGAGCTCGAGGCGTCGGGCGCGTTTCTCGGTCTCCTCGAAGAGCCGCAGGTTGCGAAGCGCCACGGCCAGTTGTTGGGCGAGCAGCTCGAGGGCCTCCTCCTCCCAGCGGGTCAGGCGCCGATGGCCGTCCGAAGTATTGAGATGCAGCACGCCGCACACCTTGCCGTCGAGCAGGATCGGGATGCCGAACGTGCGCGCATATTCGTCGCCATTCAAACCCGGTAGGTCGAAGAGCGGCGCCTCGCTGAGCATCATGAAGCGGCGTTCCCGGACGGTGTGCCCGACGATGCCGTCGCCGACCGGGACCGCGACCCCCTCGAGCGCTTCGGGCATGTGGACGACGGCTCGCAGCGTGAAAATCCCGCGGTCCTCATCCAGCAGGACCACCGCGCCGGACTCCATTTGCAGCATCTCCATCCCGCATCGGATGACCGTGTAGAGCATGCGACCCACGTCCAGCTGGCCGACCAGTTCGCCGAGCACCCGGCGAAGCTGTTCAGTCTGGTGGAGGCGGCGCCGGGTGCCCCGGACCTCGGTGTTGGTGGCACGCACCGCGGCCCCGAGGCCGGCGATCGCGGCAACTGTCGGGATTGCGCGAAGGACCGCGTCGCGGACCGAGATGGCCAGACCAAGGTCCCCGGTCTGAAAGAGAATGATGCCGCTGCTGAAGAACACGCTGGTCGCGATCCCGCCCCAGAGGTCGAAGCGGAAGACGGCTTCGGCCGCGACCAGCGCGTAGAGCAGGTAGGGCATGCTGGTCGACTGGGAAGCGAAAAGCAAGATCCATCCACTGACCACGAAGTGGTCGAGGGCCAGGACGAGCACCGCCAGCAGGCGGCCGTTCCGCGCCTCCCGGCGCCGTCCGACGAGCATCGCGGCGGCGTTGTAGGCAACCAGAAGGGCCGTCAGTGCCAGCGTCAGTGGCAGCGATCGCGTGGGCAACAAGAACAGCAGCGCGGCCGGGAGGAGCACGGCCCCAAAGCGAAACTTGATGAGCTGCCGATCGAGGGCGGTCACCCCGGCCGCTCCATGCGGTTAGCTCGCTTGCGCGATCTGCAGGTTATTGATCATCTCGAGGAAGCGATCCTTCCCGAAGTCGCCTTTCTGGATGATCGTCTGGATGTTGCCCTGAAGCCGCTCTCGGTCTTCACTGGTGATGTTCTTGGCGGTGTAAATGAGGATCGGGATCTGCGCTGCAGCCGGGTCTTCGCGCAGCTTGGAGACGACCTCGAAGCCGTCGACGTCCGGCATCATCAGGTCGAGGATGATCAGGTCGGGCTTCTTCTTCATCGCGATCTCGAGCCCGGCCTTTCCGCCGTCAGCAATCATCACTTCCATGTTGAAGGGTTTCAGCATCGCCTTGATCAGCCGGATGTTCTGCGGATCGTCATCCACGATCAGGATCGAGGACGGCGTCTTCTTCCCGCGCTTGCCATCTGCGAGCAGGTCGAACTTGACCATCATCTGCAGCAACTGTTGACGGTCGATCGGCTTCGTCAGGAAGTCCGCCTGGCCGATGTCGAAGGGGAGCGATTCTTTGTTGACCTTCGACGTCAACACGATCGGGATGTCCTTGGTCTTGGACTCACGTCTCAGGTCGTAGACGAGCCCGCTGCCACCATTCGGGGGGAGTTGCGTATCGATCAGCACCGCCAGGGGCTGGAGCTGAACCGCCTTGCGCAGCGCCTCCTGAGCGCTGGCCGCGATCACGACTTCGTAGCCCGCGTGGCTCAGGAACGGCTCGATCCGCTCCTTGACCGATGGATCGTTGTCGGCCACGAGGATGACCGGGGCCTTGGTGCTGACGCCGACCGGGGGCAGCATCTGCACCGGGCGCTCCTGGATCCCCGACTCCTGCTTAGCGAACTCGATCAGTTCGCGGATGTGTTCGACGAGCCGTTTGCCGCTCTCGTTGATGTGCGCGACGAACTCGCGCCGCTCTTCGGGGGTCGTCTTGTTCCCCTTCTCGTCCAACAGGATCTCGGAGAAGCCGATGATCGCGTTCAGCGGTGAGTTGAGGTCATGGCTCTGGTCGTAGATGACGCGAAACTTCGCCTCGAAATCGCGCTTGGCCTGGAGGAGGCCCGGCGCCGTGTCTTTGTTCTTGCCCAGTGACGCCAACTCGGTCCGGAGGCCGTCCAGCTGGGCCTGCATCGCGCGCTTCTCGGTCTCGTAGCGGGCGATGACCTGACTCGACGGGGGCCCGGTGCCGGCCGTCTTGCGCGCCTCCTCGAGCTGCGACTTGAGCGATGCCTTCTCCCGCTGCCAGGCCAGCTCCAGCTCTTTCGACTCGTTGGCGCGGCGGCTCTGGAGCTCGTTGGTCTGCGTCATCATCTCGGAGAGTTGACCCTGCACCCGTTCGAGGTCGACCTTGAGCTGATTCTTCTCTGAAGTCAGGCGCTGCTCGCGAACGGTCCACTCTTCGGCCTTGCGCCCACTTTCGCCCGCGAGGTCGTCATGTAGCGCCTTGACTTTCTCGTAATCCTGCTGCGTCGCGGCCAGCTTCGCGTTGACGTCCTGGACCTGTTTTTTGAGCGCGGCCTTCTCCTCCGCAATGGAGGTCTCGCGAACCTGCCAGTCTTTCTCCAGCGCTTTGACCTTGGTCAAGAGCGCCGAGCGCTCGTCACTGACCCGCTGGAACTCGGCCTCCGCCTTGTCGAGGTCGGCGGCCTTCTTGCGCGCCTCGTCCAACTGCGTCTGCAGCAGCTTGCGGTCGGCCTTGAACTGACCTTCGGCGGCCTGGCCTTCCTGCTCCAGGCGGGCGACATCGCCGATCAGTCGCTGGCGTTCCGCCTGCCACTTGTCGCGGGCTGCCTTGAGCGGCTCCATTTCGGCCTGCGCCGACTTGAGCTGCTGTTCCAATTTCCCGTTCGCCTCGGCAAGCGCCGCGCGCTCAGCAGTGAGCGCGATCCGGGCCGCCTGCCATTCCTGTTCGAGCTTGGCCTGACGGGCGACGGCCGCGTCCCGATCCTTCAGCAAGCTCTCGCGGTCCATCGCCCACTGCAACTGGGCCGTCTGAAGGCTGTCGAGGTCACCCTGGACGGTCTTCAGCTCGGCGGCGATCTTTTTCTGCTCGGCCTCGTACTTCTGGCTGAGCCCCATCCGTTCCTGCTCCAGCTGGCGGAGCTGGCCGCGACGCTCCTCGTCGCGGGTCCTGGCCCGCGTAACGTCGTCCTGGAGCCGGCCCAGCTCGACCCGGACGCGGTCATGGCTCTGCTGGAGATCCTGATGCGCCTGCTCGAGCGAGGCATGACGCTCGAGTAGGGTCTGGCGTTCTGCGGCCCATTGGTCGCGGGCCTGATGGAGCTCCGCTTCCGCCCTCTGGTGGCGATCTTGAAGGTCCTTGTGCCCCTGCTTGACGCTGGCGTGCTCATCGAGCAACGCCTGGCGGTCCATGGCCCATTGGAGCTGGGCGTTCTGGAGCTCGTCGAGTTCCGCCTGCTTGGCATCCATCTGTTTCTGAACCGTGGCCAGCTCCTGGCCCTTGACCTCGAGCTGGCTCGCGATATCGTCCTGCAGCGTCTGCAGGTGCGCGATGAACTCCTGGTTCTGCTGGAGAATGTCGGCGAAGGACCTGGCCTTCGGTGCCTCGGAACTCAAGCGGCTTTCCGCCCCTGCTGCAGGTAGCGATCGACCGCGGCGCGCATGGCGTCGAGATGGGCGCTCATCGCACCGAGCTGGTCGACCCGCTCCTGTTCCAGCTGACGAAGCTGTTCGTGGCGCTCCGCGTCGCGCTGATTGGCGTGTCGAAGCTCCTCGTGGAGACGCGCCATCTCGGCCTGAGCCTGGTCAAACGAATACTTCAGCTCGTCCAGTTCCTTCTTGCGGGCATCGTGTTCCTCGATCAAGCCCTGGAGATTCTGGACGACCTCCTGGTTCAGCTTGAGGATGTCGGAGTAGGACCGGCTGGCCTTTTGTCCCTGCTCGCTCATGCCGTCTTCAACCTTCCCTGCTGGAGATATCGGGAGACTTCGGTCGGGAGACCCTGGGGATCGACCGGCTTGGCGATGTAGCCGTCGCACCCGGCGGCCAGGATGCGCTCCCGGTCCCCCGACATGGCGTGGGCGGTCAGAGCGACGATGACCACGCCCGCCGTCCGCGCGTCGGACCGGATCTTGCGGGTGACGGCGAGCCCGTCCTCGCCCGGGAGCTGGATGTCCATCAGCACGATGTCCGGGAGATTGGCGGCCATCTCCGCAAGGCACTCGGCCCCGCTCCCGGCCTTGCGGACCGTGAAGCCGCGTTTCTCCAGGAGGAACTGGGCCAACCGCAGATTGACCGGGTTATCTTCGACGATCAGTACCTTGCCGGCGCTCACGACCTGTCCTCCTTCGCCTTTGCACGATCTCCAGACCTTTGATGGCGTGCAGCACGGCATCTGGCTGGGAAAGGCCAGTGGGTATAACGGCGCTCCACGCCGTCGCTGGCACCCTCTGTGAAACTTCGCCCAGAGCGACCAGGGCAGGCTGGCCGGAGAGGCCGCGGAGCCCGGTCACCCATTCCGGCTCCGCCGGGGCCAGGATGACGACGTCCGGAGCCGCCGCCCGGGCTTTCTGGAGAGCTTCCTGGAGGCCCGGAGCCCGGAAAACCTCGAATCCCTCCTCCACCAGGGCCGCTGCCAGGGGCGCCAGCGCCCGCCGGTCGCGGTGGACGACCAGGACCCGCACCCGATCGCGGCGGCGCTTGATGCCCTGCCCGAGCCGGCGCAGTTCGTCCTGGAGCGTTTTCGTTGCCCAGGGCTTGGCCACGTAGGCAATGACATTGAATCGTTGCATCAGCTCGTCATTCCTCGTGACCGAGCAGATCAGGACCGGCACGTCCGCCGTGGCCGCCCGGCTGCGCAGCTCCTGGAGCACCTGCCAGCCGTCGCGTTTCGGTAGGACCGTCTCCATCACGACCAGGTCGGGAAGGATCTCCATTGCCTTGCGGACCGCCTCCTCCCCATCGAGGGCGTGCGCCACCCGGTATCCGACGCCCTGCACCTCTGCCGTCAGCCGCTGGCTGCTGTTCGGATCGTCCTCGACGATGAGCGCCAGCGGCAGGTCCATGGTGTCGAGGCCTGGTTCGTCGGGCGGCGCCGCGATGACCACGTCGGCAACCGGCCGCGGCTCGCGTGGGAGGGTGAACGTGAAGGTCGAGCCGGCACCGAACTGGCTCTCCGCCCAGATCCGGCCACCATGCATCTCGACGAACCGCCGGCAGAGGGCGAGGCCCAGCCCGGTGCCCTGGTAGCGTCGCGTGTAGGAGCCATCGATCTGTTCGAACTCACGAAACAACTTGGGCAGGTCTTCCGGCTTCATCCCGATTCCGGTGTCGTGCACCGAGACCACAAGCTGATCGGCCGTGTCCTTGACGACGACGGTAATCTTGCCCGGGGCGGGCGTGAACTTGACGGCGTTCGAGAGCAGGTTGTAGAGCACCTGCTTGAATTTGCTGCGGTCGGCCTGGACCGGTTCCGCGGTCCCCACCGTCGTCAGCTGGAGGCCCTGCTGGCGCGCCATCGGCTCCAGGATCGAGGTCACCTCGTGGAGCGCCTCGACCACCTGGAGCGGCTCTGGATGGAGCTCCATCTTGCCCGCCTCGACCTTGGCCAGATCGAGGATGTCGTTGATCAAACCCAACAGGTGCTGCCCGCTGCTGTGGATGTTGCGCAGGAACTCGACGCGCTCGCCCGAGGTGAGGTTCATGGTGATGTCGAGAAGAATCTCGCTGAAGCCAAGGATCGCGTTCAGCGGTGTGCGGAGCTCGTGCGACATGTTCGCCAGGAATTCCGACTTGTAGCGGTTCGACTTCTCCAGTTGGCGGTTGACCTGGAGAATTTCCTCGTCGGCCTGGCGCAGGGCCGCGTGCTGCCGCATCAGGTAGCGGTTGGAGTCCTTGAGCCGGTTGACGAGGCCCTGTCGCTCGGCCCGGAGCCGCTGCTTGTCCAGGTTGCGATCGAGCAGCTCGCGAAGCCGCTGGAGGTCGATCGGCTTGGCGATGTAGTCATCGGCGCCACCCCGGAGTGCTTCCGCGGCGACCTGCTCTGAGCCGTATGCGGTCATCATCACGACCACCGCTTCGGGGAAGTCCCGCAACATCTGGGGCAGCAGCGTCAGCCCGCTTTCTTCGGGCATTTGGATGTCGAGAAAGATCAGGGCCGGCCGCCGCGCGTCCAGCTGCCGGCGGGCCTCCCGGGCATTCGGGGCACTGATGACATCGAAGCCGCGCTTGCCCACCGCCTTGGTCAGGAAAGCCCGGTTGTCAGGGTCGTCGTCGATGGCGAGCAGGATCGGACGCGACTCGAGCTCGGGCTCGCTCCCCAGCAGCGTCCGAAGCGCCTCGACCAGGTCAGACGAGCCACTGAGGTCCCGCCCATCGGCGGCCGAGAGCGGGCCGAGATCGCTGAGGAAGCGGTCGGCTCCGGCCGCCAGCGCCCGCTGCCCTTCGTCGGGATCGACGTGAACCCCGGCCATCAGGAGCACGGGAATGTTCGTCGTGGCGGGGTTGCTCTTCAAGATCTCACAGACGCGAAGCCCATCGATTCGTCGGAGCAAGAGGTTGAGCACGATCGCATCGGGAACTTCTTCGCGTGCCCGGTCGAGCGCTTCCAGGCCGTCCTGCGCCGCGAGCACGTTGAAGCCCTCCTGCTGCAGGCGGTCCACGATCGCTTTCAACCGCTCGGGGTCATCCTCCGCCACCAGAATCCGCCGCGGGCTCTCGACGCTCATGCCACCCTCACCAGGGCGGGCCTTCGCGGAATCAGGAAACGGAAGGTGCTGCCTTGCCCCGGCAGGCTCTCCACCCAGATGTGTCCGCCCTGCAGCTCGACCAGGCGCTTGGAGAGGGCCAGCCCAAGGCCGACGCCCTCGTAGCCGCGCGAGGTCGATCCATCAACCTGCCGGAACTCCTCGAACAGCCGGGGCTGGTCCTCCTGCTTGATGCCGATCCCGCTATCGCACACTTCGACCACGGTCCCGGGCGCCGTCTCCACCACCCGGATCACCACGCTGCCGTGCGGCGGGGTGAATTTGACCGCGTTGTTGACCAGGTTCTGAATCACATGACGGAGGCTCCGCGGGTCGAAGACGACCTCCTGCGATCGATCCACCTCGGACCGAACGGTCAGCTCCTTCTGGTTTGCCGCCGCGGCATTCTCGGAGACCGCCGCGTCGACCGCCTCGCTGAGCAGGCAGGCAACCGGTTTGAGCTCCAGGCGCCCGGCGCGAATATGGGTCAGGTCGAGGATGTCGTTGATCAGCTTCAGGAGGTTACGTCCACTCGTGTGGATGGTTTCGGCAAATTCCGACCGCTCCCCCTCCGTGAGGTCAGTGGATGTGTGCAGGATCTCGGAGAAGCCGATGATGGCGTTGAGTGGCGTGCGGAGCTCATGGGACATGTTCGTGAGGAATTCGGACTTCATGCGATCGGCTTCCTGCAGCTCGAGGTTGGCACGCTGGAGCATTGCGATCGTCTGCCGCTCGCGCTCGTAGCGTCGCGCGTTGTCGAGGGCGACCGCCGCCTGGTTGGCCAGGATCTGCAACACCTGCATCAGTGGAGCGTCGAACGCGCGCAGCTCGTGGAAGTAGATGGATACCGTGCCGACGAACTCCTGCTGCAGGAACATCGGCAGGCCAAGCGAGGCGCGCCAGCGAGCCTGGCTCGTGAGCGCGTCGGGGGGAAACCGCGGATCGAGCTGCACGTCCTCGGAAAAGACGGGCTGCTGCTCGAGCACGACCTGGGCGACGAGCGAGGGCGGCAGTGTTGGAACGCGCGGGTCGAGGGGCGGCAGCCCTTCGCTGACCTCGAGCCGCTGGTCAGCCGGAATGCCTCCATGGGTGAGCGTGATGATGCAGGAGGCGGCACTTGACACACCGATCACCGCCCGGGCGACGGCTTGCAGGAGCGAGGCCGGGCTGATCGTGGTGGCGGTCAAGGCCTGGGAAACCTGGCGGAGCATCTCCATGGAGGCGTCCAGCCGGAGTGCTTGCTGCCGCGTCTCCTCGAAGAGAAAGGTGTTCTCCAGTGAAACGGCCACCTCGGCCCCGAGCGACGCCGCGAGCTTGACGTCATAGTTACCGCTAAATTCCCCATGGCGCTTGTTCGCCAGCAGCAGAACGCCGAGCGGCCGACCGCCCGATCCGAGCGGGACGAGCAGCATGTCCCGATAGCCAAACGTCTGCGGAAGGAGCTGGCCGGCCTCGAGGTCGTGGACGCAGTCGGCGATGATATGCGGTCGTTGCGTGCTGAACACGCGGCCGATCAGGGTCGAGGCGTCGGCTCGGAAGCGTAGCTGGTTGAGACGCATCTGGTTGAAGAGCCGGCTCTCGCGCATCCCCGACGGGGCGGCCGGCGCGATCAGTGACTCGAGTCCCGCCTGGTAAAGAAAGAAGCCGCACATCTCGACGTCGAGGAGCTCGGCGAGCTTGAGCGTCAGCGTTGCCAGGTCCTCGC
Organism: Candidatus Dormiibacterota bacterium; assembly: GCA_030946755.1. Taxonomy (GTDB): domain Bacteria; phylum Chloroflexota; class Dormibacteria; order CF-121; family CF-121; genus JALYYC01. Next base: position 15,843 of record JALYYC010000182.1, read on the forward strand.
CGAGGCGGGTCAAATTCGAGACCGCGGTTGCCGTTTCGAAGAAGTGCGTGAGCTCCTGCAGGTTCTGGTCCGCGCGATGCGCGAGCGCGACGTTTTTCTGGTGCAACTCGAAGTACTTGAAACTCCAGAACCCGGTCATCACCATGACCGGGACGAAGAGCACCGCCAGGAAATACGTCGCGGTCGAAGGCGCCCAGGAGCGGGCGACGAACACGAGGAAGCCTTCAGTGACCGCGCCGAGGGCGAGCCAGAGTCGCCAGTTGAACTGGGCTTGATTAGGCGCCGGATGCGGTTTTGCCACTGACCCCTCTTCTCCCGGAGTGCGCAATGATTTGACGCGGACGCGACGCATTGCTTCGCCCTGCAGACCCGTCCGGGAGCCGGATCGCGCCCGGGTTTACAAAGCTTTACAGGGCTGTGAGCGTTCCGACGCAGTGCGGACCGATCTCGGGCGCGGTTGCGCTACGCTCTAAACGTGCAGCGTGAGACGACCTTCAATGTGTCCGCCATCAAGGAGACCGTCCTGCGGTCGATCAAGCTCAATCAGCAGGCGTATAACAACCGCGACGCCGAGGTCCTCCGCGAGGTTTACCTGGAGCCAATGCTGTCCCAGGTCGCGCACGATCTTTCTGGTGATTTCGAGTCGTTCCCGGCCGCCAGCCTCGATATCACGTGCGAGGTGCTGGACGTCTCGTATACCGCCTACCTCCAGATCGGTAAGGTCGAACTGTCGGCCTATGGCTTGCAGGCCAGTCCCCAGAACGTCAACGTCACAACCAAGGAAGAGTGGATCTACCGGCTCGTCCCTGACGCTGAGAAGGGAGTCGGTCTCGGCCGGCGGACCACGCACCGCTTCCTTGGCTACTACCACTACACGCTGGTGGACATCGAGAACCGGTGGTGGATTACCGACGTTCAGTCCGCCTCGGAGATCTGGCTCCCCTAGCGCCTCAGGGCGCGCCGTCGAGCGACTGGACTAACGCCCGAACCCGCTCGTCGATCGTGATCCTCAACGCGCGGACCTCGCCGAGCGGCTGCCCGGCCGGATCGGGCAGCTCCCAATCGACGTAGGTCTTTCCCGGAATGTAAGGGCATGCGTCGCCGCAGCCCATCGTGACCACCACATCAGCCCATGCGGCAAGGTCGTCGGTCAGGAGCGCCGGCTTGCGCCCGCGCAGGTCGACGCCGATCTCCTGCATGGCGGCGACCACCTCCGGGTGGACTGCCGCGGCCGGTTGCGTGCCAGCCGATCGCGCTTCGTAGCGACCCCTGGCCGCCCGATCGAACAACGCCTGGCTCATCTGCGAGCGCCCGGCGTTCTGGAGGCAAACGAATAGGACGCGCCGCACCGCGGCTAGACCAGGGTGTCGAGCAGCGCCCGGGTTTTGGCGTCGAGCGACGTCCGGAGGCGATAGTAGGCCCAGAGACCTTCCTTGGTCACGTCAACCAGGCCGGCCTCTTTCAGCCGAGCAATGTGATGCGAGATCGTGGGCTGGCTCAGCTTGAAGGTCGCGGTGAAGTCGCAGATGCAGACCGGTTCCTTTGCCCGCTTCAGGATTCCGACCATCTGCAGGCGTGTGGGGTCAGCCAGCGCCTTCAACAGGTCGACCGTGCGTTCCGCATGCGCTGTCTCGAGCGGAATCGGTGCGGCGCAACAGACTCCGCGCGTCCGCTCGGGCAATACGGCCTTCATGTGGACAGCGTAGCATATCAATTGACAATCGTCTATTGATTTGTTACGCTACGCATCGATAAACATCGATGGATCTCAAGGAGGATTTACGCCATGTTTCGACGGCTACTCA
>JALYYC010000075.1 GCA_030946755.1 Candidatus Dormiibacterota bacterium
CGTACGCCTTCACCGATCCGGTCGATCCCACCAAGGTCGACATCATCGCCAACTGGATCCCGGTCGAGGTTCCCTCGGGCGGACCCAACTTCTATAGCTTTGGCGATGACGTCCTGTACCAGATCCACATCGACAACGTGGGCGACGCAAAGGACCACATCGTCTACTCGTTCCAGTTCAAGACCAAGACGGTCGATCCGTCGACCTTCCTCTACACCACCGGCGCGGTTACCTACGACGACAGCACGAAGTCGTACAAGAACTGGAACCGCCCGCAGACCTACGACATGGCCCTCTGGCGCAACGGCGACAACCGCCGGATCGCGAGCGACCTTCTGACCCCGCCGGATGCGGTTGGGAAGAACTCGACGGGCGATGCCGCCAATTACCACCAGCTCGCCATGGCTGCGATCCACGATGCCGGTAACGGCATCAAGGTGTTCGCCGGCCAGCGTGACGACCCATTCTTCGTCAACCTGGGCGGCCTCTTCAGCCCCCTGAACGTGACGGGTGCCGCTACCGGCGCCGCGGACACACTGGCGGGCGTCAATACGCACACCATTGCCATTCAGGTGCCCAAGGCATCGGTCAAGGGTCCCAACGATTCCGTAATCGGGGTCTGGTCAACCTCGAAGCGGCACACAACGGCCGTCCTCAACACCAATGGGAACAACCAGGCGAGTGGCAACGGCAACGGCAACGGCCACTTCTGGACCCAGGTCTCGCGCCTTGGCAACCCGCTCGTCAACGAAGTCGTCGTGCCGCTCGCCGGCAAGGACGTCTTCAATGCGACAACTCCTGCCGATGACAAGCAGTTCCTCAGCGGTGTCACCTCTCCCCTCCTGGCGAAATACCTGAACGCGTTCTTTAAGGTCAATGCGCCGGAGACCAATCGCACCGACCTCGTGGCAGTGTTCCTGACTGGGATCAAAGGCGTCAACATGCCGACGAACCCCAACCAGGTCCCCGGCGACGAGCTCCGGCTCAACATGGACACGCCGGTGTCGCATGCCAACCCGAACGACGTCAACCGCCTGGGCGCGCTCGCGAAGGAGCTCGACGGCTTCCCGAACGGCCGCCGCCTCGGCGACGACGTTACCGACATCGCGCTCCAGGCCGTCGACGGCGCGACCTGCGCCTTCGGCGCCCCCGCCTGCACCCCAGGCGCGCTGGCCACAACGATCGGCGACGGCGTTAGCAGAGACGCCGACACACTCTTGACCGAATTCCCGTACATCGCCGACCCGCACTCGCCCTAACGATCGACTGGACGGGGCTCCTCGATGGAGCCCCGTCCCTGATCACTTCCATGGAGGCTTCATGAAGATCGCCGGCATCGCAACCCTGCTGGTTTTGGGCGTAGCCCTGGCCGGCTGCGGCGCCCAGGCCACGAACTCGCGGGCCAACGGCTCCGGGGTCCCGGCTGCGCTGAGTTCGCGGCCCGGGCAGGCTCTCAACCTCAAGACCGACGATGTCATCGCGAGAGACCAGCGCCTGGTTCGTGCCAACCCAGCCAACTGGCAGGCCACCGATGAGCTGGCAGCCGCGTACCTCCAGAGAGTTCGCGAGGTTGGTGACCCATCGTATTACCCGAAGGCTGAAGCACTCCTGCAGGCAGCCCTGCGACACGACCCGGCCGATCTCGAGGCGACGACCCAGATGGGCACGCTCAGCCTGGCCAGGCACCAATTCGCCGACGCGCTGGCCTGGGGTCGAAAGGCGCATGCGCTCGGGCCGTTCGCCTCCCGGCCCCTTGGAATCATCAGCGATGCGCAGACGCAGCTCGGTCATTACGACGAGGCGATCGCATCCCTGCAGCAGATGGTCAACCTTCGGCCCGACCTCAGCTCCTACTCGCGCATCTCGTACCTGCGCGAGCTTTATGGCGATGTCCCGGGAGCGATCGACGCCATGAAGCAGGCGATCCAGGCGGGCGGTCCGGTGCCAGAAAACCTGGCCTACACCGAGGTGCTCCTGGGCAACCTGTATTTCAATGGCGGGCACCTGACCGATGCCGAAGGTCAGTATCAACGCGCATTACGTGACTTTCCCGGCTACGTCCAGGGCCTGGCGGGCCTCGCGTCCGTTCGGGCGGCGCAGAAGAAATATGGCGACGCCCTGGCGCTTTACCAGCGGGCGATCGACATCTACCCGGTTCCCCAGTATGTGATCGCACTCGGCGACGTGTACGCGGCATCGGGCAGCCCCAAGAAGGCCGCAGCCACGTACGACCTCGCGGCCGCTGAGCAACGTCTCTTCACGGCCAATGGCGTGGACCTCGATCAAGAGCTGGCCCTTTTCGACGCGGATCATCAGCGCGACTTACCCGAGGCGCTGGCGGCCGCGCGCCGCGCGATGCGAGACCGCCCGAATGTCATCACGGCCGATTCGCTCGCGTGGACCCTGTATCAGACCGGCGACTACCCGTCGGCGATGGCCGCCTCGACGCAGGCGCACCGGCTGGGAACCCTTGACGCCCTGGCTTATTTTCACACCGGGATGATCGAGAAGCAGCTCGGCCAGGCCGCCCTCGCACAGGCGGATCTGCAGAAGGCCATCGCCATCAACCCCTATTTCTCAGTGCTCTACCAGGCCGACGCCGTGCGGGCCCTCGCATCGCTCAAGGGTCACGCATGAGATCGGGCGCTCGGTGGTTGACGGCGGCCGCCGGCGCCGCCGTCATGTCGGTAGCCGTCGCGGCCCCAGCTCTTGCGCATCCGCTTGGCAACTTCACGGTCAATCACTACAGCCGCGTCGTCGTCGCCGGCAGCCAGGCAACGGTGTTCTACGTCCTCGACCTTGCCGAGATCCCCGCCTTCCAGGAGAAGCAGCGGATCGCTGACGACGGTACCTACCTCGGCCGCCAGGTCGAGACCCTCAGTCGGGGCGTCGCGCTCACCGTCGACGGCAAGCCCATGGCGCTCCGGATGGTCGATCACTCGATCCAGTTTCTGCCGGGCCAGGGGGGCCTGGAGACGGAACGCCTGGAGATCAGCCTGGTAGGCAGCTCGGCGCTCTCGACAGGGCGCCATGCGGCGAGCTATCGGGACAACAACTTCCAGGGACGCCTGGGCTGGAAGGAGATCGTCGTTCGGGCCTCCAACGGTGCGGACCTCGCCAGCTCGACGGTGCCAACGACGAGCACCAGCCGGGAACTTCGCCAGTATCCGCAGGACATGCTGGCAAGCCCGCTCAATGTCACTGAGGCAAGCTTCTCGTTCGTCCCTGGCTCCGAAGGGGCGGTCACGCCGGGAACGGTCCCGCGCACCACCGCGCCCGCATTGCATCTGGTCCAGGATCGCTTTGCGGCACTCATCGCTCCGAAAAACCTCTCGCTGTCCCTACTTGGCTTCTCCTTGCTGCTCGCCGTCGTGCTGGGCGGACTGCACGCGCTTTCGCCCGGTCATGGCAAGGCCGTGATGGCCGGCTACCTCGTCGGCACGCAGGGCAGCAAGCGGCACGCGTTGATTCTCGGCCTGACGATCACGATCACCCATACCGCCGGCGTCTTTGCCCTTGGCCTGGTCACGCTTTACGCAGCAAGCCTTGTCACGCCGGAGCGACTCTATCCGTGGCTCACCCTGTTCTCGGGAATCATGATCCTGGTCATCGGCGGGGCCCTGGTCCTGACTCGGGCACGGACGGTTTTCCACGGCCATGCCCACGGGCACGGGCATGGCCACGACCATGGCTCGTCGAGGGCCGGACTCAGCCGCCGCAACGTTGTCATCCTCGGGATCACCGGCGGGCTGATTCCCTGTCCCACGGCGCTCGTCGTCCTGCTCTCGGCGCTCTCCCTGCACCGAGTCGCCTTCGGCATGCTGTTGATCCTTGCGTACAGCGTCGGCCTGGCAATCGTCCTGTCCGGAATCGGCATCGTCCTCGCCAGTGGAACGAGGCTCGTGAGCCGGGTTCGGCCGGCGTTTTCCTTGAGAGGCTTCGGGCGCCTCACGTCGATGATCCCGGTCGCGAGTGCCGCGGTCGTGGCGGTCGCAGGCGTCGCTCTCACGGCGCAGGCATTGCCCGGGATCCGCTGACGCAACTCAAGATCAGCCGGCAACCCGCCTGACGGGTCCCCGCTATCCTGTCCCGGTGACAGACGATCGTGCGATCCACGCCGAGGGCCTGGTGAAGTCCTTCGGCACCACCCGGGCACTGGACGGCGTCGACCTCGAGGTCGAGAGCGGCACGGTGTTTGCGCTGCTCGGTCCGAACGGCGCCGGCAAGACGACGGCGGTCCGGATCCTCACGACCCTCCTCAAGCCCGACGCCGGCCGGGCGACCGTCGCCGGCTTTGACGTGGTGAAGGACGCGGAGAAACTCAAGTCCAGCATCGGGCTCGCCGGCCAGTCGGTGGCGATCGACGAGTACCTCACCGGCCGCGAAAATCTGGTGATGATCGGGCGCCTCTACCATCTCAGCGCTCGCGACGCAGGCCGCCGCGCCGACGAACTGCTGCAGCAGTTCGACCTGGTCGACGCCGCAGCCCGCATCGCCAAGACCTACTCCGGCGGGATGCGTCGGCGCCTCGACCTCGCGGCCTCGCTGGTGATTCTCCCACCGGTCCTCTTTCTCGACGAGCCCACCACCGGCCTCGATCCGCGAAGCCGGCGCCAGATGTGGGGCGTCATCAGTTCCCTGGTGGCGGATGGCTCGACGATCCTTCTCACGACGCAGTACCTCGAAGAGGCGGATGAACTGGCCAAGCGCATCGCGGTGGTGGACGCCGGCAGGGTGATCGCCGAAGGCACCTCGGACGACCTGAAGAACAGGGTCGGAGGCGACCGCATTGAACTCGCGGTCGGGGCAGATGCGGACTTGCCGCGTGCGGAAGCCGTCGCCCGGCGCCACCTGTCCGGTGACGTGCGAGTAGACCTGGCGCAGCGACGGATCTCGGGGCCATCACGTGACGGCACCAGCCAGCTGGCAAAGCTGGTTCGCGACCTGGACGCGGAGTCGATCGCCATCGTCGGCCTGCAATTGCACCGGCCGAGCCTCGACGATGTGTTCCTCACCTTGACCGGCCACCAGGCCGAAGACAATCAGCCGGTTGCACCGACTCGGCGGCGCAGGGGTCGCGGATGATCGCGGCAAATCCCCGGGAGACTGGCGCCGGCACCCGCTACCGGCCAGTCGCCGGTCGCAGCCGGCTTGTTTGGGCCTTCTTCGATGCCATGGTGCTTGCCAAACGGAGCCTCATCCAGACCCTCAGGGTGCCGGAGATCATCGTCTTCGTGACGATTCAGCCGGTGATGTTTGTCGTCCTGTTCCGCTACGTCTTCGGCGGCGCAATCCACGTCCCGGGCGGCCAGTATGTGAACTTCTTGATGCCGGGGATCTTCGTACAAACGGTCGCCTTCGGCGGCGTCACCACGGGTATCGGTCTCGCCGAGGACATGCACCGCGGCCTGATCGATCGGTTCCGATCGTTGCCGATGGCCTCGTCGGCGGTTCTGACCGGTCGCACGATCGCCGACCTGGGTCGCAACCTGTTCACCGTGGTCATCATGTTGGTGGTGGGCTTCGCGGTCGGGTTCCGACCAGGCGGCACGCCGTTCGAGTTCTTGCTCGGCATCGCGGTTTTGATGGCGTTCAGCTTCGCTTTCTCCTGGGTCTCGGCGTTCATCGGGCTCGCGGTGCGCAGCGTCGAGGCGGCACAGTCAGCCGGCTTTATCTGGCTCTTTCCGCTTACATTTGCTTCCAGCGCCTTCGTGCCGGTCGATACGATGCCGACCTGGCTGCAGGGGTTCGCGAGGCACAACCCGGTCTCGGTTCTCTCTGACTCGCTCCGCGGACTGTTTCATGTGAACCCGGCCCTGACCACCGCTGACATCCGCTGGGCGCTGATCCAATCAGTTGCCTGGATCGTCGCCATCCTGCTGGTGTTTGTCCCGATCTCGGTCATCCGGTACCGACGCACGACCGCCCGCTAGCGCCGATCTGGCCGGCCTACCGGGCCAGGCGTCGCTCGAGCAAACTGCGCTCCGCCGGATTCTCGGTCATGGTCAGCGCCCGTTGCAGCGCGGTGCGCGCCTCGGGTTCGCGGCCGAGCTCACGCAGCAGTTCGGCGCGGGTGGCATGGAACAGGTAATAGGCGTCGAGGCTTGAGCCCACGGCATCGACCTCCGCAAGCGCCGCGCTCGGACCAGCCGTCTGGCGCAGAGCGATGGCGCGATTCAAGCGCACGACCGGTGACGGGGTCAGCGCCAGCAGCAGGTCGTAAAGGTTGACAATGCCCACCCAGTCCGTGGCTGCCCAGGAGCTGCCATCGGCATGCGTCGCCGCGATCGCGGCCTGCAGCTGGTATGGACCGGGCCGTCCAAGCGCCGCGGCTCGGGCCAGCAGCCGGACCGCCGAGGCGATCCGCTCGCCATCCCATCGGGTCCGGTCCTGGTCCTGGAGCAGCACGAGGTTGCCCGTCACGTCGAAGCGCGCGTCGCTGCGGGCAAGGTGGAGGCGCATCAGGGCGAGCAACCCGAGCGCCTCGGGCTCGTTTGGCATCAGGCGCACCAGCAGGCCCGCCAGCCAGGCGGCATCCTCGGCCAGGTCGTGTCGCGCAGCCGTCTCGCCCGCCGTGGCGAGGTAGCCCTCGTTGAACATCAGGTAGAGCACCGCGAGGACCTCGTTCACCCGCTCGGCGAGGTCGGCGTCAGGCGGGATCTTGTAGGGGATGCCGGCATCGACAATCTTGCGTTTGGCGCGCACGATCCGTTGCGCGATGGTCGGCTCGCTGGTGATGAAGGCGCGGGCGATTTCGGCAGTGGTCAGCCCGGCGACCGCCCGGAGGGTCAGCGCGACCTGCGCCTCCCGCGCCAGCGCTGGGTGGCAGCAGGTGAAGATCAGCCGCAGCCGGTCGTCGCCCTCCGCCGAATCCGCGTTCATGATCGCTCCTTCCAGCAGTGCAAGCTTGGCGCGGTAACGGGCGTCCCGGCGAACCTGGTCGATCGCCTTGCGTCGGGCGGTGGTGAGGAGCCAGGCGCCGGGCTTGTCCGGAATGCCGGTTCTGGGCCAGTGCTCGATCGCCTCCACCAGCGCGTCCTGGACCAGTTCCTCGGCGAGGTCGAAATTCCCGAGCGCTCGGACCAGCGCCGCGGTCAGCCGGCCGGCCTCCTCCCGGAAGACCGCGGTGATCGCCGCGTGGGTCGCGGACGGCTCAGCCGTTATGAAGCGACTCGCTCCGCTCGACCACCGGGCGAACCTCGACCGGGCCTCCCGTCGGCCAGGCCTTTGCCATCTCGAGCGCCTCATCAAGGTCGGCGACGTCGACCTCTGCGTAGCCCCCGATCGTCTCCTTGCCTTCGATGAACGGGCCGTCGGTCACGACCGGCTTGCCGTTGGGGAAATTTACCGTCGTCGCCGTCCGATCGGGCTGGAGCTCATGCCCACCGGTGATCTTGCCCGCAAATTTCTCGAACCACCGATTGACGGGAGCATAGGCGGCTTCCCGCTGGCTGTCGGGCATCGCTTCCCACTGCTTCGCCCGTTCCTTCGTGTCACCGAACAGCAAGATGTATTTCATCGATCCGGTCCTCCTTCAAGTGTCGCGACCCGAGTCCGCTTTGTACAGTACGACGAACGGCAGACCGCTCAGATCGACAGCTGGGAGCGGGGTGCCCGATTCGCCTACGGTACCCTTAAGGCTGTGGCTGAGCCGGCTGCACGGTATGGGGATCGGGTCGCCGTCCGTGAGCCCTATTCCGTCGAGCACATCCCGTTTGCCGAGCGACACGGGCACAGCCGGCAGCTGCTCTGGCTGTGGCTGGCCGCCAACCTGACGATCGCCGATTTTGCCATCGGCTTCATCCCGGTGGCAATCGGGCTGCCGCTGGTCCCCGCCCTTTTTGCTCTCGCGCTCGGGAACATCCTCGGCGGCCTGGTGCTGGCCTGGTCCGCCGCGATGGGACCGGCCGCCGGCTTTCCGCAGATGCTCATCGGCCGGCGCGCGTTCGGCCGCGTCGGCGGCTACATCCCGGCAGGTCTCAACTGGCTCAGCACGGCAGGCTGGTTCACCGTCAACACGATCCTGGGCGCCTTCGCCGTCCAGCTACTCATCCCGGGACTCCCCTTTGTCGTCGCCGCGGTGGCACTTGTGGCGATTCAGACCTTTCTCGTGGTCTACGGCCACAACGTCATCCAGGTGTTCGAGCGATACATGGCGGCGGTGCTCGGGCTGCTCTTCCTGGTGGCGATCATCATCGCCCTCACGCATGGGACGGCGATCGGTGCCTGGCATCCGAAGTCGGGGAACGGCAGTCTGGCGCTCTTCGCCATCGTCCTGGCCATCTCGTTCTCGTACATCATGAGCTGGTCGCCCTACGCCTCTGACTACTCGCGATACCTCCCGGAGACCACCTCGCGCGGGTACCTCGCTTTTTATGTCTTCGTGGGCGCGGCCCTCGCCTCGTTTGTCACCGAAGTGGTCGGGGTCCTCGTCGCCATCCTCGCGCCCGGCGCCGCCAGTTCGGTCGCGGCGCTGAAAATCGCGATGGGCGGCTTCGGCACCATCGCCGTGATCGCCGTCATCCTCGGCGCCACGACCGCCAACGTCCTCAACCTCTACTCGAACACGATGTCGGCACGCGTACTCGACGTCAAGCTCGATCGCTGGCTGCTTGCGATCATCGGCGCCGTCCTTGGCATCGTCTTCGCGCTGATCGGCTACCAGAAGTTCGCGCAGAACTACGCCGACTTCCTGGTCGCGCTCGATTACTGGATCATGCCGTGGCTGGCGATCGTCCTCCTGGACTTCTATTTCTTCCGGCACCGGAATCCGGTCGAGTTCAGCCAGGCGCCCGGATGGAATCCGGCGGGCCCGCTCGCCTTCGTCGTCGGCCTGGCGGTCTCGCTGCCCTTCATGTCCGAGCGCTTCTTCACCGGCCAGCTGGCCTCCTGGTTTGGCGGGGCCGACTTCGGTTACTTCATCGGGTTCCTGGTCGCTGGATGTGTTTATCTATTGCTGAACCGGCGCAGCCGGCAACCACGGGAGATTCGGGGAGGGTAACCCGTCTATGGCAGTCGAAGAACGCTCGGTGCAGACCAAGGCGAGCCCACAGGGCGTGTGGAAGATCTGGTCGGACACCTCGACCTGGCCGCAATGGAACCCTGACGTGCTGGCCATGAAATTGGACGGGCCTTTCGCGTCCGGCACGACCGGCACGATGACCAACAAGCAGGGCGCGCACGCGATCCAACTTAAGGACGTCGTGCCCGGAAAGTCGTTCCGGCTGGAGACGACCGTCATCCCGCTGACGCGCTTCTCTTTCGAATGCCAGGTCGCGGAGGGCACCGGGCAGACGACCGTCAGTCAGGCCATCCGGGTGAAGGGGCCGCTGGGCGCGATCGTCGGCGGCATGATGAGCAAACAGATCGCGAACTCCTTCCCCGCGCTCCTACAGGGGCTGGCCGGCAAGGCCGAGGCGGCTGAGGGTCGGGCCTAAGCCCGCGGCACTTCGCCCTGGCTGGCCGGGCGGAAGAAGGTCCGCACGGGTTCGGACATCCCGGCGAGGACGCTGTCCGGGACGTCGAGGCTGACTTCCGCTGAGTGCCGGCTCTCGATGAAGCGGTCGAAGGCCATCTTGGTGAGCTGAACCAGCGCACTCAGGGGCAAGCCGACCTCGTTGAGCAGGGCCGTTTGGCCCTCCATGAACGTGACCAGGTGTTCGATAGCCCGGTCTGAGAGCTCGCGCAATTCGCGCGTCAAGGTTGCGACGTCGCCGTTGGCTCGGAAGGCCTGCAGTTGCTGGCCCTTGAGCTGCCACAGCCGGGTCAGTTCCGGCCGGATCGCGCGGCCCATTTCGGCCTGGAATCCACGGATCCTCGCGAGGCGCGAGGTTCCCACTTCCTCCGCCCACGTTCGCCGGGCCGCGGCATCCCCGAGCGCACACGCCCCATACCAGCGATGACGCGCGGTCAGGGAACGGATCTCGAGGTGGCGGCAGGTCAGGACCGGCTGGAGCGGCTGGTAGAGCGTATCGAGTGGGATGAACTGCCGCGGCTGGAACGCGGGGCATTCGTCGAAGTCCGCGGGAAACGGCTTCGGATAGGGACAGGCATCCGGCGGCCGTGCCATGAACTGGCCCATTGTATGTCGCGCGGCTACATGCAGAGCGACGCGATGACGGAGCCGCTGTGGCGGCGGAATCGGGCCGTGGAACCGCCTGAGCTGTGGAACTCGGCGACCGTCGCCGAGACGAGCACCATGTAGCCGTGGTCGACCGGCGCACTGAAGCCGGGCGGCGGGCCACCGGTGCGCTGCCGTGAATCAAGCGGATCCCACAACGAGCCGTCAAAGTCGGGGCCCACGGGATACGCGAGCCCACACTGGATTTGCAGCGAGTAGCGATATTTGACCCCGGTGACCACGCGTCCAGAGACCGGGATGAAGAGATATCGATGCTGAGGCCCGACAAGCGCCACGCGGTTGATAAGCGAGGTATTCGGTGGCAACGGGCGCAGGTCACCGGATTGGCCACCGACCAGACCGAGGGCAAGCAGCGTGATTGCCACGATCACGAGCAGAACGGCCGCCAGGGCAGCCGCTCGCCGTGGTCCAATCTGACGCAGCCAGGGCCGCACAGTAAGAACAACAACCCCGACGGCTGATTCCAGCGGCCCGCGAGCTAGAGCGAAACGTTAGCCAGGATTTGTAGAGCCGTTCCGTCCGGGCTGACGGCGTAGACATCAACGATCGGAAAGCCACCAGTCTGGGGATGGCCGGGGGTCTGCACCGCGACCGCTACCTTCGAGCCACCGGCTTCCGGCAGCATGTCCGAGAACAGGGTGCCGGCCGGCGCCGACCAGACGACCGTGCCATCGCGCCACCGAACGACCGAGGTCGCGCCGCCGTCCTGAGCGACGACGGCGAGGGTGCCGTCCCAGGAGAATCCCTCTACGGTTCCGGCCACGTGACCGACGACAGCACCGGTGGGACCGTAGATCGTCGACGACGTGCCGGGGGACCCATTCTCAGCGACGAATTGTCCGTCGCGGGAGACGCCAAGGCTCCCATTGCCAGACGCCCCCGCAGGCGCCCCACTCCACAGGATTCGACCGGTGGAGAGCTGGACAACCCAGAACTTAAGCGTCGTACCGATGCTGGTTGACTGCGTCACAACAGCCCGGTCGCCCTCAACACTGCACGCGGCAATCCCGGCACCGCTCTGCTGGTACATCGTTCCAACCTGGGCGACGTTGTGAACTCTTCCCTCGAGGGTCACTAGTCGCAGCGTGGCCGGCTCTCCCCCGGCAGGCGGCAGCGACGAAGCGCTGACGACCTGGCAGTACTGGCGACCGTCGTCTGACCAGAGACCGAATGGCTTGGAGTTGCGGACGACCGGCGCTACAACCTGCCCGCGGCGGTCGCGAATGTCCTGGAATGTGCTGTAGAGAGTCCCCGCCGGATTCTGTATTAGTCCGAACACCTGGCCGCCGAAGCCGCCGATCCGCCCGTGCCGCGAACCATCCCACGTGACACCGTCGGCCTGCTCAGGGTTGACGGGGTCAAAGTAGATGATGACTGGCGTCGACGGCGGCACGTCGAGCGGTAGCGCGAGCGCCGTCGGAGCGGCGACGGGTGTCGAGGAGGCCTTCGGCGTGGCCGAGGGTGTCAGGTGCGTGACCGGGTTTTGCGAGTGAAGGTGCCCGCGCATGATCACCACGGTGTAGGCAATCGCGGCGCCGACCAGCAGGGTCGCGAGTGCCGCGGCAAGCTGCGGCACGAAGTGACGACGAACTTGCGCCGGGGCAAGCGCCTGGCGCAGCAGGCGGTCCGACGCGCCGGCCGAGTTGCCAAGCCCGGACTGCTGACGGGCAAAGACGCCGTGAATGTCGCGACGAAACTTGTCCATCAGATGTCCTCCTCGGTGAGATCCGGTCGAAGCCGGTGGCAGGCGCGGTAGATGCGCGTCTTCGCGGCGCTGGTGGAGACGCCCATGGCGATCGCCACCTCGTCGATCGGCAGGTCGAGATAGAAGTGAAGGAACAGGGCCTGGCGATCGCGTTGAGGGAGCCGGGCCATCGCCCGCTCGAGGTCGAGATGCTCGACGCCCGGTTCTGTCCCCGAGGCCGACGCAAAGACGTCGGGCACTCGCGCCAGCTTGAACCAGCGGGTCCGGCGGATGTTCCGGCATCGATTGATCACGATCGCGAGCAGCCAGGGGCGGACCGGCATCCCGGGCCGAAGCTGGCCGAGCTTCCGCCAGGCACTGGTCAGTGCCTCCTGCGTGGCGTCTTCAGCCTCGGATCGGTCGCCAAGCACCGAGTAGGCAAGCCGCATCGCCGGCTCGACCAGGGGTCCGACGAGCGCGGCAAATGCCGCTTCGTCGCCGGCCAGGGCCTGATCCCGGAAACGGTCGTCAGCCGAGATCGTCATCGCATGTGCCACACCAGTCAAGACACCGCAATCCGGACAATGGTTGCATCCAAGCGCGTTCTAGTTCGTGATCGTCACATCGGCGAAGGAGGCGCCCCAGCTGGTCTGACCATTGTCGAGCTCCCACAGGAGCGATGACTTCCCGAGCGGTGCCGTCGCCGGAACGTCGATCGCCATGGCCAGGCGAACCGTAGCACCGGGCTGGATCACACCCATGCCGGCGCAGTTCAGGACAAACCAGTCCTTCCCCGTCGTCCAACTCCCTGGCCCGGCGAGCGCCTGCATGTACTCGGGACACCCATTGGGGAACTCCAGCCCCCGATCGAAGACATTCGTGAGGGTGACGTCGTAGTTCAAGCGCCGGCCTGTCCGAACCACCGAAGGCGAGGTGATGGCGGCCGACCAGAAACGTCGCGGCCCGGCCGGTGTGCCATCGACCGCCACAGCCAGTCCCTGGTGGAAGCCGCTTGGCTTCGCGTCCGTCCGTGGAATGACGCCGGTTGCGGCCCGCGACGCATGGGGTGCCGGCGTTTCGGACGGCGGAGGTGACTGGACGCCCCCGCCGGCGACCCCGCGCAGGGCCGCGCACGCGCTCAGGCAGAGCATGATCGGCAGCACGAGCACGAGCCGGCTACGCATTCCTCCGAGTAACGGGGCCCGCGATCGAAAGTTACCTGGGATTCTGCTTTAGTGGCGGGGATCGGGCCGCGTCTTCGCAACGGGCGCCACGACGGCCGGCGGCGCCGCGAAGTCGGGTCGTCCGGATTCGTACTGCCAGATCCGAGCCGAGATCCGCTGGATGACGCCCCAGCCGATTGCCTCGTCCAGGCCGGCGACGCCGACGGCGAGGACGTACTGGACCTGACCGTTTCGGACAACGCCCGCGTCGAGCACGACGCCGTACATGTCGCCGGTCTTGTGCGCGACGGTGGCCGCCGACGGCAGTCCCGCCGGAATCCCAGATTCGGCCGAGGTATGCGTGAGGATCGGGTAGAGCCATCCCTGCGCCGCGCTGCCTCCAAGTCCGCCCATCGCTTCCGACAGCCAGACGGCCGCGAGGTCGTTCACCGTGGTCGTGTTCGGATCCCAGAGGGCCGAGTGCGTCATGCCGGCGGCGTGGGCGTAGGCGTTAAGCGCGTCCGGCCCGCCGAGATAGCGGACCAGGATCCGGGCCGCCGTGTTGTCGGAGTAGCGGCCGGCGCGCGTCACGAGCTCGGCCCGCGAGAAGCAGGCGCCCGGCTCATAGTCGGTATACCAGCCGTCTTCGATGTCGGTCGGGTCATAGCAGAGTCGATCGCCGGGGCTGGCCTGTCCGGCGGCCACCTGCTGCGCCTCGGCCATCAGGAGCGGCAGCTTGTACTCGCTGGCCGCGTAAAAGACATGGTCACCGTTGAGGGCGATCGTCTGCCGCCCACGCCCGCTGAGCTCCTGGAGGCTGATGCCGACCTGCGCGCCGCTCTGGCGGATGATGGCGTTCAGATCCGCCTGCAGCTGGTCGAAAGCGGACGGCTGGACGACGGTTGTCACGATCGGACGCGCGGCTGCGGCGGCCACCAGGCTGGTCGCCTTCCGGACCGGCACCGGCCCCGTATGCCGCACCGAACTGGCGGGCACGATGTACTGCGCGTGGGCGCTCGTCCCCAACGGAATCAGCAGCGAGAGGCCAAGCCCATACATGAGCAAGGTTCGCAGACCAGGTCGGATGGGCGACATGTGGCCTGACAGTAAAGCGAATTCGACGCTGGGTCATTGGAGCACGATTAGAGCGTGGTGACAGATCGGCTACGACTCCTCCGCCGGCACCTCGACCGTCACGCGCACGCCGAAGGGCGAGCGGTTGTAGGAGGCGGCCACCAGGCCGGCGATGAGCGCCCCCAGCACCCCCGCGAAGACGCCGAAGGCAATCCCGACGACCGGAATCACCAGGTACCAGCTCGATCGGATGCTCTCCAGCAACGGCTGCTGACTCCCGAACGGAAGCAGTTGCTCGGTCACGCCCAGCGTCAGGCTGAGCTGGACCTGCCAGGCGAGCACGGCCCCGGCGAACCAGGCGATGCCGGCACCCAGGATGCATCCGGCGACCAATCCCAACGGGAAGGCGATCCAGGCACCGGCGATCATGGCGGCGCGCACCGAGAGGACGACGACGCGGCCGTGGACCTGGCGCATCACGATGCGGCCGCTCGCCGGGCTCGCCGGGGCGCGAGCAGGAGCAGCAACAGCAGGAAGGCCGGGATGCCGAGCGCAACGGTCAGCGCGTACGCCAGGTAGCCGAGAAAGCGCACGCTCCCCTGGGCTGGCTCCCGGGCGGCACCGGAGCCGCTCGACACGATCTTCCGTTGCGGGCCCTGGCCGGCGCGGCCACTGAAGAGTTCGGCGGCCTGGACGCCGGCCAGCCGCGCGTCGCCGCTGGGCTGGTACAGCCCGAAGTGCTCGATCTTCACGCCGGGCCGTTGCGTCCAGTAGTCGTCCAGCGTCCACCAGACCGTCGCCCCGACGAATCCGCCGGGGTTCGTGTCGAGCAGGGGCGCCGCCGCCTGGTAGGTATCGGCGAGAATGCGTCGCTGCTCGACCTGCTGCGCGGGGTCATCCGCCCAGCGCCCGAACTCCATGATCATCACCGGTTTTTTCGGATACGTCGCATGCATCGTACGCAGTGCCTGCACCGTGCCGGGGGTTGCCTCCGGCTGATAGAAGACCCCGTAGTAGCTCGTATAGCCTGCGATGTCGAGAGGCGCGCTCGTCGGATCGTTCGGCTGAGACCCGTAGGCTGCCTGGCCTGTCAGGCGCGTCCCGTCATTCTGCCGGTCCAGCTGGTGCAGCGTGGTCAGCGCCTGCCGCCGCTCGGCGCCACCCGTGGACTCGTTGGCGAGCCCGTGGAAGAGCACAGCCGGATGGTTCATGTCTCGGAGATCCATCTCGCTCAACATCTGTTGCGGGATTCCGCGGTCCATGGCGATCCTGAAGGTCTCCGGCGTGTAGTGATAGAGCGGGATCTCCTCCCAGACGGCGTAGCCGAGGCGGTCGGCCAGCATCAGGAGCAATGGATTGGCCGGGTGATGGTCGGCCCGGAGCAGCTCGACGTTGGCAGCGTTGGCCTTCTGCAACACCAGCAGAACGTCATCCGGCGTGGTGACCGGGCCGCCTCGAGGTTGTCCGGCGGAGCCCGGATAGACCCGCTCGTCGTGCAGCGCCACGCCGACGTAGGATACCGGGCTGCCGTTGAGCAACAACCGCGGCGCCTTCGCATCGACCGCGATCCGGCGCAGGCCGAAGGTCTCGAAAAGCTGATCGACCGGCCGTTCCTCCCAGAGCACGCGCACCTCCAACACGTACAGGGCGGGCGACTCGGGGGTCCACAGGTCGGCGTTGGTCAGCCCAAAGCTCGCGTGGAGCTGGGCGGTTCCGTCGGCGGCGAGCTGGCCGGCGTCGAGGCGCTCGGACGCGATGGGTACGGCCGACGCCGGTACCAGGCTCCGAGGATCGGCATCGGTCTGGTTGGCCGCCGTGACCGTGGCGGGCAACAGGCTCAGGTCGACCTGCACAGGCGCCGGAGCGCCGCGGCGCTGGTGCAGCGTCACGTACACATCCGCGCCATCGAGGTGGGGCACGACGTCGGCGCGCGACGCGTAAATGGCCGAGGTCGCTTCCAACCAGACGGGCTGCGTAAGGCCGCCGTAATTCCACCAGTCGGTCAGGCCCCAGGGCACGATGTCCTGGCGGGTCCCCCAGCGGGGGTTGTCGACGCGCACGGCGAGGATGTTGACGTCGCCGGCGACGAGCGCATCGGTGACGTCGAACGCGAAGGGCGTCGAGCCCCCCTCGTGATAGCCGAGATAGCGGCCGTTGAGCCAGACATCCGCGATGTAATTGGCGGCGCCGAATTTGAGCGTGACGGTCTGGTTCTGCCAGTCGGCAGGGGTATCGAACGCCTTTCGGTACCAGGCCCCGTCAACCGGCGCGGATGGCGGTGGATCGAAGGATCCGGGGACGTCGACGGCGGGCCAGGCGCCGTCGTTGTACCCCGGTTTCTCGCGGCCGGCTGCCTGGGCCACGATCCGGGGAAGCGCCGTCGGTCGCCGCGCGAGCGAGAGGTCGCTGTCCATCACCATCCGGTCGACGCGCCATCGACCACTGAGGTCCAGGCGCAGGCGCGGCTGGAAGGTGAAAGTCGGGACGGGAAGGCCATTCTGAAATGCCACCCGGCTTCCACCGAAGGTTCTGAAAGTCAGCGTCGGGCTCAGCTCGGCCGACGCAGCCGGGCTGGCGCAGCCGGCGAGGCCGAGCGAGAGCAGCAACGTGGCGAGGACGGTGCCGGCATAGCGGCGGGCAGGACGCAACGATGCGAATTATGGCGGGAAACCGATCCAGCGCAGTTCCGCCCATCCGCTTGGCGAATATTGGACACCATGACTGTCATAAGATATGATGGAGTTGTTTCAGGCCGTCCATTTGGGAGGACGCCGTTGGCAGGGCCACTGTCGAGCGCAAACCAGGAGATTCGGGAAGCCGAGGAACGGGAGCGTGCCCGCCGGGCCGCTGGCGCGCGGCGCCCCAAGCGGCTGACGGACATGCTCCTCAGCCAGCTGGAAGAGCTCAACCTCGAAGGCGTCCGCGCCGTCCCGCCCCGATTCGATCCCCTGCTCGGCGAACTGGTCGAGACCCTCGAGGCGTGGCCGGGTGCCATCGCCCGTTTCCGGCCCCTGCTCAGGTCCGGCGTCTCGACCCCGCGCATGATCGAGACGATCTTCGAGGTCCAGGACCTGATCGCCCCGACCCGCGGACGATCGGACGATCCGGCCGATGCCGAGGCTTCACCCCTCGAGGCGACTGAACGCCGGACTTGGTCGGTAGGCGGGTTCGGCCGCTAGGCGGTCCGGCGATAGACAAAGGCCTCGGTTCGGTAGGGCAAGTCGAAGTGCGACCCGTCGCCGGCGATCTGCGCCACCTGCTCGGCGATCGCGGCGCGGGCGTGCTCGTCCAGCGCCGCAATGAAGCTGATCGAGAGGACCCGGTCCGCGAGGCCCGCCCGATCGAGATGCTGTAAGTACTTGAATTCCCGGCGGCCAATCGGTTCGAAGAGGGGCGTCCGGTTCATCACGTCCATCCAGCGATCGGTCTCGTGCGCGGGTGTCGCACCACGATGGTCGGCGACGATTGCCTCGAGGGCCAGGTGCACCGGGTCATCCAGGTCGCGACGGTTCCAGACCAGGCCAATGCCACCACCGGCACGCAGGACGCGGTGGAGCTCGGCGAGCACCGGGGCGGTCGCAAACCAGTGGAACGACTGCGCCGCCGTGACGGCGTCGAGGGCACCGTCGGGCAGCGGAATCGCGTGTGCGCCGGCATCGAGAATGGTCGCGGTCGGAACGGCGCGACGCAGCTCCTCGCGCATGCCGGCGGACGGTTCGACCGCGTACACCCGAGCGCCACTGGGAACGAGCAACCGGGTGAATTTCCCGGTTCCGGCGCCAAGGTCCGCCACCGAACTCCGCGCCCCGATGCCAAGCCGCTCGAGCATCCAGTCAGCCGCGTCCTGCGGGTAACCGGGGCGGCCACGCTCGTAGGCCGACGCGCCACGACCGAAGCCGGCCAATGCGGTTTCGTGCATGCCCATGCATCAAGCGTAAGACGCCGGACCCGATAGGATTGACCGGTGCAAAAACTCCTGATCGCGAGCGCCGCCATGGTTGTTTGCCTGGCGGCATGCGGCTACCCAACGCAGGTTGCGCCCACGGCCAAGGACGTGCTCGCCAAACCGCAGCAGTCGAGCCTCAAGGACGCGCACTTCGTGGTGACCGGCAAGCTGACCAACAATGGGGCGACGGTCAAGGTCTCAGGCGACGGTCAGCTCAACTACAAGCCCAAGCCGGCCGGCCGGTTCAAGTTCATTACAACGGTCGGTGGCCAGGTCGTGAGCTTTGAACAGATCTCGGTCGGCGGCACCGATTACGGGCTGCAGACCCCAGGCGCCACCAAATGGCTGTCGAAAGCCGATTCCACGGGCGGCATCGGTCCCCAGGTGTTTGCCGGCGCCAGTGCGCAGAAGTACATCGGTGAGGAAGTTCTCCCGCAGGGCAAGGCCTGGCACGCCAGTGCCAAGGACAGCGGCGGCAACCCGTTCGATGCCTACATCCGCGAGAGCGACGGGTACCCGATCAAGTACG
>JALYYC010000100.1 GCA_030946755.1 Candidatus Dormiibacterota bacterium
GTCGCGGGGTCGCGTACGTGGGGTGGATCAGATAGCGGGTGTCGTTGTAGACCTTGGTGTAGGGCACGATGAGAAACGGCTTGCCGAGCACCGTGACGTAGTAGGGGAGCTCGTCGTTGGTGGAATCGGAGTCGTAGAGGAATCCGCCCTCCTCGAGCAGGAGCTCGCGCGTGTGCAGGAACGGAAAGGATCGGGTCATCCAGCCCCTCAGGCGCTGGCCGGTCGTCTTATGCACGGATTCAACCGCGCGGCGGATCTCCTCGCGCTCGGCCTCGCGGGACATGTTGGCACCAACCGCGTTATCGGGCCCATACCAGCGGTAGCCGTGGCCAAGGATGTCATGGTCTCGCCCGCGTAGCCATTCGCAGAGCGGCGGGTTGCGTTCCAGCGCCAGGGCGCAGGCGGCGAAGGTCACCGGGATCTTGAACTGGTCGAAGAGGCGACAGAGGCGCCAGATGCCGACGCGGCTGCCGTATTCGAAATGCATCTCCGTGCCGAGGTCGCGGGTTTCGGGTCCGTACTGGAACGTGTACTCGCCCCAGCTGTCGTTGACCCCGTCGTCAGGAATCGAGTACTCGGCGCCCTCCTCGTAGTTGATGACCAGGTTGACCACCAGCTGCGCGCCTCCAGGCCATTGCACCGCGGGCGGGTTGGGCCCGTAACCGACGAAATCACGCACGGGCCCACTCATCCGGCCCAGTATCGCAAACGATTCGCCGGTAGACTGGGACGATGCCGGGTGTCGCGTTCGTCGCGAATTGTCTCTTGAACCAGAACGCAAAGGTCTATGGCGGCGCGCGCTGCCCCGGGATCTACTCGCCGCTGGTGGACGTGCTGCGCGCCGAAGGTTGGCGGATGGAGCAAATGCCGTGCCCGGAACTGGCCTTCACCGGCCTCAACCGTTTCTGGGCGGTCCGCGAGCAGTACGATACCGCCGCGTATCGGCGCCACTGCCAGCGAATTGCGGCCTCCGTTGCCGGGGCGATCGAAGTGCATGTTAAGGCGGGCACCGAGGTCGTGCTAATCGGCCTCGAAGGCAGTCCCTCGATGGGTGTCTGCATCACCAGCTCGGACCCGCAGCGCGGTGGACGCCCGGAGTGGCCCGACGGCACCAACGAGCTGGCCGAGGGGCAGGGGATCTTCATGGAAACGCTGCTCGACGAGCTGCAATCGCGTGGCATCCGACAGCCACGCGTCGCCGCGATTACGCACCAGCTACCCGATCACGACGAGTCGGCGGAGCGCCATCGCCTCGAGGCTTTCCTCAGGCTTTGAGCGAGACCGACCACCGCTCCTTCAAGGTGGCGCTGGTGGCCGACCAATATGTCAATCCGCCGGCCGGCGGGATCGACGCGATCGCGGTGCTATTCGATTCCGACTGGGGTGTGATCCAGCTTCCATCGGACACCTACGGGAAGAAGGTGGCGGCCCCTTTGCTGGCGGAGGTCGCCGAGCAAGCGCAGGAGTTCTATCGCCGCGGCTACGACCTGGTGCTGATTGGCGAACGTGTCGGATTGGATGAGGCACTCGCCGCCATCGGCATCCCACGACCGGCGCGGGTCAAGCCCGCCAGCGCTAGGGCGCTGCGCTCATTTCTCCAGCGACGCCCGCGCCCGGCCCCGGGGCCCGTCAAACCGCCTGAGCGCCCTCGGCGAAGGCGCCCGCGTCTAAAAGGCTGATCAGCCGCTCGATATCAACCCCGAGCGGCCGATCCTCCTCGACCGGTCGCACCGTCTGTTCCAGCAAGCCTCGGGTCCGCGAGAGGCCGGCGGCGTGGGGCTCGCCGCGCAGCGCCCACGCCTGCCGAACGGTGAGCAGCGCGCAGGCGACGACATCCCGCACCAGCACCTCGACCTGGCGCAGTCGATCGGCCGCCTCGTAACCGAAAGCCATCGCATCTTCCTGGCCGAGCGAGGTGTCCATCAGGCCCACCGATGCCGGCATGGCGAGGCGCTGAAGCTCGTGAATGGTCCCTACGATCCGCTTCTGCACGACCACCAGTCCCGCGTTTGGTCCTGGCTTGCTGGTCAGCTGATCCGGGAGTCCGGAGAATCGGGTATCGAGCAGCCGGTTGACGTGCTGGGCGGCCAGTTCAGCCGCTTGCGTGAGGGCGAGGGCCATGGCATCCATGTCCGCGGACAGGCCGATCGGATGGAAATTGCCGGTGGAGACGAAGGCGTCGTCGATGAAGGCTGGCGAGTCATCCGACGCATGAAGTTGCCGGCCGATGGCTTCCTCCAATCGCGCGATTGTGCGCCAGAGATGCGTGTGCACCTGGGGGACGACGCGGAAGGAGACCGGGGCCTGGGTTGCGCGAGGCGCCGCATCGGCGCCTCGGAGCAGGGCGCGTAGTCGGTCCAGCACCTCGCCCATGATCGGGTCGTTCGCCAGACGTGCGATCGGCTCGCCGTAGGCGGACAGCGGTGCGCGGATCGCCTCGATGGCGGCGGCGGCGCAAATGAGCAGCTGCGCGGCCAGCGTTCGGGCGGTGGCATGGCGGACGATCGCGAGGCCCAGCGAGCCGGGCGCCCCATTGAGCAGCGCGATCCCTTCCTTGGGGCCGGGCTCATACGGCGCGACCTTGCGCTCGGCCAGCGCCGCCGCGGCGTCACGCGGTTGGTCATCGGGGCCGAGGACGGACCCGACACCCATAAAGGTCTGGAAGGCGTGACAGTTGGGAATGATCTCGCCAGCGCAGCCAATACCGCGGCGCGGGATCGCCGGGAGAAAGTTGTCGTTGAGGCGGTCGGCGAGGAACTGGCAGAGCTGGGGTGACACCCCGGCATGACCGCGCAGGAACCCGGCGAGCCGCGCGAGGAGCAGGGCGCGCACCTCGACCGGTTGGAGGTATGGCGGACCGCCGACGGCCCGGCCGAGCAACAGGTTGTGCTGGTGTGCCTTTTGCTCCGCCTCGCTCAGCCGAACATCGGCCAGATAGCCCATGC
>JALYYC010000103.1 GCA_030946755.1 Candidatus Dormiibacterota bacterium
AGTCAAAGGCCAGCTTTGCGCCGATCACGACCAGCACGAGCCCGGCGACCGGCTTCAACCACGTGAAGCGCTGGACCAGGACCGACCCGACGAGCGTAAAGGCGAGCAGGCTGAGTGCCGCCAGTAAGACGCCGCCCGCCAAAACGGGCAGGCGATATTGGCCGGGCACTTGCGAGGCAACGCTGGAGATCGCGATCGCGTTATCGAGCTGAAGACTGATATCCGTGAAGGCGATGAGCAGAATCGGAATCAGAATTTGGCGCATCAAAGTACTACTCATGAATGTCCTCCCTTGAGTGAGTGAAGATGGTGACGAGGAGCCTTGTTTGCAATGATCACCTCCATGCGGAATTCCGCATAGAGGTCTTGCCGCGAGCATCGGCTCGCTGCGGCCCCGGACGCGCGGCGTCGTGTTGACGGGGTCCCGCTGGGAGGCTACTCCCCTCTATCGATGCGCCAATATTAGCAATTGGAGGTGAGACCGATGCGGGATCCCGACGTCGTCCCGATGATCGCGTACGAGGACGGTCCGGCTGCGCTCGATTGGCTCGCGAAGGCATTTGGCTTCCAGGAGCGGACCCGAATGACGGACAAAACCGGCCGGCTGTCACACGGTGAGATGGTGGCGGGCGCTGGGGTGATCATGCTTGCAAGCCCGACGCCCGAATACCGCGGGCCGGCCCACCACCGCGAGGAATGTGGCCAGGCTCGGGCGTGGTCCCAGGTTCCCTACATCATCGACGGCGTCCTGGTCTACGTCGACAACGTGGAGGCCCACGCCCAACGGGCGAGAACGGCGGGTGCGAGGATCCTTTCCGAGCCGGAATCCGATCAGTACGGCACCCGGTATCGTGCGGAGGATCTCGAAGGGCATCGCTGGATGTTCGTCCAGCGATCGGCCGGCTAGGGCGAGGTCTTTTCTTTAGGGACGCGCTTCGCGCGCTCCAACCGGCCGGAGCGGTCGGGGCCCGTATAGCCGGCCCAGGGGTCATAGTCCACCTCGAGTGCCTCCTGCGGGGGTCGCTCGCCTTCGGGGACGTTGCGCAGGTTGACCCGGATGCGGGTCCAGGTCGTGTTCCGTCCTCGCATCGAGTCGACCATCACGTCGGCCGGCTCCAGCCGGGCCCCCACCGCCGGATGTCGCGCCCGCCAGCGATCGAGCCCGGCCATCGCCTCGTCCTTACTCGCCGCCCGGGCGATCTCGATCAGCGGCGCGGTGGTCCGCCGCCGGCCGGTCGGCCCCACCGTCTTGCCTGGCGCTGGAGCCGGGACGACACCCTTCGCGGACGCAGTCGGATCGGCCATTCGTCGCTTGGACGGCTGGACGCGAGGCGGCTCGCCCTCCTGCTTGGTGAAGTGCGGCGGCCAGGGTGCGTCGCCGAGGCCGGCCGCCTCGTGCTCGGCCGACAGCTCGAGCAGCTTGTCGAGTGACCCAACCGCCTCATCGATTCCCTTCGACGGGTCGCCGATCGCGGCAAATCGCGGCGGGACGGTTGAGAGCGTGAAGGCCTCCAGCTCGCAGGTCGGCACCTCGTCCCACGACAGGGGCGCCGAGACCCGGGCGTCGGCGGTTGGTCGAACCGAGTAAGCGGAGGCGATCGTCCGGTCCTTGGCATTCTGGTTGTAATCGAGGAAGACCCCCTGCCGTTCCTCCTTCCACCACTTACTGGTGGCAATGCCCGGCGCGCGCCGTTCGACTTCGCGGGCGACCGCGAGTGCGGCGCGCCTGACCTGGGGGAATGTCCAGCGTGGCTGGATGCGGCAATAGATATGTATGCCGCGCGACCCGGAGGTTTTCGGCCAACCGGTCATCCCGTAGTCGTTGAGAACCGCGCGCGTGACCATCGCCACGTCGCGCATCTGCGACCAGGGGATGCCGGGCATCGGGTCGAGGTCGACGCGCAGTTCATCAGGATGATCAAGGTCGATCGCGCGGACCGGGTGCGGGTTCAGGTCAATGCAGCCAAGATTGACGACCCAGAGCAGTTGCGCGGCGTCGTTGACGACGACCTCTTCAGCCACGCGGCCGGAAGGGAAGGAGAGCTCGACCGTTTCGATCCACTCGGGCCGGGAGCTTGGCGCCCGCTTCTGGAAGAAGAAGTCGCCTTCGGCGCCGTTGACGAAGCGCTTCAACGCCATCGGCCGGTTTGCCACGCCCCGAACGGCCCCCTCGGCGACCGCCTGGTAGTAGCGAACCAGGTCGAGCTTGGTATGTCCGGTTCGCGGGAAGAAGACTTTGTCCGGGTTGGTGATCGTCACCTCGCGCCCGGCGACCTGGAGGACCTCCTCTTTACGTTCCGCCATCCGCTCACGATAAACGGATTCGCGGAAGCGGTCGGCTAAAGCCCGGTGATCACCTTCAGGCCCGCTTCGGCACAGTCGAGGTCCTGCGCCGGCCGCCCGCCGCTGACGCCGATGGCGCCGATGATCCGTTCCTCGCGGCGGATCAGGACTGACCCGAGCCCGGGAACGAGCGGTCGCCGCGTCAGCTCGGCCACCGCTTCGAAGAAGCCGGGGCGCTTTTCGTAGATCTCGGCCACGGCGTCGCCCGGGCGGCCGAGCGCGGCTGCGCCGCTGGCCTTTGCCTCGGCAATCTCCGGCGTCAGGGCAGCGGCGCCGTCCATCCGGCTCAAATGGATAAGGTGCCCACCGTCGTCAACGACGGCGACCGTGACGCGAATCCCGATCTCCTCCGCGCGCCGCCGCGCCGCCAGCGTCGCTGCCGCGGCCTGCTCGAGACTGAGCCATGTCATGCGGCTATTGTCGCCCACGCAGCAGCGAGACGCGGAACGGTCGTAGCTCACCGCGGGCAACCCCGGCGGCGATCGCAGGGTCCTCCGTCATGAGTTGCCGGGCGCTTGCCTTGTCCTCGGCCGTCATGGTCGCGGCGAAATTGTTCCGCGGCGGGTGCAGGAAGTAGATCCACTCCGGCAAATCTTAGGTGCTCCTTATCAAACGCTCATACACGGCTAATCCGAACCATGTCTAATCGTAAGACCGCCAATCCATAGGAGGATCTCATGCTCGACCGCTCCTCTCAGCCTCAGCCGGTCTCGGAGCCGCCCGTTGCGGCCGGCCGTTCGCCTCAGGAATATGCCGCCCGCGTTCCGGCGCCGATCGAGCAGATTCTCTTCGAGGTCAAGCGACTGATCGTCGGGCAGGATCGCCTGCTCGAGCGCCTGCTGATCGCGCTGCTCTCCGGCGGCCACGTCCTCCTCGAGGGGGTCCCCGGGCTGGCCAAAACCGTAACCGTCAAGGCGTTCGCCCAGGTCATCGGCGGCACACCCGGCCGGATCCAGTTCACACCCGACCTCGTCCCGGCCGACCTGGTTGGCACCCGGATCTACAACCCCGGGCGCGGCGACTTCTCTACCGAATTGGGCCCCGTGTTCTGCAACCTCCTGCTTGCCGACGAGATCAACCGCGCTCCCGCGAAGGTCCAATCGGCCCTGCTCGAGGCAATGCAGGAGCGGCAGGTGACGATCGGCAAGGAAAGCCACCGGCTTCCCGACCCCTTCGTGGTCCTGGCCACCGAGAACCCGATCGAAACGGACGGCACCTATCCGTTGCCCGAGGCGCAGCTCGACCGCTTCATGTTGAAGGTCCTCGTCGATTACCCGTCCTTCTCTGAAGAGGTCGTCATCGTCGAACGCATTACAGGCGCGGCGATCGAGCTCCGCCAGGTGGTCACGATCGAGCAGCTGCGCGAGATGCAGCAGAAGGTAACCACGATCTACGTCGACCCGGCCGTGCGAAAGTATGCCGCCACGCTGGCCTTCGCCAGCCGGCCGGGCAAGGTCAAGGGCCTGGAGGATATGGCGCCGAACATCGCCTATGGCGCCAGCCCGCGCGCCTCGATCAATATGGTCAACGCCGCGCGCGCCCTCGCCTTCATGCGGGGCCGCGACTATGTGCTGCCCCACGACGTCGGCGAGATCGCCCCGGAGGTGTTGCGTCACCGCATCGTGCTGACCTACGAGGGGATCGCGGCCGGCGTCACGACCGAGTCGATCGTCCGCCGCCTGCTCGACGCCTTCCCGGCGCCACGGATCGATTTGGGGGATCGGTTTGCCTCCTGATCCGAGGATCGGCCTCTCGGTCGAGGAACTCCTGCGCCGCTCGCGGTGGCCGGTCTTGCGCCGGCTTGGCATCCATCCCGGAGGGGACGAGCGCTCCCGCCTTCGCGGTCCGGGCATGGAGTACAGCGATGTGCGCGAGTACCAGCCTGGCGACGATCCACGAAGCATCGAATGGACCATCACGGCCCGCTCGGATCGTCCGTATGTCCGCGAGTCGTTTCCCGACCGGGGTCTCGACGCCTGGCTGTTGGTTGATGTAACGCGGTCACTCGATTGGGGCACGGCCCGCGTTCTCAAGCGGC
This sequence comes from Candidatus Dormiibacterota bacterium, assembly GCA_030946755.1. Taxonomy (GTDB): domain Bacteria; phylum Chloroflexota; class Dormibacteria; order CF-121; family CF-121; genus JALYYC01. The sequence goes on from JALYYC010000103.1 coordinate 4,382, forward strand.
AGCTTGCCGTTGAGGTGGCGGTGCTCGCCGGCCAGCTCCTCAGCGGGCGCGGTAACCGGGTCGGGGCCCTGCTATTCGGCCCGATTGCCCATACCGTCGTTCGCCCCGCCGCCGGCCGGACGGCCCTCATGCAGCTGATCACCCGGGTGGAGCACGCCGGAGCGGCCTCAGCCTCCGGCGATACCGACCTCGGCCGCGCGCTGACCGAGGCGGGACGGCTGATCCGGCGCCCGTCCCTGCTGATCCTGATCAGTGACTTCCTGACGCCGGACGGCTGGCAGAAGCCGCTGAGTTCGCTTGGCCTGCGCCACGAGATCATCTCGATCTGGATCGCGGACCCGCGCGAGTCGGATATCCCGGACATCGGCGTCGTGACCTTCGAGGATCCAGAGAATGGCAAGCAGCTTCTCGTTGACACGAGCAACAAGCGGCTGCGAGCCCGGTTTCAGGAAGCCGCGGCTACCCAGCGCCGGCGAATCAAGGACGACCTGATCAAGGCGCGCTCCGCCGTGGCCGAGTTCAGTACCGGCTCTGAGGTCGTTCCACAGCTTGTCCAATTCCTAAAAGAGCGGCAGGCCCAGCGTGGGCACCGGACGGCAGTGGCCGCACGATGAGCTTCCAGTCGCCGCTCCTGCTCTTCGGCCTGCTGGCCGTGCCGCTGCTGGCCGGCTTCTACTGGAGCCAGCAACAGCGGCGCCGCCAGTATGCGGTCCGCTTCACGAACCTCGCGCTGCTCCAGCAAGTCATGGGCAAAGGTCCGGGCTTCCGTCGGCACCTGCCCGCCGCCCTTTTCATCCTCGGGCTGGCCGGGCTGCTGCTCGCGATGGCCCGACCCCAGGCAACGCTTCGCGTCCCGAAGGACCAAACCAGCGTTATTCTGGTCGTCGACGTCTCCGGATCGATGGCTGCGCGGGACGTCGCGCCGACCCGCATCCAGGCCGCGATCCAGGCCGGTCAGACGCTGATCGACCAGCTGCCGGGCCAGGCCAATGTTGGGCTGGTGATCTTCAACTCATCGGTCTCGGTCGTCTCGCCGCTCACCCAGGATCACGGATCCGTCAAGGACGCGCTAGGAGGCTTGACTCCGGGCGGAGGGACGGCGATCGGTGATGCCATCCAGGTCTCCGTCGCGCAGCTCGCCGGCGTGCTGGATGCCAAAAGCAGCAAGCAATCCCACGCCGTGGTCGTGCTCCTAACTGACGGCACGTCGAACACCGGGATGGACCCGCAACAGGCGGCGGCTCAGGCCAAGCAGGCGGGCGTTCCGGTCGATACCGTCGGGGTCGGCCAGCGCAACCAGACCACGCTGCTCGGTGGCCGGGTCGTGGACGGCGTCGACGAGCAGGCCCTGCAGGCGATCGCCACCACAACCGGCGGGCACTACTTCTTCGCGGCCGACGAAGCCCAGCTGCACAAAATTTACAGCGACCTCGGCTCGCGCATCGGCTTCACGACGACCAAGGTCGACCTGACGATCCCGCTCCTGGCGCTGGCCACGATCATTCTCGTTGGCGGCGGCCTGGTCAGCCTCCGCTGGTTTCGCCTGCTTCCTTGAAGCTGTTGATGTTCCGCGACGGCAACGAACGCCACCTTGGGGTGGTGCGCGAGGGCAGCACCGATGAGGTGATCGACGTCAGCCGGTTGGGGAAAAGCAACGGGTCGTCCGCCGTGCCCGCCGACATCCTGAGCCTGATCGAGAGCGGGGACGAGGGGCTCAAGTGGCTGCGCGAGCTGGTGTCAGCGAAGGGTTCAAGTGAGACCGCGCGCACGCTGAAGGATCTGAAGATCCTGTCGCCGCTCGATCCGCCGCGGGGAAACATGCTGGCGATCGGTCGCAACTACGAGAAGCATGCCGCCGAAAGCGCTCGGGCCTGGAACGAACAGGTCAAGCCACCTACGGTCTTCACGAAGGCGCAGACCTCCATCACCGGCCCGTACGACGACATCGTGATCGACCCGACGATCAGCGACAAGATCGACTGGGAGGTCGAGCTGGGGGTCGTGATCGGCAAGCCGGGGGTCAACATCAGGCGTGAGGACGCGATGCGCCACGTCTTCGGCTACACGGTGGTCAACGACATCAGCGCCCGCGACATCCAGAACGGCTGGGGCGGCCAGTTCTTTAAAGGCAAGAGCCTTGATGCGTCGTCCCCGGTCGGGCCGTGGATCGTCACGGCAGACGAGATTGCGGATGTCCAGAACCTGCGGGTCACCCTGCGCGTCAATGGCGTCGTCAAGCAGGACGGCAACACTATGGACATGATCAACTCGGTCGAGCAACTGGTCGCCTGGCTGTCGGTGGGCATGACGCTCCCCCCGGGAAGCTTGATCGCAACAGGCACGCCCGATGGCGTCGGCTTCGCCCGGACGCCCCCGGAATTCCTGAAAGCGGGCGACGTCATCGAGACCGAGATCGAGAAGGTCGGGTTACTGCGGAACCGGATGGTCGCGGCCCAGGTGCTCGCCAAGCAGTAGCTGAACAATCTCCGAGGCTCGCTCGCCTGCCTGACCGGCTCCCGCCATCGCCATCTGTGAAACGCTATCGGTGTGATCTTGGCTTGGGTTGTGTGGCTCCTTAGGGCACTGGCAGCTCTTGGCTCGATTGTCTTGCTGATAGGAGCGATTGGCTTCTTTGTAGAAGGGTGCCTTGAAATGGTGAGTGGGCGGAACGCGCCGGGTTTGCTTGGTGGGGCATATTTCTACCGCCGCGGCTGGGCGCGCGAACCTCAGTGGAGCCCGATGCGTTGGCGCAGGAACGGATTCTTCGTGGTTGGCTTCAGCTTTTCCGGTTGGATCGCGTCCATGATCCTCTTCCTGGTCGCGATCGGACGGCTTCCCTAGCGGCCTGAGCAGGCCAACGGACCAACCACGATTGCAGTCAGTCGATGGCGCGCTTGCGGAAGCCTCTGATGCCGACGTACGTAAACGCGACCAGTGCGACGGTCAGTAGGAGTAAGGCCACCCAGGTCGTCATGTGCGGCCCGTTTGGGATCAGGGAGGCGCGGATGCCCTCGCTCACGTACGTGATTGGATTGAAAAGCGTGACGACCTGGAACCAGGGCAGGTGACTCAGTGACGGCCATGGGTATTGCGTGCAGCCGGTGAAGATCAGCGGCGTAAGTACGACCGCGAACATGATGTTGATACGGCTCGGCGGGGTCAGGGTCCCCAGCACCAGGCCAAGCGCACCGCCCGCGAGCGCGCCCAGGACAAAGAAGACGACCAGCAATGGGAGCCGTCCCAGGTCGAAGGGGACACTGCCCAGCACGACATAACCGACCGGGAACATGATGAGGCCGGCAATCCATGCCCGGATCGCCGCAAACACGACCTTCTCGATGGCCACGAACGACGTCGGAATTGGCGCAAGCAGTCGATCTTCGATCTCCTTGGTGAAGGAGAACTCGAAGACAAGCGGGAAGGCGACCGCCTGCACGGCGGTCAGCATCAACGTCATCGCGACGATGCCGGGAAAGAGTTGCGCGGCGTAGCCAGGTCGAGTGAAGCCGAGGTCGCTCAGAACGCGGCCAAAGACAAACAGCATGAAGAGGGGCTGCAGGATCACCTGCGCGAGAAACACCGGCAGCTCCCGGAGCGTGACCGTGATATCGCGATTCAGGATCGCGCCAAAGACGGACAGGTAGTCGGCCGACGGTCGCTGTTGCGTGCTCACGGCGGCCGCCATCAGCGGAGGGCCCGGCCGGTGAGATGGATGAAGACGTCCTCGAGGGAAGGCTTGCCGATGGCCAGCTCCTGCAGCTCTGCGCCGGCATCGGTCACCACCCGCGCGACCGGCGCGACCAGCGCCGCGGCCTCGACGTTGAGATAGAGGCGAATTCGAAGCGGACCACTCGTATCGGGACTGAGCGGCGGGGCGGCTCCAGCAGGCGGTCCACCCATCATCGCTCCGAACGGTCCGCCCATCCCTGGAGGCGCGCCGCCGGGCGTCTTCGTCACGCGCTCGATCTTTTCCACGCCGGCAAGCCCGCCCAGGGCCGTGACAATTCGCTCACGGTCGGCCTCGTTCGTCTTGATGCCGACGTCGAGCGTGTTCTTGCCCGGGACCGTCGCCGTCAGGGCAGCCGGGGTGTCAAGCGACAGGATTTTGCCGTGATCCATGATGCCGACCCGCTCGCACAGTTCGGTCGCCTCGTCCATATCGTGGGTGGTGAGAATAATCGTGACGCCGCGGCTGCGCATCTCACGGATCCGGTCCCAGACGAACAGGCGGGCCTGCGGATCGAGGCCGGTGGTCGGCTCGTCGAGGAAGAGCACGTCGGGCTCGTGCATCAGGGCCCTGGCGATCATGATCCGCTGCGACTGGCCACCCGAGAAGAAATCAACCTTGTCATCGGCACGGTCGGCGAGTCCGAACTGGTCGACCAGTTGCTGGGCACGCTGCCGCCGCTCCTCGGCGGGGATGCCGTGGTAGGCGGCATGGAAGAGCAGGTTCTGCCGAGCGGACAGCGACCGGTCCAGATTGGACCGCTGCGGGACGACACCGACATGGCGCCGAGCCGAGACTGGATCGCGGGTCACGTCAATGCCGGCGATCGTCGCCCGACCGCTCGTTGGCTTGACCCTCGTGGTGAGGACGCCGACTGTTGTCGTCTTGCCGGCCCCGTTGGGACCGAGGAGGCCAAAAACTTCGCCCCGATGGACCTCAAAGGACACGCCGTCGACGGCGTTCACCGGCCGCTTCGGATACCGCTTGACCAGGTTTTCAACCAGCACCGGCGTCGTCGCTGACGACGCTCGGGAGATCGGTTCTGCCACTGCCTGCATGCGCGAGGAGTCATCCTAACCGGATTCGGCGTTTTCTGCCATCATGATCAGCGATGGGCCACCCATGGATCCTGTTGATCATCGTGCTGGCCATCGTCCTCATCATTTTCGGCCCCGGAAAGCTATCGCAACTCGGCGGGGCGGTTGGCAAGTCGATCAAGGACTTCCGGAAGTCGTCGAGCGGTGCTGACGAGCCGGTCAGTCCCCGAGACAACGGGTCGTCCTCGAAGCCTGGCAGCGGCCCGGCCTAGCCAAACTTCTTCTGCGCGTCGCTTCGGTAGGCGCGGGCGGCCAGCGACAGCAGGACGATCGACCACCCGAGGACCCAGGCTACGGCCGCGAGGCGGCTTTCGTCGCCGGCACCGATGGTGATCCACCCCAGTTCGCCTTCGTGATACAGGGGTAGATACTGCGCTACGCCTCGAATGAAGCTGGGAAGGTTGGGCAGGGGGATGAACAGCCCGGAGGCGAAGGCGATCGGCAGATAAACGAGGCTGGCCACCGCCGGCGCCGAATTCGGACTGGCACCATAGCCGATCGTCAGGCCGAGACCAACCATCGGCAGGCAGGCGACAACCAGCCAGGCCAGAAGCGCGATCCATGTGCCGAACGCCATGTGGACGCCCCCGATGGCCGCCACGATGAACAACCCGATGAGGGAAAGCAGCGATAGGGCCAGCCCTCCGACCACGTTCCCGAGGATGGCAATGAAGGGCGGCAACGGCGTGGCACGCTGGAGCAGGTCGAACTTCCGTCCACGCTGGGTCGCGACGCCGATGCCGACGTTGTAGACGACGACGTTGCTGACCGCGTAGGTTCCAAGCGACGCGAGGATGTAGGCGCCGACGTTGAAGCCCTTGCTCGTCTGGCCGACGTTGGGCAGGCCGAAGAACAGGAAGAACATGATCGGTAAGAAGACGGAGATCGCGACGAAGCCAAGCTGCCGCGAGTAGACGATCAGCACAGACTTGACCTGGCTCACCATCATCCGTCCGAGCGGAGCAACCGTGGCCGGCGGCGCCGTGACCTGGCTCATGCCGGCCTGCCCGTGGCGGAATGCGCTGTGAGAGCCAGGAACGCCTCTTCCAGGTCGGCACCGGCGACTTCAAGGTTACGAAGTCCGATGCCGTCGGCGAACAGCGCCCGCAGGATCTCTTCGGGCTTGTTGCTCAGCAGCGTCACATGGTCATCCTCGATCTGCAAATGCGTCACCGGCAGCGCAGCGAAGTCAGTCTTCGTCAGCTTGCGGTCACTGGTGAAGCGAACCCGTTTGCCGGCGACCTGCGACTTGATCTGTGCCGGCGTCGCATCCGCGATGATGACGCCCCGGTCGATGACGACGATTCGCTCCGCCAGGAGGTCCGCCTCCTCCAGGTAATGGGTGGTCAGCAGGATCGTCTTTCCGCCGCGGAAGAACTCGCGGATACTGTCGATGAAGGCGCGGCGGGCCTCGACGTCCATCCCCACCGTGGGTTCGTCGAGGAAGATGACATCCGGGTCGCCGCAGACCGCCAGGGCGTAGTACACGCGTTGCTTCTGTCCGCCGGACAGTTGTTCGATCTTCCGGTTCGCCACGTCGGCCAGGCCGGCCAGCCCGAGAGCGCGGTCAAGCGAGAGGGGATGCGGATAGTAGGAGCGAAAGAGGTCGACGACCTCGCGGACCTTCAGTACGTCGTTGATGCCGGATTCCTGCAGCATCACGCCGCATCGGCTCCGCGCCCGCCGGTCGGCCGGTTCGAGCCCGAACAGTCGGGCCTTGCCGGTGGTCACCTTACGCAGGCCAAGCATCAGGCTGATCGCGGTCGTCTTCCCAGCCCCATTGGGACCCAGGATCGCGACAAGCTGGCCCGCGGGAATTGCCAGGTCGGTGGGTTTCAGCGCCTCGACCGTCCCGTATCGTTTCGAGGCCTGGACGAGCTCGACAATCGCTTCGGGCACGACGATCATCGTAGTCTGGCAGGGCCACGATGATCGTTCCCGGAGCGACGCTGACCATCGACGCGGTCGACTACCACACGGCCGGCGAGCCGTTCCGGATCGTGACGAGCGGGGTGGAGCCCATCCCTGGCCGCACCATTCTGGACAAGCGCCGATACGCCTTCGAGCACCTGGATCAGGTCCGGGAATTGCTGGTCTTCGAGCCACGCGGCCATGCCGACATGTACGGGTGCTTTGTCACCGAGCCGGAGGACGCCGGCGCACAGCTGGGCGTGGTCTTTTTCCATAACGCTGGATACAGCACCGCCTGCGGCCACGGCACGATCGCGCTCGTGACGTGGGCGGTCGAATCGTCGAAGATTGCGCCAGTCGAGCCCGAGACGACCGTCATTGTCGACGTGCCATCGGGCCGCCTCAAGACGGTGGCCGCGGTTGAAAAGGGGAGGGTCCGCTCGGTCCGGTTTCAGAACGTTCCGAGCTTCGTCTTCGCCGACAAGCTCCAAATCCGGGTCGGCACAAAGGGGTTCGATGTCGCCGTCGCCTACGGTGGCGCGTTCTACGCCATCGTGGACTCGCAGACATTCGAGATCCCGGTCGAGCCCGCCTATCTGCCGCGATTCATCGAGCTCGGCCGCGAGATCAAGGCTCGGGTCGAGGCGGCTCGTGAGATCGTCCACCCGTTCAGCCCGGAATTACGAGACATCTACGGGGTGATCTTCACCCAGGGCAATCGCAACGTGACCGTGTTCGCGGACGGGGAGGTCGATCGCTCGCCCTGCGGCAGCGGCACCTCGGCACGGCTGGCCCTGCTCGACGCACGGGGCGAGCTTGCCCAGGGGTCGGCCCTGATGCACGAGAGCATCGTGGGGACGCGCTTCAGCGGACGCGTCGTCGGGCATGAGTACGTCGGGGACTTTCCGGCGGTGATCACGGAGGTCGAGGGGAGCGCCCATTTCATCGGGTCGCATCAGTTCGTGCTGATGGCGGACGACCCGATTGGCACCGGATTCCTGTTACGGTGACCCGGCGATGAGTGTGGATCCGATCGTGGCCGAACTGCTGGCGGGTCAGCTGAACGAGTTCACGAATCGGCGGAACACGAAGGCCAAGGAATTGAAGGCCAACGGCAAATCGGACCAGGCGGCGGCGGTCGCCACCCTGAAGAAGCCGCCGGCCGCGGTCTGGGCCGTCAACCAGCTTCGCCTGAACAAGCCTATGCTCGAACGCCTGCACCGCGCCGGGGCATCCGTGGTTGATGCGCAGCGAAACGCCTCGACCGGGCGCGGCAACGCGGCGCGGGAGCTCCGGTCGGCCTCAGACGCGCTGCAACGCGAGCTTGATGCCGCCGTCCGAGCCGCGGGCGACACGCTACGAACCAGCGGCCATTCGGTGGACGAAGCCGCGCTGCGACGCATGCAGGAGATCTTCCGGCTTGCCGCCGTCACGGGCGGAGACATGTGGGACCAGCTGCAGGCGGGCGCCCTGATCGAGGAACCCAAGGCTGGCGAGGACATGTTGACCGCCGCCTTTGCCCCTGGTGGCGGTGTAGGCGCCCGGTCGACCGCGACGGCACCGACTCGGGCCAGGGACGCTCAGACGGAGCGCGAGGCGGCGAAGCAGGCGGCCGAAACCGAGAAACGACTCGCGCTCGAACACGCGGTCCGGGTCGCGAAGCTCGACGACGAAGAGGCTCAGGAGGTGGCGCAAACCGCGCAGCGGCTTCGCGAGGAGGCGGATCGTGTGGCGGCCGATGCGAAGCGTGCCAACGAGAAAGCCAAGACGGCTGAAAAGCAATCCGGGCAGGCCGCCGCCAAAGCGAAGGCCTCCTCAGACGCGCTCCGACGGTTGCGGCGTTAGCGGACCTGGGCTCCGCTCTTCAGCTTGGCGTTCAGGACAATCTCGGTGCCGGCCAGTGCCTTCGAGACCGGACAGCCTTTCTCCGCGTCCTTGGCAATCTGCTTGAAGGCGCGCTCCTCGATTCCGGGCACGACACCTTCCGTATTGAGCTCGATTTTCGTGATCGTCCAGCCCTTGTCCGTTTTCTCGAAGTGCACGGTCGCGTCGGTCGAGATTTCCTGCGGTTGATGACCGGCCGCGCCGAGCGCGCCGGCGAAGGCCATGCTGAAACAGCCGGCCGAGGCCGCGCCGATCAATTCTTCCGGGTTCGTCCCGGCGCCGTTCTCCATTCGTGAGCTGAAGGAGTACTTGCCCTCGAAGGCGCCGCTCCCGAACCGCATCGTTCCGTTTCCACTCGAAATC
>JALYYC010000104.1 GCA_030946755.1 Candidatus Dormiibacterota bacterium
CGCCCACACCTACCCCCACGCCCACACCAACCCCGGGATTCGCCGTCACGACCGATAGCGAGTCGGTGAAGTTCACGACCCAGGACCAGGGGCAGGGCTGCGGAGGCATCGTTACCGCGACCGGGAACTTCCGCACCAACGGTGTCGGCGGAACGGTCCGCTACCAGTGGGTCCGCAAGGACAGCAGCGGGACGCGGACGACTGCCGTGGCCACCATCGTGGTGGCGGCCGGCGACACCGCGGTCCACAACGTGACGACGGACCAGTGGACGCCTCAATCCGGTGGCACCGAGCAGCTGGTGTTCCTCGCCCCAGCGGCCCCGGCGATCGCAGCCCAGGCCTGGAGCTGCTAGCCGCCACTCACGGGTCGTTTACCTGACGCTAGTCAGGCGGCGGCAGACGCCTCGCAGCGGGTGATCCTGCCACCACCGGCTCGTTTCCCCTGGTAGAGCGCCTCATCGGCGCGGGTGAGCAGGGCCTCCGGGGTCGTGCCGTCCTCCGGGAACAGGGCGACTCCGATGCTCAGGGCGATCGTGACGTCCGTCCCACGCAGTGTCTGGCCCATCGTGGCGTACATGTCCTGGATGCGGGACGCGACGACCGTGGCCCCGGGGCCGTCGGCATCCGAAAGCAGGAGCACGAACTCGTCGCCACCGAAGCGAAAGGGCTCGTCGCCGACGCGGACCGAGAAGCGAAGCAGGCTGGCGATCTCCTTGAGCAGCTCGTTCCCGGTCGTATGGCCGAGACGGTCGTTGACGGCCTTGAAGCCGTCGACATCGACCATCAGGATCGCCATCGGCCGCTTGGTCCGAACGGCGGGACCCAGCCAGACGGGCAGCTGCTCGCGGAGCGCTCGCAGGTTGTGCAGGCCGGTCAGCTCGTCGATGCGGCTCATCTGCATCAGACGGCGGCGTTCCCGTTCCCAGTTGCCGGTGAGCAGCGCCGCATAGCCATAGATCATGAAATGGGTCAGCACGTTGAGCGCGAGGAAACCGCCGCGATCCCCGCTCAGCCCGGCGCTGACGACGGCAACGCCAGCCGCGATCGCCAGGGCTACGGAACGCGGAAGCAGCACCGCGCCACTCAGCGCGATCAAGAAGTAGACGAGTTGGACGTCGACACCCCCGGCCATCGACTTTTCGAGATAGGCGACAGCCGCGACCGCGGCCAATAGGATGGCCAGGGCGATGACGCGTTTGACCCCTACCGGACGAGCTCGCATTTGGACCTAGAACGAATCAGGCCCGGCTTGGTTGCACCTCAGGCGGCAGACCGCGGGCGCCGCCGGCCCAGTACCCGAACCACCCAGATCGCCAGGAGCAATCCAAGGCCGACCAGCAGCGAGGCCAGCGGGTGAGCACAACCGACCACAAGCCAGGGCACGGCAAGCGCCAGCCCGCTGAGCGCTTCCCGGATGGGAACCCCCGACCCGATCGGGGTGTCGCAATGGACGCATTTCCCGCGCTGCGCCAGGTAGCTGATTACCGGGATCAACTCGTCGAGGGTCAGCCGGTGGTGGCAGGTGGTGCAGTGCGAAGGCGGCCAGAGGAGCGACTCGCCCCGAGGAAGCCGGTCCGCCGCCAACTCGAAAAAGCTTCCCAGGGCCATCCCGAGCGGAAGCAAGAAGGCTGCCCCAAGCAGGTTGCACAGGATGTCAAGCAATCAATGTCACCCTCCGCCCAATCGTCCCCTGAGACACCCCGGGTGATCGACACCTACCTCCAGGTCCTCCTCGACCAGGGGGCGTCGGACCTCATCCTGACCGCCGGGGCGCCGCCCACCATGCGCCAGGACGGCGATCTCGTCGCCATCGCCCAGGAAATGCTCCGCCCCGACCAGATCGAGCAGATCGGCCACGAGGTGCTCTCCAGCGACCGCTGGAACCGCTTCATGGAGGAGGGCGACCTCGACTTCTCCTTCAACTGGATGGGCAGGGCGAGGTTTCGCATCAACGCCTTCAAGCAACGAGGTTCCGTGGGACTCGCGTTGCGGCTGATTCCGTACAGGATTCCCAGTTTCGACGAGCTTGGAGTTCCCCCCGTCATTCGTGGTCTGACCCGACTGCACCAGGGGCTGATCCTGGTGACGGGTCCGACCGGATCGGGCAAATCGTCGACGCTGGCCGCCATGGTCAACGACATCGTCGCCACCCGTCCCTGTCACGTCATCACCATCGAGGACCCGATCGAGTACGTCTATCGCCATCAGGCAGGTATTGTCGAACAACGGGAGGTCGGGGCCGACGTCCGGTCGTTCGCCGAGGCGCTTCGGGCCTCCTTGCGCCAGACCCCGGATGTGCTCCTGATCGGCGAGATGCGCGATCTCGAGACGATCTCCGCCGCCATCACGATCGCCGAGACCGGGCACCTCGTGCTGGCGACATTGCATACGAACGATACGACCCAGGCGGTCGACCGCATCGTGGACGTGTTTCCGGCCGAACAGCAGCAGCAGGTCCGAGTGCAACTGTCGAACACGCTGGCGGCGGTCATCTATCAGCAGTTGCTGCCGCGACGGGATGGGCCCGGCCGGGTCGCGGCCTTCGAGGTGCTCCTCAGTACCATGGCCGTGCAAAACCTCATCAAGGAAGGGAAGACTCGGCAGCTTCGTAACGTGCTCGAGACCAGCTCGAAGGATGGGATGAACACGATGGAGCGCAGCCTGGGCGATCTAATCAAGGCAGGGCTGGTCGACTACAGCCTGGCCGCCGCGCGCGCCACGCACCCCGACGAACTCCGTCGGTTCGCGGCCTGACCGGCACGTCGGCGGACCTCGGTTATCGCATGGTTGCTCCGCTTGACGCGTTTGAACCGGTTACACATGAAAGCAGCGCTTTCGACCAGCGAAGCAGCCCGCTGGCTTGGCATCAGCAAATCAACGTTGATCCGTGCCGTGAACCGGGGAGACATCGCCCCGGCCTTCCGGACGCCGGGTCGCCACCTGCGCTTCACCTTTGACGACCTGAAGGTCATCAAGCAGCGTCTGGCGGCCCCGGTGGTGAACCTCGGATGAGCGCAGTCGAGCGGGACACTCCCCAATTCAGCGGCGGGCCTCGCCAGGTCAAACGCCTCGGCGAGCTGCTGATCGAGAACGGCCTTCTGACGAGCGAGCAGCTGCAGCAAGGGCTGGACGAACAGAGGCGCTCGCGGCTCCCCCTGGGACAGGTCCTGCTAGCAGCCGGACTGGTCGACGAGAAGGCGCTAGCCGGGGTGCTGAGCCTGCATTTCAACGTCCCGTTGATCGACTTCAGCCGGGCCCGCGTCGAAAAGGACGCGCTCGCGCTGATCCCCGAGTCCTACGCGCGCGAGCACAGCATACTGCCGATCCGGTTGCAGAAGGACGAGCTGGAAATCGTCACCATCGATCCCGGCGACCTGGCCCTCCTCGCCGAGCTCAAGGTCCTGACCCGCAAACGGATCAAGCCGCTGATCGGCGTCCGGTCCGAGATCGGCCGCGCCATCGGCCAGTTCTATAAGCTGCAGGGTGGCGTCGACCGCCATGTCCGCTCCTTTGAAGAGGGTCGCCAGCCGGCGGCCCCGCGCCGGCGTCTGGCGGAGGTCAAGCTGGACGCACCGGTCGTCCAGATGGTGGACCTCATCATCGCGCAGGGAGCCGAAGAGCGAGCCTCGGACATCCACATCGAGCCGCAGCGCGACCACCTGCGGATCCGCTTCCGGATCGACGGCGTCCTTCACGACGCCACCAAGCTGCCCGCGACCCTGGCCGCGCCGATCGCCTCGCGCGTCAAACTACTGGCGAACCTGGATATCGTCGACCGCCATCACCCCCAGGACGGCCAGATCCAGACCACGGTGGAGGGACGGCCGCTGGACATCCGCGTCGGCACGATCGAGACGATCTGGGGAGAGAAACTGGTCCTGCGCCTGCTCGAACGCTCTCGCTCGATCCTCGGCGTCAACACGCTTGGCTTTTCAGCCGGCTCACTGGCGACCTTCATGGACATGATCCGCAGCCCTTACGGCATGATCCTGGTCACCGGTCCCACCGGAAGCGGCAAGACCACTACGCTCTACGCCGCCTTGAGCGAGCTCGACCGCACCCGGCAGAACGTGATGACCATCGAAGACCCGGTCGAGTACACCTTCGACAACGTCAACCAGATCCAGATCAACCGGCTGGCGGGCATCACCTTCGCGAACGGCCTGCGCGCCATCCTGCGCCAGGACCCCGACGCCATCCTCGTGGGCGAGATCCGGGATAAGGAAACGGCCGAGATTTCGGTCCAGTCGGCGATGACCGGTCACCTCGTCCTCTCGTCGCTGCACGCAACTGATGCCATCGGCGCCGTCTACCGATTCCTGGAAATGGGCATCGAGCCGTTCATGGTGACCTCGGCGGTCATTGGAGTTCAGGCACAACGGCTGGTCCGCCGGATCTGCGATCGATGCACCACGCCGTACGCGCCGCCTGCCGAGGAAATGGCGTTTTATCGGGCGATTGGTGGCGCCGGCACGACTTTCACACACGGCACCGGTTGCGCGAACTGTTCACACACGGGGTTTCACGGCCGGATCGGCATCTTCGAGGTGCTCAAGATGACCGACGCGATCAAACGCCTGCTCCTTCGCGACGCATCACCGGAATTGCTCCGGCAGCAGGCCATCAGCGACGGCATGACGACACTCCGGGAGTCCGGCCTGGCCAAGATCGACCAGGGGCTGACCACGATTGGCGAGGTAATCCGGTCGGTCCAGGTCGTCGAGGGGCCGAGTGCCTAACTACGCGTACCGCGCCTACGACGATGCCGGAAAGCGGCGGAACGGCCAGGTCGAAGCCGGGGGGCCCTCGGACGCCGAGCAGGCGCTCTGGCTCCAGGGCCTCAAGATCGTCCGGCTCCGGCCCGTCCCCCCAAAGCAGACAATGGCGGACTACTTCCCGTCCGTTTATAAGGTCTCACAGAACGACATCATCCTGTTCACCAGGCAGCTCGCCACCTTCGTCAACGCCGGCGTTCCGATGAGTCGCGCCCTGTCGACGATCGCCGAGGAGACGGGGTCTGCGCTCTTCAAGCGGGTGATCCTGGCCGTGCTGGATGACCTCGAACGCGGCCAGAACCTCTCTGAAACGCTGGCGAAACACCCGACGGTTTTCCCGACGCTCTACGTCGACCTCATCCGCGTCGCTGAGCTCACGGGCAACCTGGAAAGCACGCTGAAGGAGCTCGCCAAATACCTCCGCCGCGACACGAATACGATTCGCCGGGTCCAGTCGGCGATGATCTATCCAGCCGTCATCATGGTCGTGGCGGGCGTCGTCATTATCATCATGGTCTTCTTTGCCCTGCCCGCGTTTGTCAAGATCTTCGCCGAATTCAAGGTCCAGCTCCCACTCCCGACCCGAATCCTGATCGGCATCGTCGCGTTCGTCCAGAAGTGGGTGTTTGCGATCGCGGGCACCGGGGGCGCCATCGCTGCCGCAATATTTTTCACGCTGCGCACGCAGCGAGGGCTCTACGCCAAGGACGTCATCGCGCTCAGAATGCCGATCTTCGGTCCGATCGTCCTTTCCGCGGTTCTCAACCGCTTCTCCCGGACCCTCTCCATGGTGCTCAAGGCCGGCGTGCCGCTGGGGCAGACCTTCGACGCGGTGATCGCCGCCACCGCGAACCGGGTCTTCCAACGCGGCCTCGGCACGGTCAAGGAGCAGATGACCGGTGGCGAAGGCTTCGCCGGGCCACTGGTGCGCACCGGATTGTTCCCGCCGATGCTGACGCAAATGATCCGGGTCGGAGAGGAAACCGGAACGCTCGACACCTATCTCGAGCAAGCGGCCGAATTCTACGAGGAAGAGCTCGAGTACCGCATCCGAGCCATGACAGCCCTGATCGAACCGGTCATGACGATTGCCGTCGGGGTCGTCGTCGGCTTCATCGCCGTGTCCTTGATTTCCGCGATGTATGGGTTGGTCGGGTCCCTCAAATGAAGAAGTCAGCCGGCTTCAGCCTGATCGAGACGACCGTCGCGGTGGCGCTGATGGGCGTGATCGTGGTCACCATCCTCAGCGCGTTTTCCTCGGTCACGATCGCCGCGACCCGCCACCAGCAGCAAACGACGCTCGACCGATTGACGCGCTCCGATGCCGAGTACATCAAGAGCCAAACCTATGCAGCGACGTATCTCCCGCTGACGCCATTGCCGGCCGGCTACAGCGTGAGCGCCCAGGTCCTGTACTGGGCCGCCGGTCCCTCATTCTCCGTAGGAAATCCCGACGTCGGGTTGGAAGAGATCGTCCTGACGGTTAGCGCACCGAACAGCACAAGCGAGCGCCTCGTTTTCCTGAAGGTGCAGCCGTGAGCCGGCGGAACGCCAGCCAGCGTGGCTTCACCCTTGTCGAGCTGATGATCGGGATGGCCCTCTTCACCGTGATCACGATCGCCATGGCGGGCACTTTTCTCATCGGAACCCGCACGCTCACGAATGAGGCCCGGAAGATCGCCGCCGACACGGCGGTGAGCCATGCCAGCTTCACGCTGACGCGAGACCTGGCGAGCGCCACGACCGTTCCCACCGGGACGATTGCCGCGGGCAGCACGGTGACGCTCACCTACGGGTCGCCCGCCGTCACCGTCGTCTACAGCGTCGATAGCAGCAGCAGCCTGATCCGGACCGTTGGCGGCTCGGCGCTGGTCGCGGCGCGCGGCATCACGAGCGTCGTCATCACCGCGACCGGCTGCTATGAGACGGCCAGCATTCAGCCTTCGGCGACGGGGGCGGCCAGCGTCGCGCTCAATGTCAGCAACCGCCCGGGAGGGTGCTTCTAATGGCAAGGCACAGAACGGGCCAACGGGGGCAGGCCTTGCTGCTCATCCTGGTGTTCATCGCCGCCTTCCTCCTGGTCGTCTGGGCCGGCCTCACGCTGGCCAGTGCCGGCTTCCTTGCCCTCGACGGCGTGAAAGCCGACACCCGCAACACCTACGCGCTGGACGCCGGGGTCGCCTACGCCGTCCAGCTCGAGGACGCAACCGGTACGGCCACTGCCTGCAACAGCAACCTCGCCCAGAGGCTGACCCTGCCATACCCCACCGGGAACATCACGATCAACGTGGACATCACGCCGGCCGCCGGATGTAAGAAACCAAAGCCAAGCTACACCGTCGTCGTCACGAACCTCGCCGGCGGACGGCAGCTGACGGCCGCGATCGCGTCACCGAACGCCGGAAAGAAGGCGTCCTGGACGGTCACGTGGGAGGCGTATCAGTGACCGCTCGGCTCGGGATCGACCTGGGGGTGCGGGAGCTCAAGGTGGTGCTAGGGGATGGCCGACGCCTGACCCGACACGCCGAGGTCATCCTTCCGGACGGCGCTATCCAGGATGGCTTCCCAACGCCGCTCCTCACCGCCGCCCTGCGGGGGGCCACTGAAGGCTGGGGCGGCAAAGCCATGCTGGCCCGGGTCGCGATCGCCGATGCCGGCGTCGCCGTCCGCGATTTCGTTATGCCCCGGATGCCGGAACACGAGCTGGCCACGGCCGTCGCCTACGAGGGCCGGCGACTGGTGCCGATCGACGCCAGCGAGCTCTACTATGCCTGGCACGCGCAGCGCGTGGGCGCCGGGTGTGCGGTCTACCTGGTGGCCGCCCGGCGCGACATGGTCGACGCCGTGTCCAGCGCGGTGTCCGCTGCCGGACTCCATGTGGAGCGGATCGACCTCAAGCCGCTGGCATTGGCCCGCGGCATGGGCGCGAGCGACGGGCTGGTCCTCGAGTGGGGCTCCTCGGAGGCGACCCTGGTCCTGATGGTCGGCGGGCGGCCCCGCTTTTTTCGGACCTTCCTGCTGGACGCTCCTGCCGAGGAAGTCGACGCCCAGCTCGACGAGCTGGCGTTCTCGCTCAACGCCCTCGTCCGGTTCATGCGCACGGTTGCCGCCGATGCCAAGATCGGTCCGACCACCCCGCTCTGTGTCGCGGGACGGTTCGCCTTCGTCGAGGACGGCCTGGGACGGATGCAGCGCCGCCTCGACTTCGCGGTCCGGCTGCCGGTGTCACGCGTGACCTGTCCCGCGGACTTCCCCTGGCAGGCGCACCTGGCGGGCATCGGGCTGCTCAAGCAGGCAACCTGGCGGGCCCGCCTGATTCCGTCGCAAGGGGGTGACGCCCGTGTCGCGGCCTGATAACACGCCGCAGATCGCTGTGGATTTCTCCGGGCCATCGCCTGCGCCGCGTCGTGGTCGGCGTCAACTCATCTTTATCGCGGTGGTCGTGCTGACGGTCGGCGCCCTTTTCCTGGGTGTCACCCAGCTGCTACTGCGCTGAAAGAACCTTCACAGAATCCGCAAGGTTACGACCTTACAGTCGACATGCCTAAGGAGGTAATCGCCAATATGATTATGCAAAGACTCGCAGAAGCGCGGAAGCGCAACCAGGAAGGATTCACCCTCGTCGAACTTCTCGTTGTCATCGCCATCCTCGGCATCCTTGCCGCCATCGTGCTCTTCAACATTTCGGGCGTGAGCGCCAGCGCGGCCTGCAACGCCATGAAGACGGACGGCGCGACCATCCAGTCCGCCGCCGACCTCTACTACAACAGCAAGGGCGTCTACCCGGATGCGGCGGTGACCGGCGATACGGCCACTCCCGCGAACGGAGACGGCGTCGCCGTCACCAAGCTGCTGACCGCCAACCTTCTCCACCAGGCACCGCAAGCCACGGAGACCTTCACCTACGAAGGCAACCCGCCAACGACCTCGTTCGGCAACGGCACGGTACATGGCGTACTGGCCGGCGCCGCCTGCGTCTACAACTAGCCCGGCGACTTTCATTGGGAACGGGCGGCCTTCGGGCCGCCCGTTTTTCTTTTTGCCCACCCCCGGGTCGGCATCCTCATAAAACCGTCGGACTGCGCCTGCGCAGGCCGACATGCGCCGCAGGCGAGCTTTA
>JALYYC010000105.1 GCA_030946755.1 Candidatus Dormiibacterota bacterium
GTGCGCCTAAACGTGACTCAGAGCAGCGCACACCACGTCCTGGATCCCGAATACCTGGCGGGTTTGTCGGACGACGCGGTTCCGGACTTGTTCAACGCCTTACCGCGAATCGACCCGCTACAGCAGAATGAGCTCCGTCGGCTGCTCTGCCACCGTCAGGAAACGGACGGCGGTTGGGCTGGATACAACGCCGCACAGCAGGCAGCCAGGCAAGCTCATGGCTTTTGCTCATGAGGCGTTTCCAGTTCAGCGGGCGAGCAGCCGCGGTACTCGCCGCGGGCCCCGTGGCCGGCACGGTTAAGGTGAGATGGGATCGGCGATCCGAGACTCTTGGGGCGCAAAAACCACCTGTACTCAGCAAATACGTTTTGAATTAGAGCGAACGCCAACCCGTAACCTAGCCCGCGGTGCCGCGAAGCCACCTCGTCAATTCGGAGACCTGCCTTGGCATGAAGGTTTCATACTTGCGGTCGATGCCCTGGCTGACCAACTGCATCCGGCCCTATCGAACGAGGCGCGTCAGGACCGTGCTGATGATGACGTAGACGAGGTAACCGATCACGATCTGCCCGAAGCTGAGGACGATGTCGAGATGCATGATCCCGACCAGAATGGCCAGCGAGAGCGCAAAGAGCAGCGCGTTCAAGATGACGATGAATAACCCGAGCGTGAGGATGGTCACGGGGAGGGTCAGGATCAGCAGCACCGGCCGGATCACCGCGTTGATCACGGCGAGGATGAGGGCCATCACGACCGCGGCGCCGAGCACGCTCGCGTGCAGATGCCAGATGACGTAGAAGACGAAGAGCAGGGCCGCAACGTGGATCACAAAGCGGGTCAGCACGTCATCAATGTTACCCGGCGGGAACGCGGTAAACGGTGTAGGTCGCGGTCTTCAGCAGCACCGGGAACCGGGTGTTGAAATAATCGACGTTTGCGTGCAGGACACTGACCTCGTTCGGGCCGACGAGCACGTAGTCGGCGTGGTAGTGGTGCAACAGGTCGAGGGCGGCCGGATCGCCCCGGTAGATGCGCGCGATATCAGCCTCCCGCTGCGTGTAGTTGATCCCGTAGCTCCAGAGCCAGCCGGGATAGCTCATCAAGACCGCTCGGCCGGCCAGGTCGGCGACCGGGTTGTTGGGCTGCTCGCCGGTCACGAAGACCGCATGCGGGGGCGTCGCGCTCCGGATCTGCTCGGCCAGGCGCACTTCCTCGGTGCTGAACCAGACGTAGCTCGGTCCCTGCGGCGGCAGGAACTGCAGCATGGACAGCAGGCCCGACGCCACCAGCGTCAGCCAGATGGCGGCGGCGCCGACCGCGCCGGCGATGCCCGACCGGAAGACCCGCACCAGCACGGCGCCCACCGCCACGGCGCTGCCGAGGTACCAGAAGACAAGGATCTTGGTGTTGTCCCAGTCCCAGGGTTGGAACTTGACCAGGTTGCCGGCGAGGAAGACCAGCACGAATGGCGCCAGCAGGAGTCGGGCGCGACCGCGCAGCGCAAGCGGGCTCAGCAGCGCCGCAAGGAGAAGCGGCCAGAAGAGTCCCGTATTCTTCAACCAGAACCAGGCCGGGAAGTCCTGTCCCGACAGCCACCCGATCAGCAGGCGCGGGTACTGATGCTCAGGGGGCGCCCCCGGGTCGCCGGGGACCGCCATCAGCAGGCGCGGCACCGCGAGGAGAAACATCACGGCGAAGAACCCGATCCACGCGGGCCGGGGAAAGAGAATCGCCCAGGTCAGCGTCACGATCCCCAGCGCGAGCAGGCTGTGGACGTGGAAGAGTGGCAGCGATCCCGCCAGCGCACCGGCGGTAAGAAAGGCGACCGGGGTGCTCTTCAGTGACCAGTGACGCCATGAGCGGCGGATGTCCTCGATCGTCTGGCGCCATCGCCCCATCGGCGTCGACTGCAGGGCCGGGGTGAGGAGCAACATCGCGGTCAGAAAGATCGCGACGCCGAAAACGAAGGATCGCTGCGGCAACCAGTAGGACAGGATCGGGTTGTACCACTGGATGTTCACCGGCGGGTCGAAGCGGTCGTAGGTCCGGGGGATGTGCGCGAGGGCGTTGAGCAACCCGAGGCGCGCGGCGTCGCCGAAGAAGAACCAGAAGCCGAGACCGCCGCCGAGCAGCGTCAGCGTCACGGCAATCACCCCGGCCGCGACCGAGCCGGTCAGTCGGCGCGCCCAGAGGACCAGCCCCGCCAGGGCCAGCATGCTCATCGCCCAGCTGGGCCAGATGAGGGCCGCCGGAATGCTCCAGCCACCCGCGATCAGCAGCGCGCTGGCGAAGTCCGGGGCAAACGGATAGCGGAACGGCGTGCCGGCAAAGATCGGGTTCTGCGGCGGGAGATTGTTGCCGAAGACGAAGGCCGTGGCGTAGCTCGCATGGAACGACCAGTCGGACCAGGTGTTGTTGTACTGCGCCAGCCAGCCCTCGGGCGCGACGCTGATCGCCCGAACGAAGAGGTAGCCAACGATGATGCCCAGGACGCCAATGCTGATCGCCAGCCCGATGGATCGGGTCGATTGCACGTCGGCGCGCAGCCGTGACCAGTGGCGATAGAGGATGAACGCCCCGGCGGCGAGGGCGGCGACCGTCAGGATCAGCACGACGAGAACACTGAGGCCAATGAAGAGCGCCAGCAGGTAGCCGACGACGGTGACGAGCACCACGCTCACCACCAGGCCGATCACCACACGCTCGCCGAGGAAGAGCCAGGGCGGCCCGCCGGATGCCAGGCCGAGGCCGAGGACGAGGACCGCGAGGACGAGCGCTAGCCCGGGGAGTTCCAGTAGCAAAGGCACCAGTTGGGGAGTGGCTTCTTTAGGACGAACCAGACGTGGCTGTTGAGCGCGTCGGAGGTCACCGGCAGCCCGGTCCAGAGTGGATAGAAGTAGAGGAAGAAGAGCACCACCATCACGAGGTAGGCGATGGCCGGAACCACACCGTTGAGCCGCATCGCGATGCCCGGCCACGACCCTCGCAGTGACCCGATGGTCGTCAGCCCCAGGGCCAGCGCCAGGAACATGAATGGCAGACCGCCGAGCATGTGATAGAGAAACAACCCTCGCGGGACCCTGGCAAAGGGCAACCAGGCGGCAAAAAAAGCGACCAGGATGAAGACGACGGGCCAGAGGCGTTCGTCATCGCGGTGGCGGAGCAGGCGCGGCAGGCTGATCGCCAGGCCGATGATGGCGAGGCTGCCGCCCCACCAGGTAAGTGGATTCCCCAGGTTGAAGATCTCCGCCGTCAGCGCGGTGCCGCTGGCCTGGTCGATGCCGAGCCCCTGGCTCTGCGCGTAGTAGACGACGGGGCGGAAGTCGAAGGGCCATGACCACCAGGGGCTATAGAAGATGTGGTCGGCCTTGAGATTGATGTGATAGAGCCACGTCTGCCGGTGCCACTCCGCGAGATCGGTCCACGCGCGACCGAGGTCGACGTGAAAGGGCGCGAAGCCCAGCGGCGGCTGGGGCAGGCTCGTGATGCCGTGGATGATCGTCAGATAGCGGATGAAGCTGATGGTGTAGACGAGCACGGGGAGAAACGCCAGGCTCAGGATCGCGACCGCCGCGGTGCGCCGGTCGTATCGCGTGACGCGCAGGATCAACCGCCCCGCCAGCAACAGGATGATGGTCCCGTAAGCGGCCAGCGTCGTCCACTTGGAGGCGAGCGCGAGCCCGAGCAGGAGCGCGGTCAACACGATCGTCCATCGCTGACGGACAGGCGTGTCGGCACGCAGGTGCGCCAGGAAGAGCACGTACGCCGCCACCGCGAACGTGATCGGGATGATGTCGATCACCGCGGTCCGCGCCTCGACGAAGGTCATGCCGTCGAAGGCGGCCAGCGTCGCGGCGGCGATCGCGAAGAAGCGCACCGGCAGCAGTTGCCGGGCGAGCAGGTACATCAGCGGGATCAGCGCGGTCCCGAACAGCGCCGGCATGACGCGCCATCCGAACGAGTTGAAGCCGAACAGCTTCTCCCCGACCGCAATGATCAGCTTGGCGAGCGGCGGCTCGGGGTCGAAATAATCCTTGCCCAGCAGGTCACTATGGGCGTCGTTGGCGAAGTAGAGCTCGTCGAAGACAAAGGGCGAGTTGGGCGCGATGTCGTTCGGCTTGCCCAGCCCCGGCAGCTGGGGATCCTGGTACGAATGCCAGATCCCCCACGCGGTGATCGGCGCGCCCGAGCCGGGATGTGCAAGGACGTCAAGGAAGATCGGGCTGCCGAATCGCAGGATGCCGGCCACGATCGTCAGCGCCAGGAGCCAGTAGAGGTCAGTCCGATCGATCCGCCACCAGGCCGCGGCGGAGCGGGAAGCGGTTTTGATCAATTGCCGCGCAGTTTCCCCTTCATCTCGGCGATGAAGGCGTCGACGTCAACCAGGGGAAGAACGATGTCGGGTCCGGCGACGAACCGTGGACCGAGGCGGCGTTCCGATTCGGCAAGCAGGTCCGCCTGGCGCCGGTCGAGCCGCACGTAGGCAGCGGGTTCGCGCCCGAGACGCCGGACGAATCGGTTCACGAACCGCCGGCGTTCCGCCGGGGCGAAGGCCACATCGAGCGCCTGGCGCCGGATCTTCGAGAGTCCGGTGTAGGGCAGCGTCATGCGCCGGAAAATGTATCGCACCTGCAGGCTGTCGGGACCGACATCCACGTAGGAGACGAGCCGCATCAGGTAAAGGGCGAGCAGGACGGCCGCGTCGAGGACCAGCGCCGGGATGAAGTCCAACATCGACTGGTGCTGGAGGATCTTGAAGGCCGTGAGCCCGGCGAGGATCACGAGGAAGCTGCCGTAGAACCACTTCCCGTCGCTCCACCGCTGCGTCGAGTACCGGATCTCGAACCGCTTCCCGGACCCAGGCGTCATCGGGCGGGACGCACAGTGCCGGTCCGTTCCATCAGGTGCTCCGCGCCCTCAAAATAGGAATCCAGGTTCGGCTGTTCGTTCAGCCATTGCCAGTAGGCGCGCGCCATCGCCTCGAGCCCCGATTGCGCCTCCCAGCCGGCCGCCTTGATCCGGCTCACGTCCGGGACCACGTGTCGCGGGTCGCCCAGCCGGTAGCGGCCCGGCGTCTGGGGAGCCAGGTCGCGTTCCGCCACGCGAAGCAGCGTCCGGGCGAGGTCCATCACGGTGTGGGCC
>JALYYC010000107.1 GCA_030946755.1 Candidatus Dormiibacterota bacterium
TCGACTGGTTCCAGACGGCAGGTCAGATTCACGACCAATGGGCGCGCCGATCGGACCAGTCGGCCGCCGACCGCGCATGGAATCAGCAGTGGGTCCAGAACTACTCCCGTCTCGGCGCCGACTTCGCGGTCATGTGCCCGACCAAGGCTGCTTAGCTGGCGACCGCGACCCTCCGTTTAGCTTCGGTTCAGCTTGCCTGGCGCAGACTGGTCAGCAATGGTGACCCGATCAGGGCGTCCGCGGTCGCGACGTTCGTCGCCAGTGGCACGTTGCAGACATTGCAGATCCGCAGCAGGGTCTGGATGTCCGGCTCGTGTGGGTGCTTGTCGAGCACTCCGTACGAGGAGCCGTCGGCTCCTGCCACACTTGAGCCCGATGGCCGACCGTAAGTACGAACGTCCGGCCCTCCTGTTTGATCTCGACGGGACCCTGGTCGACAGCGTGTACCAGCACGTGCTCGCCTGGCGAGATGCGCTCGAGGAGGCCCGGATCGAGCTTTCTGTCTGGCGCATCCACCGCCGGATCGGCATGAGCGGTGGCCTCTTCGTCAATGCGCTGATCCGAGAAACGGGCGTCACCCTGACACCCGAGGAGATTCGCAACTTGCGCGATCTGCACGCCAACGCTTATGTGCGCCGGCAGAGTCAGATTCGGCCCCTTCCGGGCGCCTCCCAGTTGTTGAGGCGGCTCACCGACTTCGGGATCCCGTGGGCGATCGCCACCAGTGGCAGCGTGAAGACGGCAAGCGCCACGATCGACCTGCTCGGGGTCCCGGTCCCGGTGGTGATCACTCGCGACGATGTCCAACACGCCAAGCCTGATCCGGATCTCTTCCTCGCGGCGGCCGAGCGTTTGGGCGTCGAGATCACCCACTCGATCGTGGTCGGCGACAGCGTCTGGGATCTGCTGGCGGCGCAGCGTGCCCGCGCGTTGGGCGTCGGCGTGCTGTCGGGCGGCTATGGACGGGAGGAACTGCAGCAGGCCGGCGCGTACCGCGTATACGATGACCCGGCCGACCTCGACCAGCATCTGGACGAGGTGGGCGTCCGGTCACCGGGTCGCTGAGGCGGAGGAGCAATCGTGTTTCAGTTTGTCACCAGCCATCTCGACACCCTGCTATCGAACTACGGCTACCTCGCCGTGTTTCTCTTCGTTGGGATCGAAAGCATCGGCATTCCGTTCCCGGGCGAGACGATGCTCGTCACGGCGGGCATCTATGCCGGCACCACGCACCGGCTGAGCATCCTTCTGGTGATCGTGGCGGCGGCCGCGGGGGCGATCCTCGGCGACAACATCGGCTACGCGATCGGGCGCGTTGGGGGTTACCGGCTACTCCGCCGCTACGGCAAGTACATCCGGCTCGAGGAGCCCAGGCTGAAGCTCGGCCAGTACCTGTTCCGTAAGCACGGCTCGAAGGTCGTCTTCTTCGGCCGTTTCGTCTCGATCCTTCGAACGTTTGCCGCCTTCCTGGCCGGCGTGAATCTGATGCACTGGCGCCGCTTTCTCTTCTACAACGCTGCGGGCGGCATCCTGTGGTCGACGTTCTACGGGGTTGCCGCGTACCTGCTGGGTAACAAAATCACAACGCTGTCGAAACCGGTGGACTTTGTCCTGATCGCGGTCGGCGCCATTGCCATCGTCGGCACGATCGTCTTCCTGCGTATCAACGAGGAGCGGCTGACCCGGGAGGCCGAGCGCGCGATGCCCGGACCGCTGGACGGCTACCGGGCATAATCACAGGAGATGCCACAGGCAATCTGGAGCGGGACGATCAGCTTCGGCCTGGTCAGCGTGCCGGTCCGGCTCTACCCGGCAACCCGGCGAAAAGACGTCCGGTTTCACGAGATCGACCGGCAGAGCGGGCATCGCATCCGGCACCAGCGGGTGGCTCCCGTGGAAGCTCCTCCGTCATCCCGGGTTGACGCGGAGTGGACTCCAGCGCGGCGCGAGGTGACCGGCTCCGGGGTCCAGGAGCGGTCCGGGCAGGATGCCCCGCAAGGAGTCGTCGCCGCGGCGGTCGCGGTCCCACGCTCGGACGTGGTCCGAGGCTTCGAGATTGCACCGGATCGCTATGTCACGGTCGAGCCGGAGGACCTCGCCGAGCTCGCTCCGGAGCAGACACGAACGATTGACATTCAGCAGTTCGTTGACGGTTCGGCGGTGGATCCCGTGTACCTTGACCGAAGCTACTACGCGGTTCCCGACCGGGACCATGCGCGTCCATATGCCTTGCTGGTCGAGGCGATGCGCGAGACGGGCAAGGTGGCGATCTGCTGGTTTGTGCTTCGTCGCAAGCGGTATCTGGCTGCCGTGCGGGCGACCGGCACCCTGATGGTGCTCCACACGCTGTACTTCGCTGATGAGGTCCGACCACGGGCGCAATTGGAGCCTCGGCCGGTGACCGACCTCACGAAACGGGAGCGAGAGATGGCCATGTTGCTGGTCGACACTCTGTCAGGCCCCTTCGAACTGGAAAAGTACCCGGACGAATATCGCAGTCGAGTCGCGGCGCTGATCGAGGGGCGCGCTCCGTCGGCACGGCCCGCCGCGGCAATGAGTGCCGGGTCGGGCGTCGAGGAGTTGATGGCGGCGCTCCAGGCGAGCGTCAAACAGGCCCGCCTGGAATCGACCCCGAAGCCACGGCCTGCCGCTCGCCGGAAGCGAAAGACGGCCTAGCCGCACGTCCGCTGGCCGGTCGCGACCCCGATCAGGCGGCGGCTTCCGCGGTCCGCTGCCTCGGCTTGAGCACCGACCATCGGTCCGACAACTGGCCGAAAATCCATAGCAAGCAGGCCCAGCCGACGTAGAGGATGGTCGTGGTGAGGTAGGGGCCGAGTGCGCCCTGCTCTTCGAGGATGAATACCGTGTTCGGCCAGGTATTCAACGAGGCATGGAACAGCAGGATTACGAGGAGGCTCCGGTTGCTTCGGTTCCACAGCCATCCGAGGATGATCGACAGCGCTACCGTCCGGATGACGAACAGCACGAGTGGGAGGTGGCTCTGTGCGGTGCTCGGAATCAAAAAGAGCGGGAGATGCCAGAGGGCGGAGGCGACGCCGATCACCACGGACGCCGGGAGCATGCCCATCGCCGTCTGGAGGCGAGGTTGCATGAAGCCACGCCACCCCAGCTCCTCCCCAAGGGGGCCGCCGAGGAGAAGGACGAAGACAAACGTGAGGGGGAGGGCGAGCCAATGGCCCAGGTCTCCGATACCTGGGACGGTCCCATGGTTGGCGACATGCATCCCCAACACCGCGAATCGGAACGCGGCGGGGAGGACAAGGGCCGCGACGTACCAGCGAACCGAGACACGCCAGCGCAGGATGTGGCCGAGGAGGGCCGGGATGCCCCGGGGCCCCGAGTTTCGAGCCATCATGGCCAGCGCCGCGAAGAGGGGCCCGAAGCCGCCGACGATGACCAGCGTCTCGGCGAGCCCGCTTGGCAGACTCAGCAGGCCGTGGTCAACAGCGGCGACCGGGAGCCAGCAGCTCCAGGAGATGGCTATGGCGGTCGCATAGAAGGCGGCGGTTCCGCGAATTGGCGACAGGCTCCGGTTCAGCATCCCAACACGGTGTAACGCCACGGGTCGGAAGGGCTTGCCGTGCGCCACGGGAGCGCCGGCTATCGAACGGGCAGGCTGTACGAGATCCAGGGTCCTCGCCGCCCGCCGTGACGGTCGTAGAAGCGCTGCGCGGCCAGATTGTCAGCGCCGGTGACCCAATCGAGACGGGCGTAACCGGACTCAGCGGCGTAGCGCCGTGCGGCGGCGAGCAGCGCGCCGATCTGAGCCGCTCCGGGAAACGGGGTTTGATAGAAATCAAAATAGCCCTCGACCAGCCCAATCAACTGGGAGCGATCCTCGGTCGTTGCCAGGCGAGCGCGCATGCGGCCAGCGTAGCAGCGGCCCGTCCGTACGGAAACGCGTGTGTCTTGACATTCATTAACGCCGATGTATGC
>JALYYC010000108.1 GCA_030946755.1 Candidatus Dormiibacterota bacterium
GCAAGCTGTCCCCCGACTGCAAGGTGATCGTCTACACGGCGGGCATGGCGACCCCCGAGGATGCCCGCAAGGCCGGCTGCGACGAGTATTTCCTCAAGACCGACCCGCTGCCGAAGCTCCGCGACAAAGTCCGGCAGTACACGAGTTCGAGGGCCGGCGCCTAACCCGTCAACGTCGACCGAGCGTCAGTCGTAGCCCGTGGCGCCGTCGATCCGCTCGCGAAGGAGGTCGGCATGGCCGTTGTGCCGGGAATACTCCTCGATCATATGGACCAGGATCCATCGCATGGACACGGCCTTGCCTGACCGCTGCCGGCCGGTGTCGTCGAGCTGCCGGGTCGCGACGATCTGGCGGGCTCGCTCGCACTCGGCACGCCAGGCCGCGAACACGGCCTCGACGGGAGCGCTATCCAGGTCGTTGAAGTCGCCATCGGGGTCGGCGTCCGTGATGAACTGGTCGGAAACGTCCTCCGATGCCAGGGTTCGACGGAACCAACCGCGCTCGACCTCGGCAAGGTGACGGACGAGGCCGAGCAACGAGAGCGTGGAGGGCTCCGCCGATTTGACGCGGAGCTGGTCGTCAGTCAGGCCTTCGCATTTCCGCGCCAGGGTGGCTCGCTGCCATTCGAGAAACTGCAGGAGCGTGGTTCGCTCGTCGGCGTTGCGCGGGAGATCGGCGTACTTGACGGCCATTGGACTGCCCTATCTTAGTGACGCCGGAGCGGCCTAGCCCGTTACAAATCGTGTTAGATTCGAATACGATCCGTATTCGGCCGCTGCAAGGACGATCCGCAGGCCCGGTTATATCCCTGGGGTGCCTCCCTTTCCTGCCGTCATCCACCTGTCGCTGGTCGCCGTGGCGATCGGGGCGACCCTCCTTCTCCGCATGGTCGGCGGCTCGATGCCATGGGGGCAGCTGCGGATCGCCGTCGGGCCGGACGGCCGCCCGATGCGTCCTCGCGTCAAGTGGTACTTGTGGTCGATTTGCCGCGGCGAGCCACCCTGGCTGGCCACCTGCACCGGGCTCGCGTCCATCCTGCTGGGGGGAGTCGCCCTGATCGCGGTCCGGTCGCGGTTCGTCGATATCTTCCTGGCACCTACCGTCAATCCCCTGCTGGCCTATCTCGTCGTGATCACGGTCGGGAGCTCGAGCGTGCTCGTCCCGCTTGGCCTCGTCGTGCTCCTGCGGGGAGGCGCGGATCTCCTCGCCCGCCGTTCCTCCATGACGGGTGAGGTCGTGGGGATGCGCCGGGACATCGGCATGTTCGGCCGGAGCTATCACATCGCGGTGCAGGCTGGGAACCGGGCGATGACGAAGACCCTGTGGGCGGAATCCTTTCGGGTCACGCGCGCGACCTTCGAGCATTTCCGGCCGGGCGACCGGATCGTCCTCGAGTACTCACCGCGACTCCGCCATGTGTTTCACGCCTCGGCGCCGGACCAAGCCCGCCTCGCCGGCTGAGAAACCGCCTCCTTGTAGAATTCCCGCCCGTGGCGCGCCCCCTGCATGTCGCCTTCGTCTGGCACATGCACCAGCCGTACTACCGGGACGACCTCGATGGCAGGGTGTTGCTGCCATGGGTCCGGCTGCGCTGCGCCAAGGACTACTACAAGATGCCGGCGCTGCTCGACCAGTACCCGGCGATCAAGCAGACCTTCAACCTGGTGCCGTCGCTGACCGAGCAGATCCAGCATTACGCGGACGGGCCGGTCCACGACATTTACCTGGAGCTTTCGCGGCGACCCGTTGCCGACCTGAACGGCGAGGAGCGTGCCTTCATCGCCCGCTGGATGACCGAGTCGAGCCAGATCCGGCGCGTCCGGCAATACCCCCGCTACCTGGAGCTGGTGCGCAAACGGGAAGACTCCTGGTCACGCGACTCGGCGGAGCTGGCCCGATTGTTCAGCGATGCGGAGCTGCGGGACCTCCAGGTCTGGTTCAACCTTTCGTGGCTGGGCCCGGAGGTGGTCGAAGCCGAGCGCGACCTGGGCGACCTCGTTCGCAGGGGCCGGAATTTTTCCGACGACGACAAGGAGCCGGTCATCCGGGCGCAGATGGACCTGATCCGGAAGGTGCTGCCAAAGTATCGAGAGGTCCAGGACCGAGGGCAGGCCGAACTGATTACGACGCCCTACTACCACCCGATCCTGCCGCTGCTCGCCGACATCGCGAGTGCCAGGGGATCGCAGCCCGACATGCCGCTGCCGCGCTTGCCCTTCAAGCATCCGGAGGATGCGGCCGAGCAACTCCGGCTCGGGGTCGCGTCGCACCAGGAGCGTTTTGGCCACCGGCCTCGCGGCGTCTGGCCGCCCGAGCAGGCCATCAGCGACGAGGCGCTGGCGCTCATCGGCGAGGCCGGGTTTACCTGGGCCGTGTCGGATGAGGGCCTGCTCGCTCGGGCGAGCCATGCGACCATCCATCGCGATGGGGAGGGGATGTCGATGCGTCCCGATGCCCTCTACCAGCCGTATCGGGTCGATCGCGGCGCCGGACCGGTCGACCTCGTCTTCCGCGATGCACGGCTCTCGAATCTGATCGGCTTCGACTACCAGAATCTCGCACCCGACGATGGCGCCTCGGACCTGGTCGAACGCCTGCGGGCGATCGGGCGGCACCAGCAGGCGGGCAAGCCCCTGCTGGCCGTGATCGCGCTTGACGGAGAGAACTGCTGGGACAACTACGAGGCAAACGGCAACCACTTTCTGCGCGCGCTCTACGCGCGGCTGAGCGCTGAGCCCGACCTGACGACGGTCACGGTGTCGGAGTTTCTGTCCAGCTTCCCAACGCGTGCGTCGCTGCCAGGCGTGCAGCCGGGATCGTGGATCGAGGGAACGCTGGACACCTGGGTGGGCGATCCGGAGCACAATGCGGCCTGGGACCTGCTGGCCGGGGCGCGCCAGACGCTCGCCGACGATCGCGCGGCCTCCGAGTCCCAGCGGGCGATCGCCCGCCGCGAGGTCCTGATTGCCGAGGGGAGCGACTGGTTCTGGTGGTTCGGCCGCTCGCACGACTCGGGGATGGACGTCATCTGGGACAACCTGTTCCGGCTCCACCTCCGCAACATCTATACGGCACTGGGTCAGGACCCGCCGACGGCGCTCTTTCATCCGATCCTGCGGGAAGGGCAACAGGGCGGCTGGAAGCGGCCCGATCGCCTGATCACGCCTCGGCTGAACGGGGTGCTGGACGATCGGGAGTGGGACGCCGCCGGATACGTCGACGTCACCGCCCTGTTCGGGGCGATGCACCCGCCGCGCGGGGCCGTGCGACGGATCTGGTTCGGTCACGATCGGAGCAACCTCTATCTGCGCTTCGACACGCTGCGCGACGGTGACCTGGACCTGCGGATCCTCTTCTACACCGACGCTAAGGCGAACGGCGCGGCCTCCACCCCCTCGGTGGTCTTGCGGGCGAGGCGGGCTGGAGGGGCGGTGTCGCTCGAGCTCGCCCGACACGATGCGGGCGCCCCTGACCCGGCGCTCTGGAGCGGGCAGGCGCACGCCGGTCCTGAGCTGGCCTTCGCAGTACCACTCAGCGCCCTGCAGCCGGACCCCGGCCAGGCCGTGGAGATGATCGCCGTGATCAACGATGCCGCCGGCAAGCCGCTGGAGCAGTTGCCCCCGAGCGGCTCGATCACGGTGCGGCCTGCCCCCGAAGGGGTCCCGTCCGACCGCCCCCTCCGCATCCTGTTCGTCAGCGCCGAGGTCGCGCCCTTCGCCAAGGTGGGCGGCCTCGCCGACGTCGCCGGCGCCCTGCCGAAGGCGCTCCGCGCGCTCGGCCACGACGTTCGGGTCGTGATGCCCAGGTACGGGACGATCGACGCCGACAAGTTCCAGCTGACGCGCGTCCTCAGCAACCTCGCGGTGCCGCTGGCGCACCAACCGGTGCCGGCGAACGTGTTCGCCGGCCGCATCGGCGCGGACATCCCCGTCTACCTGATCGAGAATCAGCAGTTCTTCGGCCGCGAAGGCATGTACGGCTTCTGGGACGACGACGCTCGGTTCATCTACTTCAGCCGGGCCGCGCTCGAAATGCTGCGGCCGCTCGACTTCAAGCCGGACGTGATCCACGTCAATGACTGGCACACGGCGGTCATCCCGAACATGCTGGCCCGTCTCTATCGAAATGATCCCTTGTATGCCGAGATCGCGACCGCCCTGACGATCCACAACCTGGCCTTCCAGGGCGCCTACGGGTACGGCACGCTGCACCTGGCCGGCCTCGACCAGTGGGGGTTGATCAAGACGGGAGCGCCCGGCCTGGACGACATTGTGAACCTGCTCGGCCGCGGCATCCATTTCAGCGACGCCGTCAACACCGTGAGCGAGCGCTATGCGCAGGAGATCCTGACCCCGGAGTTCGGGGAGGGGATGGATCCGTTGCTCCGCCTGTTCAAGGGAAAGCTGCAGGGGATCCGCAACGGCATCGACGACGAGGTCTTCAACCCGGCCACCGATCCGATGATCCAGGCACGCTACGACCTCGGGTCGATCGAGCGCAAGGTCGAGAACAAGCTGGCGCTGCAGCACGAGCTCGGACTGCCGGAGGATCCCGGCGTCATGGTTCTGGGACTGATCTCCCGCCTGTACGACCAGAAGGGGCTTGACCTGATCTCGAACATTCTCTGGGGCCTGATGCGGCTCCGGCTCCAGTTCGTCGTGCTCGGAGCCGGCGACCCCCGATACGAGGAGATGTTCCGGACGCTGGCCCGGGACAACCGGGACAAGGCCTCGGCCACGATCGGGTTTCGCCCGGTGCTCGCCCAGCGGATCTACGCCGGGGCCGATGCCTTCCTGATGCCGTCGCGCTTCGAGCCCTGTGGACTGGGCCAGTTGATCAGTCTTCGGTACGGCACCATCCCGATCGTGCGGGCGACCGGGGGACTCGCCGACACCGTCGACGACTGGGACCCGGTGGCCCAGACCGGCAATGGATTCGTCTTCGAGGCCTACGACCACTGGGACCTGTACGCCCAGGTGGTCCGGGCGCTCGAGACCTTCCGCCAGCCGAGCCTCTGGCGCCGGCTGCAGACGAATGCGATGCAGACCGACGTGTCGTGGACCCGGTCGGCGCAGCA
>JALYYC010000110.1 GCA_030946755.1 Candidatus Dormiibacterota bacterium
CCAAGCTGTATTCGGGGAGCAAGCCAATTCGGCTCACGAAAATGAAACAAGCCAACGGATCAAATGCATCCTGCCAGCTCTCCTGAACCGGTCAGGCCGGTGGGATCCGGATCGATGGATCGAGCGGGTTGAACACGATCCCGGACAGGGGTTTCGGGTAGAAATAGGTCGATTTCTGGGGCATCACGCGGCCCGCCCCGGCAACGGCCACCACATCCAAAACTGCCGGCGCACGCAGGAGGAACGCCGCCTGCGCGTGCCCGGCCGCGACCTCGTCCAGCACGAAGTCCGGGTCCCGGGAGTAGGTCAGGTAGCGCTCCTCGTCGAGCATCTTCTCCCCGAGGCCGAGATGTTTCTCCAGGATCTCGCGGTGGAGCAGCGAGACGTCGAGTCGTGCCACCGGGTCGTCCAGATCCGCCGGGTCCGCCAGATCGACGGTGGCATGCGTCCCGTCCGGAAGGGCAATCCCGACTCGATGCTGTCCGTCATGCTGCATCGCCAGGAGCAGGGCGGCGCGATCACCGTAGCGCTTGACCGGCCCGGCCTCGGCCAGCTCTCGCAGGAGGCGATGGCCGTCAAAGCCTTCCAGGTCCCGCAGCAGTCGATGGGTGGGAAGAATCATCAGACCGGGATCATCGGCATCGACCAGCAGCATCAGGACAAAGTTGAAGGCGGCGTCGGACGGGGCTTCCGGGTTCTCGCTACGAAGCCGGTTGCGGTAGTTCAGGGCCGTCTCGTAGCGGTGATGGCCGTCGGCCATAAAGAGCCTCGAGCTTCGCAGCGCGATGGCGATCTCTCGCAACCGAGTCATCGGCAGGGCCCAGACTCGATGTTCCTCGTTGCCCTCGAGGACGATGGTCAGGCGTGGTGGCTCCTGCATCACCGGCTCGACAAGGCGCGCGACGGCGTGCGCAGGGTCCTGGAAGAGCGCGAACACCGGGCTGAGGTTTGCGCCGACTGCCCTGGTCAAGGACAGGCGGTCGGCTTTGGCGCGCGCATGGGTGCGCTCGTGTGCCAGGATGCCCGTCCCGAATGGCTCGAGCTCGACGACGGCGAGGATTCCGACCCGCCGGTGAGGCCTCCCGTGGACCGGATCGAGGAATTGCTCTTCATAGATGTAGCCGCACGCCTCCGGTTCTCGGCGGA
The DNA here is from genome assembly GCA_030946755.1 of Candidatus Dormiibacterota bacterium. GTDB lineage: Bacteria > Chloroflexota > Dormibacteria > CF-121 > CF-121 > JALYYC01. Next base: position 1,147 of record JALYYC010000110.1, read on the forward strand.
GGATGCCGTCTCGGAGCCAGTCGCGGAAGAAGCCTGCCGCTCGCGTGTATTTGTTGTCCTCCCCGGCGTCGGACGGACGGACCTCGCCCGCGATCAGGCGCACCACGTTGCGCGGATCCTGCCGGTAGTAGCGCTTCTGGTCGTCGGGGGTGATGATGTCGTAGGGCGGTGCGACGACCTGGGCCAGGTCGACGCGGGACGGGTCGTACATAACGCCCTGAAACGGGCGGACCTCGGCCACCGGAGGTTTAGAGAGTGACCGACTGAACGTCGGTCATGCCGGGCACTTCCCGGATGCGTGCCTGGATCGATTCCGGGACCGGCTCATCGACGCTCAGGATCATGACGGCGTCGCCTCGCGGCCGGTCGCGCCCCACCTGCATGCTGGCGATGTTGATGTTGTTTTCGCCCAGGAGCGTGCCAATGGCCCCGATGATGCCCGGCTTGTCCGTATGCCAGCTCATGAGGAACGATCCGGTCGGCACCAGGTCGATGCGGAAGTCGTTGAACGTCACGATGTGCGGCTCGTTCAGAAGCAGGGTCCCCCCGATGCGGGTCTCGCTCTGCTCGCCGATCGCGTGCAGGGAGATCAGATTGGCGAACTCACTCGGGCGGGGGCTGCGCTGCTCGACGACCTCGATCCCGTGGGCGCTGGCCACCGCCCGAGCGTTCACGGGATTGACCCGCTCGGCGCTGAAGCGGCTGAGGAAGGCGGTCAACACCGCCGCGGTCAGGACCGAGCAGTCATGGGCCGCGATCGCTCCAACGTAATCGATGTGCAGGCGGCGAGCCGGCTGGCGTGCGACCTGCGCGTAGAAGCGACCGATCCCCTCCGCAACCGGCAGAAACGGTCGGAGTGACGCCATCTCCTCGGGGAGCACGACCGGGGCGTTGAGTGCGAAACGGGGCTGGCCCCCCTCGAGCACGGCGATGACCTGGTCGGCGATCTCGATCGCAACGCTGATCTGCGCCTCCTCGGTGGACGCGCCCAGATGCGGCGTGGTAATCACCTGGGGCAGGGCGAACAGGGGATTGTCGCCAGGCGGCTCCGTTTCGAAGACGTCGAGCGCCGCGCCGGCGACGCGTCGGGACTTGAGCGCCTCCAGCAATGCGGCTTCGTCGACGATGCCCCCGCGCGCGACGTTAAGCAATCGCATCCCGGGCTTGACGGCCGCGAGCGTCTTGGCATTCACCAGGTGACGGGTGGCCGCCGTCAGCGGCACATGCAAGGTCACGACGTCCGCTTCGGCCATCAGCTCGTCAAAGCTCACCAGCCGGACGTTCAGCTGATCGGCCCGGTCACGTGAGACGACCGGGTCTGCCGCGATCACGTGCATGCCGAAGGTTTGCGCGCGGCGCGCGACCTCGACGCCGATGTTGCCCAGTCCCACGACCCCGAGGACCTTGTCCCGCAACTCGGTGCCGAGAAACTTGGACCGCTCCCAACGACCGGCCTTCACCGCTTGATCTGCCTGCGGAAGATGTCGCGCCAGCGCGAGCATCATGGCCATGGTGTGCTCGGTGGCCGCGATCGTATTGCCAGACGGCGCATTGACGACCAGGATGCCGGCCCGGGTCGCGGTCGGGACATCGATGTTGTCCACCCCCGCGCCAGCCCGACCAATGACTTTCAGATGAATCCCGGCCTCAATAATGTCCGCGCTGACGCGGGTCTCACTGCGGACCACCAGGGCCTCGTACGGCGCAATCCGATCGCGCAGCTCGGCGGGTGTTTGCTTCAGATGGACGTCGACGTCCGCGTGCTGGCGAAGCCGTTCGAGACCTGCCTCCGAGATCGGGTCGGCTACAAGGACCCGAGGCACGCGATCAGGCGACGAGGCTCGGCCGTGTGCTTTCCAGGGCGCGACGCGCCGCTGCCAGGGCGGCTCCCCGGGTCACCGGGTGGCCATGCGCCTCGAGACCCTTTTCGAGCGCTTCAACGGTCGCGACCACATCGGCGTCGTAGACAGCGCCGAGATGACCGATCCGGAAGATCTTTCCGGACAGCTTCCCCTGGCCCTCGCCAACTACCAGCCCGATGTCTCGCCAGGTCTTCAGCACCGCATCCGCCTTCTCCCCCTGAATGGTCTCGGGGAAGAAGATCGCGGTCACCGTCGGCGAAGCCAGGCCGTCGGCGGCAAGCAGGCGCAGGTTGAGCGCGTTGGCGGCAGCCCGGAAGGCCGCGGCGATTCGCTGGTGGCGCGCGAAGATCGCCTGGAGGCCCTCCTCCCGCATCATCTGCAGCGACTCGCGCAGTCCGAAGAGGATTCCGACCGCCGGCGTGGTGAAGGTCATCCCCTTCACCTGCATCTTGTGCGCCCGCTCCCAGTCGAAGTAGAACCGAGGCGAGCGGGACTCCGCTTGACGTTGCCACGCAGCTTTGCTCACGCTCAGCATCGTCACACCGGGGGGGAGCATCCACCCTTTCTGCGAAGCGGTGATGGCGACGTCGACGTTCCAGGCATCGACCGGCATATCGATGGAGCCGATCGAGCTCACCCCGTCGACAACGAGGAGGCGGCCATGGCGCTTGACGACCTCCGCCAGGGCCTGCATCGGGTTGGTGACTCCAGTCGAGGTTTCGTTATGGGTGATGAGGACGGTCGCAATATCGGGCTCACGCGAGAGCAGGTCATCGAGATCTTGCGGGTCGGCGCCCTCTCCCCATGGAAGGGTGTAGCGGACCACGTCAGCCCCGAACGCCGTGGCCAGATCGGCGAAACGGTCACCGAAGGCGCCAATGGTGACGGCGAGGATCCGTTCGCCCGGCGAGACGACGTTGGCAACCGCGCTCTCGAGGCCACCGGTCCCCGATCCCGGGAAGATCAACATGTCGTTCTCGGTTTGGAAGGCCCATTTCAGGCCCTGCTCGAGTTCGGGCAGGAGCGCGCGAAACTCGGGGCCACGGTGGTTGATCATCGGGGCCTCCATGGCGCGCTGGACGCGCGTCGGCACGGGGGTCGGCCCGGGAATGCGGAGTTGGGCGTCTGGATTCATGGCGCTTTAGTTTACCGGGCGACCTGCTTTCGATTTCAGAATCGGCGCGAGGCTTGCCGACGCCGGCGAACCGGGCGATGCCGGTACTGCCGCGTCCGCGGCGGCCGGCGGGTGGCAAACCGCATCAGGATCCAGAGGCCGAGCACGCCCCCGATCAAAAGCGCCCACCGCGTGGCGGCGGTGCTTCGCGCAGTGTCGGCACTGGCCGCCGACTGTGCCAGCCGCTGGGCGGCGGAGGCCGCCTCAGCATGCACGATTTGCAAACGGGTGACTTCGATTTGTGGATCGAAGGCGAGCAACCCCTGAAAGATGCCCTGGGCAATCGCGTCGCGAAAGCCGCCCTGGTGAAGCAGTGACGACTCTCGCGGGTTCGTGAGGTACGCGGGTTCGATCGTGGCGGTCGGGATATCCGAGCGGACCCAGAGCTCGGGCTTCGGCGCCACGCCGTCGTCGGCGACCTGGTAGGCGCGCAGCGACTGCGCCAGGCCCGTGTCGATGGCCTGGGCAAACGCAAGGCTGTCCGGCCGCGGATAGAAGATCGTCGCCCCGCTGATGCTCGGATCGCCATCGAACGCGTTGACGTGGAGGCTGATGAACAGCCGGGCCCCGGAGGCGTGCACGCGGTTCCATCGGTCCGAGATCTCGACATATTGGTCCCCGGTTCTGGTGAGCACAACGTGTACGCGCTCGCGCTGCAGCAGCGCCCGCAGCCGCGACGCCAGGTCAAGAGTGATGTCCTTTTCCATCACGCTGCCCTTGACGACCCCCGGGTCCCAGAGCTGGCTCGGGTCGCTGGTGATGCTGCCACCATGCCCGGGGTCGATGGCGATGATGTAGGGGGCGGGCGCGGACGGCAGGGGCTCTGAAGCCGTGGCCCGAGCCGTTGACAGGGACGTAAGCAAGACGACCCCGGCCGCTAGCACGGCCGGGAGGCGCGGGGACCGCAAACTAGGCCGAAGTATACGGCAGCCCTTCGGACATTTCAGCCTAGACCTCTCGCCGTGGGATCAGCGTTGCCGAAAAGGACCTGCCGTTCCTTTTTCTCATCTACGGCTTAGGCTTCGCGGGTGTCGGCGACGGAACCCCTTACTGCGGAAGCGCCGTCCTGACGCGACCGGTGGCGAGGTCGAAATAGCGGCGAGGCATGGTCATCACGTTCTTACCAAACAGGATCAGCTCGAGGGCCGGCTCGTCGATCCCCTGCTGGCTGTGGATGTCGTCGGGCGGCTCGAGCCAGGTGACGTAGTCACCCTGTCGGAGGACCCGTTCGAAACGCATCTGTGGGGCCGCACCGTCTCGCGGCGGGTCGTAATGACGGTATCGATCGGCGCCACGGACGATGCAGGCGACTCCCCAGGCGCCGTGGTCGTGGACCGGGGTTTCGGCCGCGTGGGAAAACTTGCCGAGCACGAGCGTCAGCCCATCGGCGTCCGATTGGAGGACGGCGGCTGAGGAGTCGCTCTGGTGCATGACGCGAAGACTCGCGTCGGGAAGGAGCCCGGGCTCGCGTACTGCGCTTGACATCAGCTCACCAACCCGGTTGAGCGCGTCGGCGCTAATGCCGCCGCTGAGGATCGATCGCGCCTCTTCCATGAAATGAAGGATCGGGTCGGACGAGGCCATCGCCCGGCGCGCTACCGCTGGTCGGCGGTGTAGGGAAGTAGGGCCACGTGCCGGGCGCGCTTCAACGCGACGGCGAGCCGGCGCTGATGCCGGGCGCAGGTCCCCGTAACACGACGCGGCAGGATCTTGCCACGCTCACTGATGAAGCGGCGCAGTCGCGACACTTCCTTGTAATCGATCAGGACGACCTTCTCGACACAGAAGTTGCAGACCTTCTTGTGCGGCTTGCGGTCGCGCTTTTCAGTGGGTGGCGGCATGCTCTAGAAGGGGATATCGTCGGGATCGACGTCCCGGGATGGCTCTTCGGGGTGGGAGGTGGCTACCGCGCCAACCGGCGCTTCCACCGGTTCAGCGGCCGGTGACGAGGTGTGCGCCTGTGACTGCTGGCGGGTCTCGAGGAACTGGACCTCGGTGGCGTTGATCTCGGTCGTCTTCCGCTTCTGTCCATCCTGACCTTCCCAGGAGCGAGTCTGCAGGCGGCCCTCGATGTAGACGAGGCTACCCTTGTGGAGGTACTGGCCACAGATTTCGGCGAGGTTTCGCTTGCCGATATTCCAGGCGACCACGTTGTGGTAGTCGGTGTATTCCTTCTTCTCGCCGTCGGTCCCCTGCCCGTAGCGGTTCGTGGCCAGCGAGAAGGTGGTCACGGGCGCCCCGCTCGGCGTGTAGCGCATCTCGGGGTCACGAGTGAGCCGGCCGATCAACATCACTTTGTTCAGGTTCATGACTTTCCCTCATCCTGACGAACCAACAGATGCCGGAAGACAGTGTCCGAGATCTTCAGGAGACGGTCTACCTCCTGAACCCGCGGCTGGTCGAGGTCGAACTCGGCGACGACGTAATGAGCTTCGCGCTGGTCCTTCACCGTGTAGGCGAGCCGACGCTTGCCCCAGGGTGTGACCTTCTTTACCTCGCCCCCATTGGTCTGGATCAGCTGGCTGACCTTCTCGATCTCCTGCTGAACCGCGTCATCATCAAGCTCCGGCTTGACGAGGTACATCAACTCATATGCCGACAAGCAGCACCCTCCTTCCTATGGATTTGCTCCGAAAATGACCTGCCGAGGTGGCACCGGAGCAGGAAAGCGAGGCTAAGTGTAACAAAAGAAAGAGCGGCCGCCGGTGGGCGACCGCTCGGGAGGGAAACCGCTGGGTCTTACTTCTTGACCTGACCCGACTG
>JALYYC010000128.1 GCA_030946755.1 Candidatus Dormiibacterota bacterium
GGCTGGACGGGACGCACACGCGCCCCGTCCAGCGCCTCCGGAGAGAAAAACGTGAAGGGGATCAACAAAGCGTGAGGCGCTGGTTGACGGCGCTCCTCGGGGCGGCCGTCCTGTCCACGCTGCTTGCGCTCCCCGTCCTCGCCCATCCCCTGGGGAATTTCACGGTGAACCGGTTCAGCCGTGTCGAGCTCAGCGGCTCCCAGATCAACGTCCTGTACGTCATCGATTTCGCCGAGATCCCGGCCTTCCAGGAGAAGCAGCGGATGAACGACGACCCGAGCTACCTCGACGCAACGATTCAGAAACTCGCCGCCTCCCTCTCTTTTACGGTCGACGGCCACCCGGTTCCCCTTCGGGTGGCCGATCGATCGGTGACATTCCGGCCGGGGCAGGGCGGCCTGGAGACCATGCGCTTGCAGGCCCTGCTGACGGCCCCGGCCACGCGCGGCACGCACCGGGCGAGCTATCGCGATGGCAATTATCCGGGCAGGCTGGGGTGGAAGGAAATCGTGGTGCGGGCGGATCATGGCGCGCAGCTCGCGGGTTCGACGGTGCCCGCCACCAGCGTCAGTGATGAGCTCCGGCGGTACCCGCAGGACATGCTGGCAAGCCCGCTCAACGTGACCGATGCCAACTTCGGCTTCGTTCCATCCGGCGCCAGCGTCGCCTTGCCGGCACTTCCAGCATCGGCTGGCGCCTTCGGCCTCGTTCAGGATCGGTTCAGCGGCCTGATCACACAAACGACACCGTCACCGTGGCTTCTCGCCTTCTCCGTGCTGGTGGCCATCGCCCTGGGGGCGCTGCACGCGCTGTCGCCAGGGCATGGGAAGGCCGTGATGGCCGGGTACCTCGTCGGGACCCGTGGCCGGCGGCGCCAGGCGGTCGTCCTGGGGGTGACGATCACCGCGACGCATACGGCGGGGGTCTTTGGCCTTGGTCTGATCACGCTCTACGCGGCGAACTTGATCACGCCGGAACGTCTCTACCCATGGCTCACCTTACTGTCGGGGGTTCTCATTTTGGGGATCGGTGGCGGTCTGCTCCTCAATCGGGCTCGCGCCGCCCTGCATCATCACGACCACGATCACGAGCACCTCGCCACATCCGGTCGCATCGGCGGCCGCCGCCTGATTGCCCTCGGCATCTCCGGAGGCCTGATCCCCTGTCCGTCGGCCCTCGTCGTCCTGCTGGCCGCGATCTCCCTCCACCGGGTGCTGGTGGGGATGACGCTGATCGTGGCTTTTAGCGCCGGCCTGGCCCTGGTGCTGACCGGCATCGGCCTGGCGTTGGCCGGTGGCCTTCCGTTTGTCCAACGAGTCAGCGCCCGGTGGCGCCCGTCGGTCGCCCGGCAAGGGGTACGGCTGGCACCGGTAGCCAGTGCCGCGATCGTCACCCTCGCCGGGGCCGGCCTGACGGCACAGGCACTGGGGACGGTGCTGTGAAGGCACTCCGGAGCCCCTTCACAATCGTTCTGCTCGCGCTCGCCCTGACGGGCTGCGGGTCGAGCGGTGCCGCCGGCGCTTCGGCTGGCGGCAGCGCGCTCACCGTCAATGGCACGCCGGTTTCGCCGGCGCTGTATCAGACCCTGGTCAGGTCGCAGGAGCGGGCGCTGCAGAGCCAGGGACAACCGGTGGATTTGACATCAGCCAGCGGCAAGCGTCAGTTGGCCGACATCCAGGCGCGCGCCATCCGCACCCTTGCCCGGGACTCGATCATCGACCAACTTGCCCGCGAGCGGCGGTTGGCAATCACCGATTCCGAGTTGAGCGCGGCCGTGACCCGCATCGAAACGGCCCTCGGGGGCGCGGCGCCACTGGCGGCACAGCTCGACAAAGCCGGCTTATCGCGGACTGAGTTCCGGACCTTTTTCCGTTACCGCCTCCTCGAGGAGAAACTTCGGCAGGCCTTCGGCGCCCGGTACGATGCGGCACTCGCTCACGCCGTCGCGTCGGCACGCGTGACCGCGTACGTCGGCCCGTGTCAGACGGAACATCAATACCCGCGCTGTGTGGGGGGAGGATAGATACATGCAACGAACCATCCCGCTCATCGCGGCAACGCTTGTCATCGGCATGTCCATCGGCGCCGGTGCCGCGACGGTCATCGAACGGGTCGGTCCCAGTCCCCACCAGCAGGCTACCCGGCTCCGCAGCGGCCCGGTCCATGCACTTCCCGGAATTTCACCGAGCGCGGCCGCCCAACCAACGCCAAGCTCCGAAGCCACGGCCCAGCCCACGGCGTCGGCTCAGCCGGCCCAACCGGAGAGCCCCTCCGAGGTTGTTGTCGGTCACTTGTCGATTCCCGCGATCGGGATCAGCGAGGCTCCGATCTACGATCGAGGTACGGATGGCAGGGGATCCATGGCAATCGCCCGGGGCTATGCGGTGACCCATTTCCAGTCCTCGGCAACGTTTGGAGCCGGCAACACCGTCCTCTATGGCCACGACGACATTGAGGGCAGCGTCTTCGCGCGGCTCAAGGATCTACGAGCCGGCGATGTCATCAGGGTCGCATTACCGGGCGCGGCTCCTCAGGTCTTTGTCGTTAACGGAAAGAAGGTCATCGCGCCGACCGCAGTGCAGATCCTAGCGCCGACGCGTCTCCCGCAGCTCACGCTCTTCACGTGCTGGCCGAACCTCGTCGACACCCAACGGATCGTCGTGACTGCCCTCCCGGGCTAATCAATCCAGAAGACGGGTTACTCCTGCCGCCGAAGGGCCGTCTACCCGAGCACCTCGGTAATTCCCTCCAATCGATTTTTCATGGTCAAGCCCCGCTCATCGATGTTTAATGGGGATGACCACCGATGCGCCGGCCGCCCGGATCCATCCCACTAACTAGCAGCGACACACTTCGGGTAGCTGTGCTCGGACTGGCACGGACCCACGTAGGCGGTGACCCGCGCCTGGTTGAGCGTTTTTGCCAGGGCGACCGGAAAACCCTTCGGGTCGGCGAGGCTCAGTTTCTGCTCGAGCAGCGTGAAGCGCAGCTCATCCTTGAAGTCCTGCCGGCTGAGATGATCGAGCGCCAGCTGCCGATCGACGACCGCCGCACCGCCAACTCCCTTCTCGATTTTGCTGACCGCCGCGTCCAACTCGCCAACCGTGACGACAAGATGCCGCTCATTGGCCATTTCCTCCAGCGCGGCATTCCGGACGAGCTTCTTGAGCGCCGCCGCCTCGATCGCCCGTAACCGGGCCGCACCCGCCGTACTGCTCGGCGACGCCTGCAGCCCGGCCCGTTCCGACCGGATCTGCGCCGACTGGACGAGCACCGTATAGAGGTGCATCGGGACATTCAGGTTGTCGACCGTAACGGCCGTGTTGGCGGGCGGACTGCCGCAGGCACTCAGGGCAACGGCGGCCGTTGCGACCAGGATCAGGCCCTTGACGCTGATACGCATGTCAGCCTTGCCTCCGGCTGTCGCCGTCAGAAAACGTCTCGAGGCGACGGAAGCCGACGTCCATGGCCGGGCGAGCGCCCGCGTCCTGACGCAGCCGCAATCGCTGCGATTCCCGCTGATCCAGGCGCCAGCGGGCGTAATCCTCGCCCAGGCGCTGGGCGTCGTAGCCCATCGAGCGAAGCGCGCGCAGCACTGATACTGGTTTGGCGGTACTCCCCTTCTCGGCCGCCCACAGCGTCGGGAGGCTGACCCCCAGGGTCCGGGCAAATTCAGCCTGGGGGATGCCCAGGTTTCGACGCATGGCGACAAAGGGGTTGTCCAATGGAGCCTCCCGCTGAACCTGACGCTCATGACCGGGAATACCTACCCAGCCATGCAGTCTTTTTCTTTCTTCTTACTCATACGAAGGAAGAGCGCGCTTGGATTAATAGCGCGAGTTTTCTGTCTCAGCCTTTGGCCAGGTAGTCGAGCGCGAGGGCGTAGCCCTCGATGCCGAGGCCGGTGATAACGCCGATGGCGGCGCCTCCGGTGATCAGCTGATGCCGAAAGGCTTCGCGCCGGTGCACATTCGAGATGTGCACCTCGATGACCGGCTTGCCGGACCCGCGCAAAGCGTCCGCGAGCGCAAAGCTCGTGTGCGCCAGGGCGCCCGGGTTGATGATGATGGCGTCCGCCTGCTGGCCTTCGGCCTCGATCCAGTCGATCAATTGACCCTCGTGGTTCGACTGCAAGAACCGGATCGTGCAGCCGGCGCTCTTGCCGTGTTCGGTCAGCAATTGCTCGACGTCCTGTAGCGTGTTCGTTCCGTAGATCTCGGGCTCGCGCTGACCGAGGCGGCTCAGGTTGGGGCCGTTCAAGACGAGGACCTTCATGCCCCCAACACCTTATCGAGCGCGCCGGAGACCTGCTCCGGCGCAACGTCGCAGTTCCACTCCGGTTCCCCTATATCACGGAGCAGCACCCACCGGACCACCCCGTCGCGCGACTTCTTGTCGTGTAGCATCGCCGACATCAGTTCGGTCCGGCCCACCCGGGGACGGGTTGCCAGCAGTCCGTGCGCCCGCAACAGCGCTCCCTGCGTTTCGAGTACCGCGGGACGGCAGCGGCCGGTCGCCCGGCTGAGTTCGCCCGCCACCGCCATCCC
>JALYYC010000165.1 GCA_030946755.1 Candidatus Dormiibacterota bacterium
GACCATCGCCGCCAGCCGAACCTCGCCCTCCGTCGGCGCGCCGAAGGTCCAGCCGCGCTCGAGCTGGTCGCGCAGTGCCTCGAGGACCGGTTTCGGCCGGTGGCCGAGGATCAGCGGTCCCCAGGAGGAGACCAGGTCGAGATAGCGACGGCCATCGACGTCCCAGATCCAGGCGGCGTCGCCGCGAGCCATGAATGGCGGATTGCCGCCGACCGCCCGGTAGGCGCGAACCGGGCTGTTGACGCCGCCCGGAATCAACCGAAGCGCTTCGTCAAGGAGCGCCTCAGAGGTCGAGGTCGAACGCATCCGTCAGAACCGCGGTCTCCAACGCCGGCTCCGGGCTCTCGCGGAGCGACCGGATCGGACCGTCGAGGAACTTCGCCGTCAGGCCGGCGGCAAGGTGCTGCATCGCCTCGCGCACCCGAGGATCCGTCACGGTCGCCAGGTGGCGCGTCAATTCCTGGTCGCGCATCGCCTCGACCCGTCGAACCAGAGCCTGCGCCGTCGGCGCGGCGTCGCGGGCCTCGAGGGCGCGCCTCGTGAGGACCAACTCGCGTTCGATGATGCTTTCGGCCGGAGGGACTGCCGCCTTCCGCTCTTCCAGGTTCGTAATGGCCACGGTCTGAAGGTCATCGATGTTGAGCAGGTGCACCCCGTCGATCGGGCTGACGTCCGGATCAACGTCTCGCGGCACGGCAAGGTCGAGGATCACCAGGGGCCGGTGGGCCCGCCGCTCCTGCCATGCGGCGACGTCCGTGGCGTCGAAGAGGTGATGCTGCGCGCTGCTGGAGGTCAACACGACGTCGACCGCTCCGACGACTTCCGAGATCCCGTCGAAGGCGATTGCCGTCCCACCGACCGCCTCGACCAGCCCGCTGGCGCGTTCCAACGTGCGGGATGTCAGGTAGACGGCGCCGATCTTCTGGTTCTTCAACAGGTTCAGGGCGACCTGGCTCATCGGCCCGGCGCCGACCAACAGGACGCCACGGCCGCGCAGGTCCCCGAGGATCTCCATCGCTTTCGTGACGGCTGCGTGGCTGACGGATACGGCGCGTCGCCCCAATTCCGTCTCGTGTCGCACTCGCTTTCCAGCGCGCAGCGCGCCTTGCAAAATCACCTGGAGCCGGCCATCCACGCTGTCGGCGCGACGCGCCAGGGTCAGCGCTTCCCGGAGCTGGCCCAGAACCTGCGCCTCGCCGAGCACCATCGAATCGAGTCCCGCGGCCACGCGAAAGAGGTGGCGCATGGCGTCGTCATCGGTCAGGTAATAGGCGTGGCGCCGCCAGGTCTCAAAGGAGAGCGCATGCGGCCAGCTGCCGAAGGAGTCGAGGAGGTGTTGTTCGGCGTCGTCCCCTTCGCAAAGCGCATAGAGTTCCGTGCGGTTGCAGGTCGAGAGCAGGACGCCGCTCTCGATGAGGTCCCGATCGCGGAGGCGCTGCAGACACGGGCCGACACTCGAGTCAACCAGGTAAGCCTGTTCGCGCACCGCGAGTGGGGCCGTCTTGTGGCTCAGTCCGACGACGACAAACGTCAACTCGGATTCAAGCTATCACAGGCTCAACCACGCGAGAGATTCCCGCTACGCGGCGGCCTCCGAACATCCATCGAGGAACCCCCAGAGCGCCTCGCTGGCTCGCCGCGATGCCTCGATGACGCGCTCCGGGTCCGTGATGATGCGCTCGAGCAGTTCCCGTTCCCAGGCACCGTGCAGTTCGTCGGCCTCGGAGTGAACGGACCAGAAGTCCGTGCCGTCGCCCGGCTCCATGCCGTATTGCTTCATCAGTGAGGCAGTCTTGCTGGCCGCCACCTCGGCGGCCTGGGATTCATAGGCATACAGGGTGACCAACCCCTCGGCCGCGGAGCCATCTGCCGTCGCGTGCGCGAAGGTGTCGAGCAGGGCTTGCGTCGACGGTTTCACCGGTGCCGCTTCGAGCTCCTCCCGGGTCAGCCCCAGCGCGCGACCAAACCGGGCGAAGAGCTCGAGGTGGGTTTCCGTCCCGCCCTCCTCGTCGACCAGGTTTTGCAGCAGGACGCGGCGGTCGGCGGCGGTGTCGAGTTTGGCCATGACCTGGCACAGGTAACCGGGAAACGCCTTTTCGAACTGGTAGTACTGGCCGGCGTAGGCGCGAAGGTCGTCGCGCGTCAGGTCGCCTGCGAGCCAGCGCTGGTAAAAGGGGTGATTCAGCATCCGCCGGTTGGAAATCGTCGCGTCAATCGCTGGAATCGCGGTCTCGGTAAGCACGGTGCATTCCCCTCCTGAAACCCGGTTGGCGGACTCGCTGGCAGCCTAGCAGACCGCACACGAGCTCGTCTGCGGCCAGGATTTTCGTAGTGGCCAAATGTCGTTTATTGCGCACAAACTCCGGGAAGAATTAGAGGTAAGGCAGTGGATGACCAGGAGGTCGTGGGGCGGATCGGTCGTGTGACCGGCGGCATCGTTCCGGGCCGGCTGGGGGAGGTCATGGTTGCGATCCGCGGTGGCAGCGAAGCATTCCACGCCTACGCCGTGGATCCAAAGGAGGCGATCCCTAAGGGAACCCGAATCTTCGTCGTCGAGTATTTCCCACCGCGTACGGTCGTGGTAAGCCCGGCCTGACGGCCGACATTTTCAGGAGGTACATCCGATGGGTGGTTTGGTTCTCACTGGCGCCGCGCTCGCCGTCGCTGTTGTCGTGGTTGCGGTTCTTGTCGCGATTCTCGTGCTGTTTGCGATCTGGCGCATGATGTGGCGGGTCGCCGAGCCGAACGATGCGCTTGTCATCTCCGGTCTCCACCAGGGGGCGCCCAACGGTGTGGGCGAGAGCCTTGGCTTCAAAATCGTGACCGGCAAGGGCACGCTGGTCCTGCCGGGTGTCCAGATGGTTCGCCGGCTCTCACTTGACCTGCGTGAGACCGATCTCCAGGTGGACTGTGTCAGCCAGCAGGGCATCCCGCTCAAGATCCGCGCCGTCGTCATCTACAAGGTTGGCGACGACTACGCATCCATCGCCAATGCGGCCCGCCGCTTCCTTGATCAGCAAAATCAGATGGATCAGCGGGTCCACAACGTCTTTGCCGGTCACCTCCGGGCGATCGTTGGCGCAATGACGGTTGAGGAGATGATCCGTGATCGCGAGAAGCTCACGCAGCTTACGCGTGAACACGCGGGCACCGAGATGGAAAAACTTGGCCTGATCATCGATTCGCTCCAGGTCCAGGAGATCGATGACCCGACCGGCTACATCAAGAACATGGCGCGGCCGCACGCGGTTGCCATCGAACGAGAGGCTCGCATCGCGCAGGCGGGCGCCGATCGCGAGGCCACCGTAAAGGAACAGGAGGCCGACGCGCTCAAGGCCCAGGCGCGCCGTGACAGCCAGATCAAGCAGGCCGGATACCAGGCCGAGATCGACCAGGCAACCGCGCTTGC
>JALYYC010000174.1 GCA_030946755.1 Candidatus Dormiibacterota bacterium
CCGACTCCCGCCAGGTCTACCGCCATTGCGACATCGGGACGAACAAGCCGACGGCCGAGGAGCTGCGCGGCATTCCCTGCCACCTGATCGATCTCGTCGATCCGAACGAGGCCTTCACGGTTGCCGACTACGTGCCGCGTGCCCGGACCGCGCTCACGACGGTGTGGGACCATGACCGGCTTCCGGTCCTCCAGGGCGGGACTGGCCTCTACGTGCGGGCGCTCCTCGACGGCTGGAACCTTGCCGATGCGCGGCCAGACCCGGACCTGCGGGCCGCGCTCGAGCGGCGGCTCGAGCTGGAGGGGGCGGCGGCCCTCGACGAGGATCTGCGACGAATCGACCCTGTGGCGGCCGATCGCGCGCAGCGCAATCCGCGACGGATGATCCGCGCGCTCGAGATCCATGCCGTGACCGGCGAGCCTCCCAGCGTCGCCCGGCGCGCCAGCCCGCCGGCCTGGACGGTGACGGTCCTCGGGCTGGACGTGCCACTGGCGGAGCTCGATCAGCGCATTGAGCGGCGGGTCCGGCGGATGGTCGACGATGGATTCGTCGACGAGGTGGCGCGGGTCCAGCGGGATTTCCCCGGAGCCGATTTTCGCCGGCTCGGCCACGGTTACCCCGAGATCGCCGCCTATTTACAGCGAACGCTGACGCTGGAGGCGGCGATCGCCTCGACCGTTCTCCAGGTCCGGCAGTATGCCCGGCGCCAGCTCACCTGGTTTCGGGCAGACGCGCGCGTCCAGTGGCTCGCGCCGGAGATCGAGCTGGGCCTCGCCCGTCTGCGCACCGGTATCATGGGAAGCGAGGCGAGTTGATCCGGAATTCCAATGGCGCGCATGAACGCGCATTTCTCATCTCCCTCGACCACGAAGGCCAGGGACTGGCGGCGGTCGAGGAGCAGATGCTCGAACTGAGCGAGCTGGCGCGAACGGCCGGTGTGACCGTCGTCGGTACCGAGACGCAGCGCCGGCAGCGCCCCGATCCGGCCCTCTTTCTCGGCAAGGGCAAGGTGGAGTCGCTGCACGAGCGAAAACACGAGTCGGATTTCAACCTCGTCGTCTTCAATGAGGAACTGTCGCCGCGACAGCAGCGAAACCTGGAGAAGACCCTCGACGTCAAGGTGATCGACCGGACCGAGCTGATCCTCGACATCTTCGCGCAGCGGGCGCGAACGAAGGAAGGCCGGCTGCAGGTCGAGTCCGCGCAACTGCATCATCTGCTCCCGCGCCTGCAGGGAGGACGGGATCTTTCACGGCTGGGCGGTGGCGTCGGGACGCGCGGACCGGGTGAACAGAAGCTCGAAAGCGACCGTCGGCGCATTCGCCATCGGATCCGGGAGCTGGACCGCGACATCAAGGAGATTCGCAAGCAGCGCGCCCTCCGCCGCCAGGGCCGGCGGCGGGCGGCCTACCCGGTGGTCGCCATCGTCGGCTACACCAACAGCGGAAAGTCCACCCTGCTCAACGGGCTCGCCGATTCGCGGGTCGTGATGCAGGATGCGCTTTTCGTCACGCTTGACCCGACGACCCGTCTCGTCAAAATGCCCAACCGTCGCGAGGTGCTGTTCACGGATACGGTCGGGTTCATTCAGAAACTCCCGACCGACCTGGTGGCGGCCTTCAAGTCGACGCTCGAGGAGGTCAAGGAGGCTGATTTGTTGGTGCACGTCCTCGACGCGACCCGCTACAACGGCCGGGACCAGATGGAGGCCGTGCACGAGATTCTCGAGGACCTCGAGGCGATGGATAAGCCCAAGGTGCTGGTGCTGAACAAGGTCGACCAGCTCAGCGCCGGTGCGCTGGAAGCCCTGCTCGCCGAGGACTGGTCACCGTATCAAGCGGTCGTCCCGATTTCGGCGTTGCGCAAGCAGGGCCTCAAGGAGCTTGGCGACGCGGTCATCAAACACCTGCCTGGCGACCTCGTCGACATCGTGATCCTGTTGCCCTACACGGAGAATGCGCGCCAGGCTGAGTTTCATGCCCAGGGCAACGTCGCCGCGGTCGAGTACCGACCCGACGGGGTCGCGATGCGCGGCCAGCTACCGCGGCGCCTGCTGTCGCGCTTTGAACCCTTTCTGGAGCAGCCGGTCGCCTAGTTACCGCAGGATGCGGACGACGGCGACGACCTGGCCCTCCAGCTGGCCAGTCGTGGTGTAGATCGGCTCAAAGGCGGCGTTCTCCGGCTGCAGGCGGACGCGATTCGCCTCGCGGAAGAGACGCTTGACCGTGGCGGTCGACTCGTTCGTCTGATCGTCTTCGAGACGAGCGACGACGATGCTGCCATTGGGCGCGTCCTTGCCCGGGCGAACGACGACGAAATCGCCCTGCAGAATCCCTGCGTCTTTCATGCTGTCGCCGTGCACCTCGAGCGCGAAGGCGTTCTCGGAGCCCACCAGCTCCTGGCTCAGCACGAGATGGTCCTCGATGTTTTCTTCCGCGAGGATGGGGGTCCCGGCCGCGACGCGGCCGATCAGGGGGACGGCGACCACCTTACTCAGCTTGGCCTGCACATCATCGAAATCGACGACCTCGATGGTGCGGGACTTGGTCGGATCACGACGGATGTATCCCTTGCGCTCGAGGGTGTTGAGGTGGTTCTGGACCGTCGAGCTGGAGGAAAGACCGACTGCTTCCCCGATCTCCCGGACGGTCGGCGGGTAACTGCGGATCTTCTGCCGAAACTTGAGGTACTCCAAGATCTCCCGCTGCCGACTCGTCAACGGCTCCGGCATGTCGTCCCCTCCCTTGTACGCCGATGTCGACGGCCAGGAGCCGATCATCTCGCCCCCACGGCCGGCCGGCACCGGCAGGCCAAACGGGGGAGGGGAGGGGTTCTCAAGCCGCGATCACAGCATGGTAGCACAGGGGTTTGGACCACCTCAGCGACGTTCCGCTCGGGTGCCGTCAGACATGAGGACGGATCCAAACCTGCAAAACGGGCGTATCCTAGCACATCTGTTCGGACGGTGCAAACACTTGTTCGCCAGCGCCTTGACACGAACAAGCGTTCGTGTTAGCGTGGCTCGCGAACACATGTTCGCCCAGGACCGCGCCATCTTGACGTATCCACGACCCCGGTCCCGCCGCCGCGGCTACGGGCGCATCATCCTGCTTGCGATCGGCTTGCTCCTGGCGTCGGCCCGACTGGCGTATGGGAGTGGATCGGCGCACACCGACCGGGTGGTGGTGGCCCCGGGGGATAGCGTCTGGACAATCGCGGCGACGCACTACCAGGGGGACCCGCGGTCCCATGTCGACGCCATCCTGGCCGCGAACCACCTCAGTTCGCCCGGCCTGATCCCCGGACAGTCCCTGCTCCTGCCGCAGAACTGAATCGCGGCCTTCTAGGATGAGTACATCGCTCGTCAGTCTCGCCTCGCTGCTCAACAGCTTTGAGCCCATGACGCCCCAGATCCGGGTCGCCGCGGTCGCCGTCCGCGAGCGGCAGGTGCTCGTGGTCGAGCACCGGAAGCGCGGCCGGCGCTACTGGGTCCTGCCGGGGGGACGCGTGGAGGCCGGCGAGGCGCTCGTCAGCGCCCTGCGGCGGGAGCTCGGGGAGGAACTGGGCCTGGTGGCCGAGGTCGGACAGTTACTGGCCGTCTACGAGACGCTGGCGCCGGACCGCCACACGGTGAACCTGGCCTTTGCCGTCGAGGTTGGTGGCCAGCAGCCCAGGATCGATCGCGACGATCCGGTGCTGGCCGGTTGGCAGTGGATGGCGTTAGCCCGGCTGCACCATGTCGATTTCCGCCCGCCGATCGCGCCGGTGCTGACCGACATCATCGTCGGCGAGGACCGCCGCGGCCCGGTGCGGCTCCTCGGCGACACCTGGACCACGGATCGCACCTAAAAGGCGTACCGGCTGGGGGAGCCTGGCCTGGGTCCCTTTCCGGTCCGCTCGCTACGTCAGTAATTGATGATTTTGCGACGCAGCCTGAGGGACTCGAATTGGGCGGCTAGAGGTGAGACTGGACCACGCTGGCCAGGCTGGGCCCGATATCCGGCGCGGCCGCGCTGATGAACAGCAGACTCAGCAACACCACCATCAGGATGGTTGTAACCCGGTACGTGACGGCGCGCTCCACATGGTCGCCGTCTTCCGCCGGGGCGGTTTGCTCGACGGCCTGCACCAGGGCGCCGCGCATGTCGTTGACCAGGCTATCCGCCTGGCTGGCCGCGCGGACATTCGTCGGCGTGAGGCCCTTGCTCATGCCGCCTCCTTGGCCCGCTGGAAGGCGGACTGGGGCGCGTGCATCGAGGGTGCCGCGGCGAGCCCGCCGGCGAAGAGCAGGGCGAGCCGCTCGGCCAGCAGCTCGAGGACCAGCGTTTCGCCTGCGGAGAACCCAACCGAGTCGCGGCGTCCGGCTTGCAGCGTACCCGCGACCCCGGCGCACCGCAGCGGCACGACGACCGCGTGCCGGAGTCCGGCGGTCATACAAAACAGATCCTCGGGGCGCCGGCCGGTGATCGCCTCGCGGACGACTCGACCCTCGGCCACCGCGTCGGCGGTGCGAGTGCCCGCCAGCGACAGGATCGGCGGCGCGTAGCTCGCCAGCGCATCGCTCGAGCCCACCACCAGCTCGATTTGGTCGCCATCGACCCACTCCAGGTGGATGCTGTTGACCCGGAGCACGCCGGCCAGTTCCGGCATCAGCGCCTCGAGCGCCGCGACCTGATCGCCGGCGTAGGTGGTCACGACCCCAGCAAGCCGGTTCGCCTGCTCCATCGCCTGCCGCTTGTTGCGCTGCTCGTCGATCACCTGGAGGCGACCAAGCGCGACGGCCGCCTCATCCGCCACGGCCCGCACCAGGCTGCGGGTATTGGGATCGAACATGTCCGTATCAGCGCCGACGGTCACGAGGCCGACCGGCTCGCCATCCACCAGCATCGGCTGGATCAGTGTGGCCGATCCGGTCGCCGTGCCCGGCACGGGGCCGGTGATCAGCAGCGCTTCGCTGCGGTCGGCCAAAAAGGTCGGGGTGAAGGTGGCCACCGGCCGCTCGCCCGGGCCGAGGCCGCTCCAGCGAGCGGCACGGAATTCGTCGGTCGCCGTCTCACGCAGCCAGAACGCCCAGCCGGCGCCAGGCACCAGCGGCCCGGCCAGCGAGGCCAGCTGCGAAACGACCGTCTCTTCGTCCCGGGCACGAGCGAGCGCCGAAATCAGCCCGCTCAACCAGGTCTGCCGCTCGAGGCGAGTCTGGGCCGCGCGCGCCGTGCCCTGCACCTGCTGGACGACCAGCATCAGCGCGAGCACGGCAAAGCCATCGAGGACGCGCGCGAAGAGCGAGACCGAGGCGGCCACGTCGAACGGAATCAACAGCAGCAGGCCGGCCGGCAGCGCGCGTGGATCGCTGAAGCGCACCGCGATGCGCGCGGCGACCGCGAACACGAGCAGGTGTGCGTAGCCGACATAGGGCGCTGACAGCTGGCCAAGGACAATCACGATCGCCGCATCGGCTACCGTCAGCAGAACCCGCCGCCCGGGCACCGGCCGGCGCGACCGAGCAATCTCCGCGTATAGATAGAGGTACGCGACCGCGGCCAGCCCGGCGGCATAGCGGGTCGTGAGCGGGACCGTGGGCAACGCCATGATGCCGGCGGTGACGCCGAAGACCGCGACCCAGAGCGTCACGGTGAAGACGAATTCGCCACGCACCAGCCCGGGGATTGCGAGACGCCAGTCGCGCGCCTCCGTCTGCAGCGCGACCAGGGCCCAGCGCAGCGTCTGCTTCCAGTCGCCGGGCGGCCGCTGCCGTGTGGCGGCGCGACGGACGGCCGTTGACATCGACGCTGAGGTTCGCCGGGACTTCAATCGCCGCAGGTCGGCCGCGCTGAGAGGTTGGCCTTCCACCAGGAGCAGTGTGCCAAGCGAACCCTACGGCGCCAGCCGCGTTCCGGCGACGTTCGCTTACGAACGGTGTAACGGCCCACCCGAATACGGACCACGGCCGGAGGCCGGAGTGCTCCTAAGCTTGAGCGGTGCCCCCCTCCCCCACCACCCGGGCCTGGCTCGGCATGTCGGTCGAGTCGCGCGTCGGCGGCCTGGACGCGGCCACGGCCCGGCGCTGGCTGACCGATCTCCCGCCCGCGACCGGCTATCTCGTCAGGGTCCGGCCGTTGCGCTACCGCCGGGCGCCGCACCTGGCCGCCGTCTGCTGGTATGAGGATCGGTTGATCGAGCTGCAGGTGCCCGAGCCGTTCCGGGGCTGGAGCGAACCCGTGTATCACCGAGCGCACCGGAAACCAGGCCAGACGCTAGCCTTCAGCTGGGAGAAGCAGACCGTCCGTTTTCGAACGCGGCGGGAGGTCGTCCGCTTCCTCTACTGTCACGAGTTCTACCACTGGTACCTGCGCGAGGTGCGGCAGCGAAAGGCGGCGGCGGAGACCGCCTGCGATCGCTTTGCCCTGACCCATTTCCGGCGGCGACACCTCGGGGTCGATTGGCCGGCCCTGCTGCCCGGGTACCGGCTGCCCGCCAACCGGCCGCTCGCGCGTACCGGCTAACGGCCCCCTCCCTGCGCGTTATACTGATCCGCGTTATGCCACCCCGCGTAATCCAGGCGGTGAATCCGTTTCGCTTCGGCCGGATCGTTTCAGGCGATGCCTTCACGGATCGCGAGACGGACCTGATGGTGCTGGAGCGGGAGCTTCGCGACGGCCAGAACGTCTTGATCGAGGCGCCTCGCCGTTTCGGGAAGACCTCCCTGATCCTCGAGGTCAAGCGGCGGCTGGAAGCCGACGGGATCCCGGTCGCCTATCTCGATTGCATGCTGGTCCCCTCGCGAGCCCGGCTGACGGACCGGCTGGCGTCGGCCTACCTGCAGGCATTCAAGAGCCCGGCCCAGCGCGCCGAGGACTGGGTCGTGCAGCACCTGCGCGCGTTTCGCGTCCGCCCCTCTCTGAGCTTCGACGACCAGGGACACACACAGCTGACCTTTGAAGCCGGGAGTGCCGGCAGCCCCAACCTCGATGCCCTGCTGGAGCAGCTCTTCAGTGAGCCGGAGACGATCGCGCGCGAGCGGAAGGGCCGGCTGGTCGTCATCCTCGATGAGTTCCAGGATTTGATGGAGCTCGGGCCGACGCTGCTTGGTTTGCTGCGGGCCGTGATCCAGACCCAGCAGCACGTCAGCTACGCCTTTCTCGGCTCCCGCCAGGCGCTCCTGCGCAAAGCGGTCCACGATCGGACAGCGCCGCTACTGAAGATCGCCCGTCCCTATCCGCTCGGCCCCCTGCCCAGGCAGGAGTTCGGCGACTTTCTCTCGGCGCGCTTTAAGGCCAGCGGGCGTCCGATCCCGCGGAAGGCTGTGGATGCGCTGATCGACTTCACCCGCGGCCACCCGAACGACACCCAGGAAGCGGCGCACTTCCTCTGGGAGGTCGCGCTCCTGCCGCTGTCTGCGGAGGAGCTCGTCTCGACCGCGGTCGACCGCGTGCTCGACGCCGAGGCGGCGCAGATGACCGTCCTCTGGCATGATTCGGCCCCGGCCCAGCGCAACCTGTTGACGGCCCTGGTCGAGTGGGGCGGCCGCAACATCTATAGCGAGGCCTACCGGCGGCACGCCAACCTCGGGCCGGCGACCACTGTCCAGCGAGCGGTCCAGACGCTGCTCGAGCGTGAGCTCGTCGACCTGGATGCGACCGGCGCCTACGTCATCAAGGAGCGCTTCTTCGAGGAATGGATCCAGCGGCGGATCGTGCGCGGCGAGCTCTAGGATGGCTGCCATGGCGACTGCGTCGAGCCCCGGCCGTCGCTTCTACAAGCGCCAGATCGAGTTGCTGCAATCGCGCGATGTTCGCCGGCTGATCGCCGAACACTATCAGCCGGATGCCGCCCTGATCTCGCCGGACCGGGTCGTGATCGGTGCCCAGGCGCTGGAACAGCACTTCGCCACGTATCTCGAACAGCTGGGCCCCTTCCGGGTCGAGGCGCTGAGCGCATTCCAGGAGTCGGCCGATGCGATCCTCTTCGAGGCGACGACGATCTCAAATTTTGGCCGGGTTCGCGTCTACGACGCCTTTTCCTTACGGGACGGCAGGATCCAGCACCACTTCACCGGCGTGATCGAACGGCTCTAGCGGCGCAGCCAGGACCGATCGAGTCGAGCCGGCAGGATGTACAGGAGTGGGACCGCCGCGTAAACGATCAGCGTCAGCGGCAGGCTGACCGGGCTGATCACGATGGCGATCAGATAGACGAGGGGCCCGGTCAAAATCCGCCGGGTGGCAATCCTGATCGTGGCCGGCTCGAGGTCCGGATCGACCAGCCGGTGTCGCGCACTCGCGTACCACCAGACCAGGTAAAGCGTGATCCCCACGACGACGAGGTTCAGCCCGTAGACGACGACCGCGACTCGTTGGGTGGGGTACTGCCCGAGTAGCTGTGCAGAGAACGGGATGAATGCGATGAACATCAAGAAGAGGATGTTGAGCCACAGGAAGCTGCGGGTGGCGCGACGGATGTAGAAGAACTGATTGTGATGCCCGATCCAGTAGACGCCGAGGACGACGAAGCTCAGGGCGTAGGCGAGCAGCTTGGGCCAGAGGGCCGCGAGGTCACCCGGGAGGTGGCCCAGCTCCGCCGGTGCCAGCTTGGGAACACCGATCTCGAAGACCAGGAGCGTCATCGCGATCGCGAAGACGCCGTCAGCGAGGGTCTCGATCCGATTCGTGTCGAGCCCTGAACGCCGCTCCATCTGCGCGGTATCTTAGAGCGCCGTACAATCGCGGTAACTTCGTGCCCACCGCCTCTCCCACGTCCCCGCCGCAGGCACCCGCGATTCCCGCCGCGCTGCAGACGCGCGTGCGCACCTTCCTCGAGGCCTGCGAGATCGATCGCAACCTCAGCCCGCTGACCATCCGCCAGTACGAGCTCTACCTCGATCACCTGCTCACCTATCTCAGCCAGCGACACCCGCGGGTCCATGACCTGACCGATCTCGATCCGGACGCCGTGCGCGCCTACAAGCTGGCCCTGGCACGACACCTCAACGCCCGCACCGGCCGGCCGCTCGCCCGTGCCACCCAGACCTACTTCCTGATCGCGCTGCGTTCGCTGCTCCGGTACTGGGCGATGCAGGGGCTGGAGGTGCTGGCGCCCGATCGGGTCGAGCTGGGCAAGGCGCAGTCCCGCTCCTTGAAGTTCCTCGATCCGGACCAGATGCAGCGGCTGCTCAGCGCTCCCGACGTCAACGGGGAACTCGGGCTGCGCGATCGAGCCGTCCTCGAACTGTTCTTCAGTACCGGGCTGCGGGTCTCGGAGCTGGCCAACCTCAACCGCGACGATGTCAATCTACGGACGCGCGAGTTCGGCGTGGTCGGCAAAGGTCGGAAGACCCGGATCGTCTTTCTGACCGAGGCCGCCGCGACCTGGGTGGAGCGATATCTCCAGGCGCGCGCCGATCGGTGGAAGCCGCTTTTCACCCGCACTCGGGGCGAGCATGACCCCAGCGCCGACGGTCTGCGGATGCGAATGTCACCACGGTCCATCGAGCGCATCGTGGAGAAGTACGTCAAGGCCGCCGGCCTTGCGGTCGACGCGACGCCACACACGCTACGGCACTCGTTCGCGACCGACCTGCTCTCCAATGGGGCCGACCTCCGCGCCGTGCAGGAAATGCTCGGGCACGCAAATCTCAACACGACGCAGATCTACACCCACGTCACGAATCCACAGCTACGCGCGGTGCACCGGAAGTTCCATAGCGGCAATCGCGCCTGATGCACTGCTAGCATCAACTCAATGAGTCAAACGCGACAGCGGCTCGCGGGGAGCGAGCTGGATTTCTATCCGCTCGATCGGGTGGCGGAGTCCGGCGGCGATCCGGGACGGCTCCCGATGACGATCAAGATCCTCCTCGAGGGTCTGCTGCGCGAGGTTGACTCCGGGCGTGGCTCCGACGCGAGCATGAAAGCCCTGGCTCGCTGGCCCCAGCCGGCGCCCGAGGACGCCGAGGTGCCGTTTAAACCCTCCCGCGTGCTGCTCCAGGATTTCACCGGCGTCCCCGCCGTCGTCGAC
Source organism: Candidatus Dormiibacterota bacterium (assembly GCA_030946755.1). Lineage (GTDB taxonomy): Bacteria > Chloroflexota > Dormibacteria > CF-121 > CF-121 > JALYYC01. The sequence continues at coordinate 10,015 of JALYYC010000174.1, forward strand.
CTGGCCGCGATGCGCTCCGCGATGCAGCGGGCCGGCAGGGATGCGGGCAAGATCGACCCACTCGTGCCGGCCGATCTCGTCATCGATCACTCCGTCCAGGTCGATGCCTTCGGCACCACCGCCGCCTACGCGCGCAATATCGAGCGCGAGTACGGCCGCAACGGCGAGCGCTACGCGCTCCTGCGCTGGGCGCAGCAGGCCTTTCACAACTTCAGCGTTGTGCCGCCCGGCATGGGGATCTGTCACCAGGTGAACCTGGAGCGATTGAGCCGCGTGGTCCAGGTGCGCGAGGACAAGCAAGGCCGCTATGCGATCCCCGATACCCTGGTCGGCACCGACTCGCACACCACGATGGTCAACGGCCTCGGGGTGCTCGGCTGGGGCGTCGGCGGCATCGAGGCCGAAGCCGCGCTGCTGGGACAGCCCATGTTCCTTCCTACGCCGGTCGTGGTCGGCGTCCGGATGACGGGCGCGCTGCGGCCCGGCGCCACCGCCACCGACCTGGTGCTGACTCTCACCGAGATGCTGCGCGCGCACGGCGTGGTCAATAAGTTCGTCGAGTTCTGCGGCGCCGGTCTGTCCAGTCTGTCCGTCCCGGACCGCGCCACGCTCTCCAACATGTGCCCCGAGTACGGCGCGACCTCCTCCCTCTTCCCGGTCGATCACCAGACCTTGCGCTACCTGGAAACCACCGGGCGCGAACCGGCCTTGATCGAGCTGGTGGAGCGCTACACCCGGGCGCAGGGTCTCTTCCGGACGGACGAGATGCCGACGCCGACCTTCAGCGAGCTCCTCGACCTCGATCTCGGCGCGGTCGAGCCAAGCCTGGCAGGGCCCAAGCGTCCGCAGGACCGAGTGGCGCTGCCCGGCGTCTGGAAAAGCTTTACCATGGCGTTTGCCCTCGACGAGACACCGAAAAATCACGACATCGCGCGCTTCGACGCCGAAGGCGGCGAGGCCGACCGGCTCGGCCAGCATGAGCATGCCACTGCGGTCATGGCCCGGCCGGCCCAGGACGTGCGGGACGGCTCGGTCGTGATCGCGGCGATCACCAGTTGCACCAATACATCCAATCCCTCGGTAATGATCGCCGCCGGGCTGCTGGCCAAGCGCGCCGTCGAGCGCGGGCTGCGCGTCGCGCCCTCCGTCAAGACGAGCCTGGCGCCGGGCTCGCGAGTCGTCACCGACTACCTCAAGGCCGCCGGACTGATGCCCTACCTCGAGCAGCTTGGCTTCTACCTGGTCGGGTACGGCTGCACCACCTGTATCGGCAACAGCGGACCGCTCGCCAGCGCCGAGGTCGAAGCGGCGGTCGAGCGGGAGAAGCTCAACGTGGTCGCGGTCCTCAGCGGCAACCGAAATTTCGAAGGCCGCATCCATCCACTGGTCAAGGCCAGCTACCTCGCCTCCCCGCCGCTGGTCGTGGCGTATGCGCTGGCAGGCGACATCCGGCGCGATCTCTCGACCGAACCCCTCGGCCGGGATCGTGCCGACAAGGATGTCTTTCTGTCCGAGCTCTGGCCATCCGTCGAGGAGGTCAACGAGGCGGTCCGAGCCTCGCTGAAGACCGAGATGTACCAGCGCGAGTACGAGCACATCTTCGATGGCGACGAGAACTGGCAGCGGATGGCGGCCCCTACCGGTCCGCTCTACCGCTGGGACTCGGCCTCGACCTACGTGAAGGAGCCCCCTTATTTCGAGGGGATGCAGGCCGAGCCTGCGTCGCTCCCCGACCTGGTCGGGGCACGCGCCCTGGTGATCGTCGGCGACTCGGTCACGACCGATCACATCTCCCCCGCCGGCAGCATCCCGCCGGACAGCCCGGCCGGTCGCTATCTGCTCGAGGAGGGCGTACCGCGTCCCGAGTTCAACAGCTACGGGGCCCGCCGCGGGAACCACGAGGTGCTGGTCCGGGGAACCTTTGCCAACATCCGGCTCCGCAACCAGTTGACCGCACGGGAGGGCTACTGGACCGTGCACCTGCCGGAGAAGACCGAGCTGACGATCTTCGATGCCGCCGAGCGCTACCGCGTGGAGGGCGTCCCGCTGATCGTGATCGCTGGCAAGGAGTACGGCTCGGGAAGCTCGCGGGACTGGGCGGCGAAGGGGCCGCTCCTGCTAGGCGTGCGGGCCGTCATCGCGGAGAGCTTCGAGCGGATCCACCGCAGCAACCTGGTCGGGATGGGCGTGCTGCCGCTGCAGTTCCAGCCTGGCGAATCGCTGCGCACGCTCCAACTCACTGGCCACGAGCAGTTCACCATTCATGGCTTGAGCGCTGGGTTGACGCCCCGCCAGCAGATCGTAGTGGAAGCCACAAGTGACGGGGGCGAGGGCCGCCGCTTCAGCGTCACCTGCCGGCTCGACAACCAGACGGACGTCGACTACCTCCGCCACGGGGGTGTGCTGCCCATGGTCCTCCGCGAGCTGATGGCCCGCTAACGCGTAAAGACCGCCAGCTCGGACAGCGTATTGACGTCCCGGAAGGGCAAGGCGGTCTCCGTGTTCGTTTTCAGGTTGTAGGCAAAACTCTTGCCCGTTGTCGTCGTCGGGCCACCCAGGCATTCACTCGTGCAGGCCTGCTCCTCGAGGTACCAGATCGTATCGGGAGCCACCGAGATCGGATGCGAGCGGAGTTGGGTCGAGGTCGCAGTCACCTGGTGCCCGGTCAGGTCATAGATGCGCACATGCGGCGCGGAGCGTGCATCGAGATCGGTCAAGGCGATGGACTTGCCATCCAGGGTGACCGCGGGATCGTACCAGTGGAGCCCCGCCACCAGGGTCCCGACCGAGGTCGCCGTGGCGTCCCAGGAACGCACCCCGGACTGGTCGCGGTAGTAGAGTCGATCGCTGCCGCGAGCCCAGACCGCCATCGTGGCGTTCGTGCTGATCCCCGAGGGCGGCACGAAGGCGACCGTATTGTCTCCCGTCCGCAGGACGAGGAACTGCCCGGTCTCGGGCGACTGGGCCTGGTTGCCGAGGAAGGTGTCGACCATCAGCAGGAAATGATCGTCGGGCGCGTACTCGAGGCGCACTTCGTCATCGCGCGAGACGCCCCGACCAACGATGGCGTTGAGGCTTACGGACGCGTCCTGGCCGCTGGTCCGCACGTGGAGCGTCGCCTTGCCGGCCGTGGCGTCGTGGTCCAGGTAGGCCAGCCGCGACCCGTCGTGGCTGTAGGCGAAGGCGGGAATGTAGCCGGCCGATGACACCTCGGCGGTCGTGGCCCGTGAGCTGAGGTCGTAGCTCATGATCCGGCTGGTTCCCTGGTTGGTGGCGTCGATGTAGGCGATCCGCTGGGCCGAGATGAAGCGCGGCTCCGGCGGCGGCCCGGCAGCGAGCGAGATCAGCCGCTGGGGTGCGTTGCTCGCGGAGTCATAGAGGAAGATGTCGTTCGCGGTTGTGCTCGACGCCGTGAAGAGGACCCGGTAGCCGGCGGACGCTGTGGCTGTCGGCGTCGCAGACCCGGAAATTGCCGCCGGGCTCGCGGTCCCACTCGGGGGCGTGCTGGACGGTCCTGCGCAAGCCGCCAGGGTCAACAGCAAAGTTACGAAAAGGTAACGAAATGGTTGTTGGCGGCCGGTCAGATTCAAGCTCTGGCGATTGTAGCCGGTTAACGACCAATAAACGAATGACTTCACACGTTCAACGTGAAGGGCACAGCTTCGCGCGCTTTCTTACGTTGTGATGGGTGTACCGACGGTGCCGCGTTGCATCGTTGGAGACTTTTTTTAATGCCAACTGTAAGGTCCCTTGTAAGCAATCCGCGCCGACGTGGGCAAACGCTGACTGAATTTGCCCTGGTCGTGCCGGTCTTGCTCGTATTGGTCATGGGGGTGCTTGACGCGGGCCTCCTCATGTTCAGCGTCGGCACGGCTCGCTATGCAGCCGCCGAAGGCTCCCGCGTGGCGGCCCAGCTCGGCAATGTATCGGGGACCGACGCGCAAATTCTGCAGACGATCCGTGGGACCGTCAATGGGACCCAGTTGTTTTCCGTAACCGAGATCGACATTCAGAAGCTGATCCAGGACGCCCAGGGCAACCTGACGCCGGACCCCGCGCGCTTGAACCGTTATGCCCTGGATGGGACCGCGATGGGCCCGCTGACCTACCCGGCCTCAGGTCGGAACGTGGGCAACGGCACCAGTGACTTCATCGGCGTCACGATCAAGTACACGTACACCTGGAAGGCGGGCTTCTTTGCCCCGCTGGGCCCGCTGAAGACCACGGCCGTGTCCGATGTCCGGCTGGAGCCGCAGAGCTACTGATATGAAGAATCTCACCCACCATTCGCGCAAGCGGGGCCAATCGCTGGCCGAGATGGCGGTCGTCATCCCGGTCCTCATGTTCCTCCTGATGGGTGGGTTCGACGCCACCGTCATGATCTCTGACAAGATCACCGCGGGCTACGCCGTGCGGCAGGGCGCTCGCCTGGCGGCGGAAATTGGCGGCTCCCAAACCAACCCGAACTCGACCACGGCGACAGTCGACCAGCAAATCATTCGGAACGTCCTGGCCGTCGCCAAGGGCCTCACCTCGGCCCAACCAACCGAGATCGACATTTACGCGCCCTCGAAAGCCGACGGTAGCTACACGGCCGGTGATCCGGTCGATCAGTATTTCATCTCAGCTGGCGGAGGGATATCGGCGGGCACGCAGACCTTCCCCATTCAGAACCGCAACCAGACGCCCCCGAATGAAACCTCGATCGGCGTCCGGATCAACTGGACCTACTCGCCACCGGCCGGGATCTTCCCGAGCAACATGCGGATCTCGGATTACGCGGTCATGAAGGCGGCCCCATTACTGGTATGAAACACACCCTGCGCCGTACCCCGCATTCGACCGGCGTGCTCAACCGCCTGAGAGGCAAGAGTGGGCAGGCGATCGTCCTGCTCGCCCTCACCGGGAGCCTCCTGATCGGCGGCGTCGGCATTGCCGTCGACCTGGCGCTCGGCTACATGTACAGCATCGCGGCGGAACGCGCCGCCGCTGCCGCCGCCCTTTCTGGCGTCGAGTTCATGCCCGACCAGTTCAGTGCGGGCCAGGCGACGCCGGTCGGATCCCGAAACGACGCCACCGACCGGGCGCTCGACGAGGCCAAGCGCAACGGCTTCGACATCAACGACCTCGCCAACGGGGTCTCAGTCACGGCTGCCGCGGTGCCCGGTCACGCCAACCAGCTGAAGGTGACCGTAATGCGCAACAGCCCCGTCTTCTTCATGCAGCTGTTTGGCTTCTCCGCCTATCGCGTGGCACGGACGGCGATCGCCGCTTACCTGCCCCCGATCTCCCTGGGACAGCCGGGGAGCCAGCTGGGCGCCTCGGTGTCGAGCCTGGGCGGTAGCAGCCAGTTCTTCATGCGCACCGAGGGCTGGGCGACGGACCGCCAGCAGGGCGACGCCTATACCCCGAACCCACTCGGTGGGGCATTGGGCGCATCGAGCGACGTGCATCAGATCAGTTACGTCAACGGCTCCGAGGCGCGCGACGCCACCCTCAGTGACCGCGGCGGATACAACTTCCGCATCGTGGTCCCAGCCGGGGGCTCCGGTGCCGTTGTCCAGGTGTACAACGCCGCCTTTTCGCCGGACGGCAGCAACTACTGCGACAACGACAACAGCGTGGCGGCCAACCGGACCTGCAACGCGATCCGCGGCAACTACCACATGCACGAGGATGACGGTGGCCCGTTCAACTTCGGGACAACCGCCAACTACGCGGCGATGCGGTACAGCCTCTACCTGGTCAAGAACAACTTCATTCGAAGCACGGACGTCCCCTGCAGCCAGATCACCGTCCTGCCGATCGATGCCCGTAACTACGCCGCCGCCAACAACCAGTACAAGAACGTCAATACTGGCGCCAATATCACCCAGCTCTACACCGGCACCGCGCCGTCGAACATGCTCATCTACCACAACTGGATTGACGTGGCGAACTACAGCGGTGCCCAGGACGGCGGCCTCGTCCGGCTCACGCAGCAGGGCCTGAGCGGCGCGTGCGGCGCCATCGGTGGCGTCCTGCAGGCCGGTACCTACCGGCTCCGCGTTGACACACTGAATGCCGACGGTACCGTGAGCTCGAACGGCAGCAATGCCGGCGCCCACAAGGGATATGCCGTGCGGATCGTGAACGGCGACGCCGGTCGGACCGCCTGCGCCACCTGCGCCCTCGCGGGCTGGGACGACATGGCCATCTACACCCCGATCGACATCGGGGCCGGTGGGAACTTCGCAATCAAGCTCTTCCAGCTTCGGCCGGAGTACGCCGGCCTGACCGTGAACATCGACATCTACGACCCGGGCGATATCGCGAGCTCGAACGGTACGGTCATCCTGAACATCCTCGATCCGAGTGGCGCCATCGCCAGTTCGCCCCAGGGCGTCAACATCTATGACCTCGGGGTGCAGCGTTCCAACCTCGGATCGGGCAACTACGCCGTGATCGCGAGCGCGCAAAACGGGAATACGCAGGCCTCCTTCACCGCGACCGCCAATGGCATCTCACGGAACGGCCACTGGGTGCATGTGGAGCTTCCGATCCCGTCGAGTTACAACCCGGCGCCTGGTGCCGATTGGTGGAGCCTGCAGTACGTGACCGGTGCCAACACGACGGCCACCGACACCGTGACCGTTGCCGTCGGCCTCAAGGGCGGTCCCGTCCACCTCGTCCCCTAGTGATCCGGGCCGCGCGATGCCGCGTATGTCGCACTAGGACCATCACCCGCGGCGTGGCCGCAGTTTCAAGGAGTACCCGCATGATCATCAGGACCCTTCATCGCCTCGGCATTCCCAGCGACGCGTTTCACCTCATGGCCGGTGCGTCGATCCTCGGCAGCATCGCCATGTGGGCGATCCGCAATGAGAAAGACCAGGCCCATGCCGAACGCTTTGGGATTTTCATCGGGCTTTGGGCCCCGACCTTCATGATCATCGGCAGCCAGCTGCATATGGAAGAGGCCAAGAAGGGCCTCGCGAATCCGCAGCTACAGGCCGTCTCCAGCAAGGCCGAAAGCACCGCCGACGAGGCCCGACGCCGCGCCGAACAGGTCGCCAGCCGCTAAGCCCCGTCAATGCAGAAGGCCGCCTGACGAGGCGGCCTTCTATCTGATCGCGGGCGGGTTACTCGCCCTGGTGTTCGCCGGTCTGGCCCTGGGGGCCGCTCTGGTCGTTGGCGCCGTTGTTGGCCGCTGCGGCTTCGCCACTCTTGCTCTGCTCGCCGCTCTGGTTTTCCACAGTGGCACCCTGCGCGCCATCCTGCTTTTGCATGTCGGCACCCTGCGCGCCGTCCTGGCCTTCCATGCTGGCACCCTTCACGCCGTCCTCGTTTTGCTGGCCCTCTTCGCCGTTCTGGGCCGAGGTCACGATCGCCGCGGTCGAATCGACGATTTCAGTTGAATGAGCGGCCGCCGCGGTTGTCCCGAGGATCAAACCCGAGGCGGCAACAACAGTGACGAGCGTCGCGCGCTTCAACGTATTCATGATCAGGAAGTCGTCCAAGCTGCCCCCGAGGATATGGCCTCGGATGGCAGGCAGAAGGTCGCAACCTGGATGCCACGGGCACGTTACAGTGGCGTGATTGTGGGTTGCGGCCCGTATCTCGGAGCAGGAGGCTGACGACTCTCTAGATGTCGCTCTCTTTGCAGGATGAAAATGCAGCCTCTCGCTACGCTGATTGGCTCGATCGGGCGCGCGGGCACGACCGCGAAGCCTTCGCCGACCTGTACGGAGCTTCGTACCGTCGGGTTTTTGCCTACCTTCTGGCTCGGCTTGGCGAACGCGAGGCTGCCGAAGATCTCCTTCAAGAGGTTTACGTCACCGCCCTTCATGGCATCAGCCGTTTCCGTGGCCACACCGAAGGCGAGTTCATTGGCTGGCTCCTCAAGATCGCAGGCGGAAAGGTCGTCGATTGCCTGCGAGCGCGCTACCGCCATCCGGAGGTTACACCCGGAAATCTCCCCGCGGGCCACTCGCCCGACCCGCTGGACGCGATCGACGAACGACTCCGGCGGCGGGAGCTGGCTGAGGCGCTTGCTCACCTCACGCAGGAGCAGCGAGAGGTCATTGTCAACCGCTTCGTGCTCGGGTTCGATCTCGAGGAGACGGGCCGCCTGATGCGAAAGAACGTGGGCTCGATCAAGGCGCTGCAGCATCGCGGATTGGCACAGCTCGCCCGCATCCTGTCGAAGGAGCCGGGTGACCATGCCTGAGGCTGAAAACGGGTTCGATGATGTAGTGAGCCGACTTCAGGAGGTCGGCGCCGTCAAACCGTCCGCCGCCAGCGTCAACCGCATCCGGGCTACGCTGCTGCAGCCGAGCACAACCCTGCCGGTAGGCGGACGACCCGGACGAGCCGTCACCTGGCGCCGGCCGGCCTATGCGCTCGCGTTTGCCGTGGCTCTCCTCGCACTGGGCACCACGTCCGTCTTCGCCTCAGGGACCGCTCTCCCCGATTCTCCGCTCTACAGCGTGCGCAACCTGCGGGAGGACGTCCAGGTTCGCCTCGCCGGCACCCCGGCGGGCCGAGCCTCTCTGTACGCCACCTTTGCGGGCGAACGCGCCACCCAGCTTCAAGTCCTCGTTCATAAGAGCGGGGAGCCTGTCAGCGTCGTCGGCACGCTCCTGCGTGACATCTCGGATCGTCTCCATCACGCTAATCAGGAAGCCCGGGAGGACGGTCCGGAATCGCGGGCGGCCGTGCGCCAGGCGAACCAGCAGATCGGCCAGGAGCTGACGCAGTTGCAGCAGGAAGGAGACTTCACCGGCAATAACGGCCAGCAGGCCGCCGCGACGCTTCAGGCTGTTCAGTCAGAGCAGTCTGGGGACGCAGGCGACGGCGACCAGACTCACCAGT
>JALYYC010000189.1 GCA_030946755.1 Candidatus Dormiibacterota bacterium
ACCCCAGCTCCTCCCCAAGGGGGCCGCCGAGGAGAAGGACGAAGACAAACGTGAGGGGGAGGGCGAGCCAATGGCCCAGGTCTCCGATACCTGGGACGGTCCCACCGTTGGCGACATGCATCCCCAACACCGCGAATCGGAACGCGGCGGGGAGGACCAGGGCCGCGACGTACCAGCGAATCGAGACACGCCAGCGCAGGATGTGGCCCAGGAGGGCCGGGATGCCCCGGGGCCCCGAGTTTCGAGCCATCATGGCCAGCGCCGCGAAGAGGGGCCCGAAGCCGCCGACGATCACAAGCGTCTCGGGGAGCCCGCGGGGCAGGTTTAGCAGGCCGTGGTCCACGGCGGCTACCGGGAGCCAGCAACTCCAGGAGATGACAATGGCCGTGACATAGAAGGCCGCGGTTCCGCGAATCGGCGACAGGCTCCGGTTCAGCATCCCAACACGGTGTAACGCCACGAATCGGAAGGGCTTGCCGTGCGCCACCGGAGCGCGGCTATCGAACGGGCAAGCTGTACGAGATCCAGGGGCCGCGCCGCCCGCCGTGACGGTCGTAGAAGCGCTGCGCATCCACATTGTCAGCGGCCGTCACCCAATCGAGACGAGCGTAACCGGACTCAGCGGCGTAGCGTTGTGCGGCGGCGAGCAGCGCGGCGCCATGCCCGGCGCCGCGGGCGCCAGGCTCGACAAAAAGGTCGTTCATGACCAGGATCCGGCCGGCGACCAGGGTGTCGATGCACGAGTAGAGCGAGGCGAAGCCCACCAATTGGGTCGCATCGTCGGCCACGACGTAGACGCCGAGCCGGGTGTCATTCAGCACAGTGTCGAGCAGCGCGCCGATCCGAGCCGCTCCGGGGAACGGGGTTTGATAGAAATCAAAATAGCCCTCGACCAGCCCAATCAACTGGGAGCGATCCTCGGTCGTTGCCAGGCGAGCGCGCATGCGGCCAGCGTAGCAGCGGCCCGTCTATACGGAAACGCGTGTGTCTTGACATTCATTAACGCCGATGTATGCTTCGCGCATTCGTCGTTGATTTGTTCGGCCCCCGGCAGGAGGGACGACCATCGACATCGAGGGGAAGGCCCAGTCCGCCACAAGTTCATGGCAGGAAGACCGTCCGGATGGCGGCCAGCCGAAGAAGTTTCTCAGGCCCTGTACGCTCCTGCTGCTCAAGGAGTCACCCGCCCATGGGTACGACTTGCTCGAGCGGTTGGCTGCCTTTGGCTTCGCAAGGGACCCCGGAGGACTGTACCGCGCGCTTCGCGCCCTGGAGCGTGAAGGACTCGTCCGATCGCGCTGGCAAACCAGCGACAACGGGCACGAGCGCCGGACCTATGAGCTGACCGGCGAAGGCGAGCAATGGCTACGTTCCTGGGCCTCGACCCTCGAAGGCAGCCGCCGGTTGCTCGACCGGTTCCTCGGTCGATACGAAGCAGCGATTCAGACACGCATGGTCATCAAGGAGATCAGCAGCAGGGGAGGTTCATCGATGGGTCACGGTACGCGCACGCTGGCCCCGGCATCGCGAGCCGGGATGGTCCGCTTCATCCACTACAGCTTTATGCCGAACCGGTTGGGCTACTGCGGGCCCGACCAGAACAGTCTCCTCTTTCAATATGGCGTTGCCGGCGAGGCTGACCCGGGCCTGCCGCCGGTGCTGACGAAGTTCCTCGGACCGCTGCCGTACCTGCGCACGATCGCGTCGGCGGCCGGCATCCCCGACATCTTTGATGATCGCGTCGTCGAGGCCTACTGGATCGGGAACAGCCTGCTCGACCATGTCAATGCGCGCGAGCTCGATACCACGCTGCGTGCTCGGTTTGCCAAGGAACTCTCACCCAAGCTGATGGAAATGGTCGCGGGCAAGGTGCCGCAGGGGGCTCGTCCGCACCACAGCTTTCATGTCTTCGACGTCTGGCGCCAGGTCGGACGCCTCGAAGGCAACGTGCTCGCCACCATGGACAATTGCCGCATCAGCTGGGGTCGGGTGAAGTCCGTCGACGGGCCCGCTGTGCTGGTGGACCGGCAGCCCCTGGTGATGTCGGAGGGGAAGTTGACGCTTGGGGCGGCGCAGCCGACCCAGGCGATCCGCCTGGTTGACGGGCATGGCTTCGTGACCGAACTCCAGCCGGGCGACATGGTGTCGCTCCACTGGGGCTGGATCTGCGAGCGGATTTCCCAGGACCAGGTCCGGTCGTTGGAGCGCTACACCGGCCAGCATCTCGCGATTGCCAACCAGACGATCTAGGTAGGGAGAACCATGAAAGGCGCCATTATTGATGGTGGCGGGGCGGCCCACCGCGCGCTGCGCGCGGCCGGGCAACCGCTCGCCGACCTTGACCCGATTCTGATCGAGGACGTATCACGAACCGACCTCGATCGCTACGACGCCGTCATCGTGCCGCGGTCGTGCGATGGCGATGCGCTTCTGACCCGACGCTTTCAGTTCGCCCGGTTTCTCGACCGGGGCGGCATCCTGGTTGCCTTCGGCGAGCTCTGGACCGACTGGCTTCCCGGGGCGCGATGGCAGCCGGAGGCGCCGCAGGACACGCAGCCTCCCACAATGCTGGCGGCGCACCGTCTGCTGGAGGAGCTCACGCCCGACGACCTCTGGTGGCATCGGGAGCCGGGCGGCTGGTGCTGCCACGGTCACGTGCGACCTCCGGCCGGGGCGGAGGTCCTGGTCGCGACGGCCGATGGCGGGACGTGGTGGTACGTCGACCGCACCACGACACGGGGCGTCATCGTCTGCGCCAGCAACCTCGACCTCGACACGCATGCACATCACGGCAACGCCACCGCCCGAACGCTCCTCGAGCGGTTGATGATCTGGGTGCGGCAGGAGGTCGAAGGCAGCCCCGGGCGCCGACACGCGCCGAGTGACCGCATTGCCGGCTACTTCTCCGGCGTCCATTTCCAGCACGGATTCTTTGCGCCACGTGCCCGCGATTTTGCCGTTATCCCGTCGGCCGAGCTTGGTGCGGTCGACCTCGGGGCGTATCGGGCGATCTGGATCCCGCGTGAAAG
>JALYYC010000197.1 GCA_030946755.1 Candidatus Dormiibacterota bacterium
CGGGTGACGCGCGCGACCGACCCCATCCACTGGGCAAGCTCGGCCATTCGGCCTGGCACCCCCTCCTGATCCAGGTCGACCAGCACCATCTTGGTGGACTCCCGGCTGACCCACGACGAGAGACGGCCGACCGTTTCGTAGGGGACACCGGCAATGCGCGCGTAGAGGTCCGCCTCGGGGCGGGCTCGCTCGGTATAGACCTGTTCGTCGATGTAGGCGTTGACGTGCCAGTCGCGTGGTTCGGTGAAGGCGAGCACGCGCTGTTGCATCTCGACCGAGAGCTCACACCGAAAGAGGATTTCGCCGGTGCCGATCTCGCGGACGACGGCGCCCTGGTAGTTGATGATCGGGCCGGTGAGGCCGAGCGTCTGCGCGTATGGCAGCGAGGAGCGGAACATCCGGCCGGTGGCGATCACCACCTGGATCCCGGCGGCGGTCGCCGCCTTCACCGCGGCGACGTCCCTGGGGTGGATCACCAGCTTGTCGTTGACGAGGGTGCCGTCGAGATCGACCGCCACCAGGCGAATCGGCACCTAGCGCTTCGCAGCCAGCGCTTCGGGGTTGACGAGGTTGGGCGGCGGCTGGCCCTCGACGGCCGCGATCAGGTTCCTGGCTGCGGTTTCCGCCATCGCGGCACGAGCGGTCACGGTGGCGCTTCCCAGGTGCGGCAGCAGGACGGCATTCCAGCACTCGGTCAGTCCGGGTTCGATCTTGGGCTCGTTCTCGTAGACGTCGATCCCGGCGCCCTTGATCCAACCTTCCTTGAGGGCCCGGACCAGAGCCTTCTCATCGACGATTGGGCCACGCGCCGCGTTGATCAGGTAATGGTCCTTCCCCATCAACTTCAACTCGCGCTCTCCGATCATGTGCCGGGTCTCGGCGTTGAGGTCGGCGTGGATGGTGACGTAGTCGGCTTTGCGCAGCAGCTCATCGAGTGGGACGTATTGCGCCCGAAACTCGCTTTCGACCTCCGGCTTCGCACGACGGGCGTCCGTGTAGAGGATCGACATCCCGAAGCCGAGGCCGCGGCGGGCGACCGCCTGGCCGATGCGGCCGAAGCCGATCACCCCGAGCACGCGCCCGTAGACGTCCGTCCCGAGCAACAGGTCCGCCTTCCAGCCCTTGTACTTGCCCTCCCGGAGGAAGCGATCCGACTCGACCACGCGCCGAGCAACCCCAAGGAGCAGCGCCCAGGCGAGGTCGGCGGTCGCCTCAGTCAGCACACCGGGCGTGTTCGTGACCATCACACCCCGGCGCGTTGCCGCGGCCACATCCACGTTGTTGTATCCGACCGCATAGTTGGCGACTACCCGAAGGTGTGGCGCCGAGGCCATGATCCGGTCCGTGATCGGCACGCCAACCATGCCGACGATACCGACCGGGTCCGCTTTCTGGATTTGCTCGGCGAGCTTCTCCTCGGGCATTCCCTCGGCCTCGACCACGGTGACCTGGAACCGCTCACGAAGGAGGTCGATGCCCGGCGAGGGCAGTGGGAGCGTGACGAAGACGTTGCTCATGCGGGTCGCCGCACGCGCAGATCGAGCAACATGACTTCCATAGCCAATCGCGGGTTGACGTTCTGATCGATCAGGAGCTGGGTGCGCTGCGCCCCCGCCAGCGAGGCGCGCAGGTGCCCGGGGGGAACGCGGCCGGTCCAGGTTTCCAACAACGTGCGGCGCACCGGCGGCATCGACCCACCGATCCCGGCCGAAAAGAGCATGGCATCCCGCAGAAATCCGGTAAAGGCGCGCAGGGCCTCCGATGCCTTGAGACGCATCTCGGCCTGGGGGCCCTGGCCAAACCGCGCCGCATAACTCAGCACCCCATCGGCGTCCTCGAAGGCGAGGCCGGCGAGCTCGTCCGCCCAGCGGTCCATCCCCGCGACCCAGGTCGCGTCCCCGTGTGCCTGGAGCGCCCATCCCGGCCGGCCGTGCGCCAGTCCGGCAAGCACCTGGGCCTTCTCCTCGTCGCAACCGCGACTTTGAAGGAAGCTCGTCAGCGCCGACCTCCCCACTGGAGAAAGCGCGATCACCTGGCAGCGCGACAGGCAGGTGGGGAGCAAATGATCCGGATAGGCGGTGGTGAGGATCAGCACGGTATTGGGCGGCGGCTCTTCGAGCGTCTTCAGGAGACAGTTCTGCGCCGCCTCGGTCATCCGCTCGGCATTGGCCAGCAGGGCGACACGCATCGGCGCGATGAATGGCTTCAGGCTCAAAAACTGCTGGAGCGACTGATCGTGCGCCTGGGCCCCCTTCTCCGGGTGAAAGCGGATCTCGTCGATGCTGATCGCCTCGGCCCGATCGTCAGACCAGTAGTCCGGATGGACCTCCAGCCGCGGTGGTTGTCCTGGTCCGAGCAGGAGCTCTTCCGCCAGGGCCGTCGCCAGCGTCGTTTTGCCGATCCCGGCATCACCGGTCAGGCAGTAGGCGTGCGCGAGCCGGCCGGCGGCGCGCTGCGCCTGCAGGATGCCCGAGGCTCGCTCATGGCCCGCAATC
>JALYYC010000206.1 GCA_030946755.1 Candidatus Dormiibacterota bacterium
TCGCTGCCGCTCCGTCGGTCGTGAAATCCGCGCGCCGCCCCTCCGGGGGCGGCCGCCGCTTTTCCATGGCCTGGGTCGGCGCGGTTCCGTTCTTCGGCTACGTTGCGCTGTTCCTGCTGCTCCCGACCGCGATCGTCGTCGCTGGTGCGTTCTTCGGCCCAGATGGCCTCACACTCTCGAACCTCAGCGGCCTCAATAAGAGTTTTATTCTCAGCGCGTTCGTGAACAGTGTGATCCTTTCGGCGGTCAGCGCGATCATCGGTGCGGTCGGTGGCGCGATCCTGGCCTACGCCGTGGCGACCGGCAATCGCAACGGGACCTTCCGACGAGTGGTGCTCTCGGCCTGCGGCGTGCTCGCCCAGTTTGGTGGCGTGACGCTCGCCTTTGCGTTCCTTGCGACCGTCGGGCCGGCGGGCTTTCTCTACCTCTGGCTTCGGACTCGCGGACTCGACTTCTACGCGGGAGGAATCTGGCTCTATCAGCTCAGGGGGTTGATGCTCGTTTATGCGTACTTCCAAATTCCTCTCATGGTTTTGGTCTTTCTCCCGGCCCTGGATGGAATCCGGCCGCAGTGGCGTGAGGCCACCGAGAGCTTGGGCGGCCGCACCTGGCACTACTGGCGCTACGTGGCTGCGCCCTTACTCGCTCCGGCCTTTATTGGAGCCACCCTGCTGCTCTTCGCGAATGCCTTCTCCGCGTACGCTACGGCCGCAGCGCTCATCAGTCAGGGGAGCATCATCGCATCGCTCCAGATCGCTAACGACCTCACGAGCGAGGTCGGCCTGCACCAGCCCGGCATCGCCTCCGCGGAAGCGTTGGTCATGGTGGTCATCGTGGCGGTCGTCATGGTGCTCTACACGGTGCTCCAGCGTCGCACGGCGCAGTGGTTGCGTTGAGGAGGCGTAGCAAGCCATGAGCCAGAGCCGCAGGCGCAGGCTGCGGGTTTTTCGAGTCGCCGTCTTTCTTGTACTCGGCGCTTTTTTCTTGGTCCCGATCGCGGGCATGCTCGAGTTCTCGACCCGGGGACTGACCCCGCTGGCCCCGCGCACCCTGGATGCCTTCATCTCGATCGGCCGCTCTCCGGACCTGGTCGCCGCCATCCTCGCGTCGCTCGGGCTTGCCGCGATTACCTCGATCGCAATGCTGGCGCTACTGGTCCCGACCATGATCTGGGTCAAACTTCGGCTGCCGGGCGTCAGCCGCGCTGTCGAATTTCTCTGCTTGCTGCCGCTCACGATCCCGGCGATCGTTCTGGTGGCGGGACTTTCCCCCGAGTATCGGTGGGTCTCTTTCTACTTCAGCGATTCGATCCTCACGCTGGCATTCGCCTACCTGATCCTCGTCCTTCCCTACACGTATCGCGCGCTGTACGCCGGCTTGAGCGCGATCGATGTGAAGACACTCGCCGAGGCGGCGCGCGGTCTGGGCGCCGGCTGGCCGACCGTGATGTGGCGGATCATCGTGCCCAACATGTCCGGCGCCTTGTTGAACGCCGCGCTGCTGTCGGTTGCCGTGGTTCTCGGCGAGTTCACGATCGCGAACCTGCTCAACTACGTGAACGTGCAGGTGGCGATTCAGCAGCTTGGCCGGGCCAACGCGGGCGTCTCGATTGCGGTCGCGGTCGCGGCCTTGTTCTTCGTGTTCGTGTTGCTCGTGATGCTCTCTTTCGTCGGGAGACCGCGATCCCACATGTTGCGAGCGGAAGAGGCCTGAAAATGGCGTCTGCGCCGACAGCCGTTACGACCGGCACGGAGGCGCGCGGAGGCGTCGAGGTGCGCCTGGAGGATCTGCGACGGCGGTATGCCGGCGTCACCGCCCTTGACGGGCTGACCCTGACCCTGGCCCGGGGCGAGCTCGTCGCCCTGCTCGGGCCCTCCGGATGCGGCAAGACGACGGCGTTGCGGTTGCTGGCCGGCCTCGAGGAGG
This sequence comes from Candidatus Dormiibacterota bacterium, assembly GCA_030946755.1. Classification (GTDB taxonomy): domain Bacteria; phylum Chloroflexota; class Dormibacteria; order CF-121; family CF-121; genus JALYYC01. The sequence continues at coordinate 1,927 of JALYYC010000206.1, forward strand.
CTGACAGTGGCCGGGTCGTCATCGCTGGCGAGGACGTAACCGGGCTCGCCGCGAACCGCCGCGATGTTGGCATGGTGTTCCAGGCCTACTCGCTCTTCCCGCACATGACTGCGTGGCAGAACGTTGCCTTTGGTCTCCAGATGCGTAAGGTCGCTCCGACCGAGCGGCGCCGACGGGCGGGGGAGATGCTCGAGGTCGTCGGCCTGTCCGGCTTTGCCAATCGCTACGCGCACCAGCTTTCCGGCGGCCAGCAACAACGGGTTGCTCTTGCGCGGGCCCTGGCGATCA
>JALYYC010000214.1 GCA_030946755.1 Candidatus Dormiibacterota bacterium
TGCCATGCGCTGACGTGGCTGATCTCCTCGGGGAAGTAGTCGCGGGTTTCCCAGTCGTAATCTTCCGAGTACACCGCCCCCTGAGCCGGAATGCGAGCAGCCACGAGAGATGCGATCGCACGCGCCAGGTGCCGCTTTGACTCTCGCCTTGTCTTTCGGCGAGACCCCGCCGGCGCCTTTCTTACCCAGGCGGCTCTCGAGTTCTCTGCACGCTGCAACTCGAGCGGATGGATCGTCCGATTCGAGGTTATCGATCAACTCGTTCGTCGTGAGATTGAAATCCATGCAATGGCCCCGCGGTGACTCTCGGGATGATAATGTTTACTATCTTCCACTACGGAAAGCCTATCTAAGTCGGCGTATCAATTCTTCGCACGTCCCATTAAGGCGCCACTCGAACTTGAGCAGGGGGCGTGGAGTTCTCATGAGGGCGGAGTTCTTTTCGCTTCACGAGCATCCGCTTAGCAGCGAATCAGCAAGACCGGCCCCCGGTACCCGCCGGCGCTGCCTACTACGCCTACGACAGCGACGGCAAGACGCTCGGCGTCAACGATCCACCGTGCAGGATGTCGCGGCTCGCGTCGCAGCTGATTCTTGCCACGCCGGGCCGGAGGGTTCTTGCCGAAGCCAATTCGTCAGCGCGAGTACGACCGCTGGTCCATGGCGCAAGGCTCTACCCCCGCCGGCTTCCCTCCCGCGCTGCGGAAGATGTCGCCGCTGAAGAAGCCGGCCTCGGCGGAGGCGAGCAGGACGTAAAGGGTTTCGATCGGCCGGCTGTCCCGATCGGAACATGGATGGATCAGCACCGAAGCCCGGCAGCGTTTCTGGCAGCTGCCCTCCACTGGGCTGTAGCGGGGTCCAGAAAGGTCTTGGCGCGACACCGTTGATGGGGATTCCCTTGAGGGCCAGCGGCTTTGACATCGAAGCCTGCGCGTGCCGGCCGGCCGGGGGCTCGAGCTGTCGTCGTCCGTCAGGATCAGCGCAACTGCGCGCGTTTAGAAAGGCACCTGCTTTCGCGTGGCGAAAAGCCCTTCACCGTCCCGGCCATTTGTAACGTCGAACGCCACCCCTTCTCGGTTGACGTTACAGGCTACCCGAGAATGCACGTGGTGGTATCGTGTCTTCAAGCTGACGTTACACATGGAAGAGCCTATGGAACACGGATGGGAGCTCGAACCAGCAGTCCCGACATCAGTCGAACTCGTGAAGGACCTTCCGCGGGGGGCCACCGTCGTCGACGTGGGCTGCTTCGGGTGGTTGCTGGGCGAGGCGACCGCGCACGGTGGGATCACGTTGATCGGGGTTGACCAGGTCGAGCCCCCAGGCCGGCCCGCGCACGCACGCTTCGTCCATGGTTCCGGATCGACGATCGATCTTCCTGATGACAGTTGCGATTTGGCCGTCGCGGGACACGTCCTCGAGCACGTTCAGGACGGAATCGGCTTCGCCGTGGAGCTACTGCGAATCGTCAGGCCTGGGGGTCTCATATGGATGGAGTCACCCAGCGAGCTCGGCTGTCAAAGTCGGTCCTCCGACGATCCCGAAGATCAGCACTTCTACAGCTTCTGGGATGACCCGCAGCACGTTCGGCCCTGGACGCCGGGTGCGCTTTATCGGCTGGCCATCACCTGCCAGGCGATTCCCCTCGCGATCCAGCGGGGGCAAACGGGTGACGTGCCGGTGTCGAAGATGCTCGCGCGGAAGCCGGAGTCCGTGCGCGGCAAGCCGTCAACCCGTTACGTCACTCTCAAGGACGTCGGCTATGGCGTGAAGGCGGCCTACGAGGCCGTATGGGGACCGCAATGAAAATCAAGTCACTTCTCGTCCTGGCCGGCGTACTCGCGACCGTCCTGCCGGCCGTGAGCTTCGCGCAGTCAGACGCCAAGGTCCTGACCGTCAGCGGCAAGATCGGCAAGACGAACACGCCCGACGGCAAGTACGTCTTCTCGATGGCCGAACTTCAAAAGCTGGGCGACACGAAGATCAAGTCGACGACTCGCTACACCGAAGTCGGTGAATTCGTCGGCCCGAAGATCCGCGACATCCTGAAGGCGGTAGACGTCAAGCCCGACGCCACGGCTGTGTCGGTGGTCGCCCTCGACGGCTATCAGCAGACGATCCCGCTCACCGACTTCTCGAAGTGGGAAGTCATCACCGCGCATACGTTGAACGGCAAGCGCCTGCCGGTCGAGGCCAAAGGCCCCCTCTGGATCATGTATCCGATCGACAAGTATCCGGGCGAGCTGATGAACAACGTCACGACGATGAAGCTCGTGTGGTCGCTCACGGGTCTTGTCGTGAAGTAGATGTCTCCGCGCTCGCCGGCGCGGCGCGCCGCGGCCACTGGATGGACTCAGCGATATATCTGGCTGATCGGCCTATTGCTGGGCGGTCTGTTCGCCGGCATCGGTTTCGAAGGTATCCAGACATGGATGGCCTACAACGACACGTTTGGCGCTCGGACAGCATCGAAGGACTGGCTGACCCGTAAGTTCATCAGCTACAGCATCGACACGTACGAGGAGCTGCTGGCGGTCAAGCGGCTGCAGATCTACTGCCTGCGCTTCGCGAC
>JALYYC010000221.1 GCA_030946755.1 Candidatus Dormiibacterota bacterium
ACCTTCGGCCGCAGCGGCGGCGAGCAGACGTACTTGGCTCCCTCGAAGCCCGGCCGGCCGAGGTCCTCGAGGCTCAGATAGAGGTATTGAGGACAGGTCTCGGCGAAAGCAGGTGCGCCGTCGTCGCGGGCGGCGCGAACAGCGTCGAGCGCCTCCCTCGCGCTCAGGTGCACGATGTAGACGGCGACATCGGCCAGGCGCGCCAGCGCGATCGCACGGCTGGTCGCCTCCCCTTCCATGGTTGCGGGTCGCGTCAGCCCGTGGTTGATCGGATCCGTCTTGCCCTCGGCCAGGAATCGCTTGACCAGGACATCGATGGCTCCGCCGTTCTCGGCGTGCATCATGATCAGGCCGCCGTTCTCCGAGGTGCGGCTCATCGCTTTGAAGATTGCACCGTCGTCGAGCTGGAACACCCCCGGATAGGCCATAAAAAGCTTGAAGGACGGGACGCCCTCGCGCACCAGCGCATCCATCTCCGTGAGGATCGAGTCGTTGATCTCGCGGATGATCATATGGAAGCCGTAGTCGATATGCGCCTTGCCTTCGGCCTTTAAGTGCCACTGGTCGAGGCCCTGCCGGAGCGTCTGGCCATAGCTCTGCACGGCGAAGTCGACGATTGTCGTGGTGCCACCCCAGGCGGCGGCCGCGGTGCCAGTCGCGAAATCGTCAGAGGCGAAGGTGCCGCCGAAGGGCAACTCCATGTGGGTATGGACATCCAACGCGCCCGGCATCACGTACCGGTCCGTGGCGTCGATCACCTGCTCGGCCCGAGCGTTGAGGCCTCCGCCGATCGCCGCCACCTTCTCGTCCTCGATCAGCACGTCGGTCTTGACCGTCTCGGTGGCGGTCACGACAGTGCCGTTCTTGATCAAGGTCCTCATGGCAGCTGCTCCGCGAGATCGCCATACGTCTCCGGTCGCCGGTCGCGGAGGAATTGCCAGGTGTTGCGCACCTCGCGAATCATGTCGAGGTCGAGATCGCAGACCAGGACCTCGTCCTCGGTCTCCGAGGCCTTGCCCACGATGCGGCCGCGTGGGTCGCAGAAGTAGCTCGAGCCGTAGAACTGGGAATCGTTGAGAGGCTTCTCCACGCCGACGCGGTTGATCGCGCCGATCCAGAACCCGTTGGCGACCGCGTGGGCCGGCTGCTCCAGCTCCCAGAGATAGCGAGAGAGCGATTTCACGGTCGCCGAGGGATTGAACACCAGTTCCGCGCCCTTAAGGCCGAGCAGCCGGGCGGGCTCCGGAAAATGCCGGTCGTAACAGATCAGGATGCCCACCCGGCCCACCGACGTGTCCCACACCGGATAGCCGAGGTTGCCCGGCTTGAAGTAGAACTTCTCCCAGAAGCAGGGACCCACGTGCGGGATATGCGTCTTGCGGTACTTACCGATGACGCGCCCGTCGTTCTCGATTACGACCGCCGTGTTGTAGTAGACGCCGGTCTGCGCCTCTTCGTAGAAAGGCACGACGATGACGATCTGAAGGCGCTTCGCCAGCTCCTGCATGCGCTTGACGGTCGGGCCATCGTCAGGTTCCGCGGTGTCGTACCACTTCGTGTTCTGCTCCGCCGGGAAATAGGGCCCGTAGAAGATCTCCTGCAGGCAGACGATCTTCGCGCCCTTCTCGGCCGCCTGGCCAATCATCGCCTCATGCTTTCGGATCGCGTCTTCTTTGGGCATGTTCGCGTGTGCCTGGATCAGCGCCGCTCGGACCGTCGCCATTGGGTGCTCGCCTCCTCGTTACGCAAACCCGGGAATGATTTCGTCGCCATAGGTTTTGATCACGTCTTCCGGCTTGTCGACCATCAAGTAGAGGTTGAACTGGGTGACGCCCGCGTCGATCAGCTCCTCGATGCGCCGGCGGCTCTGCTCGACCGTCCCGATCACACAAAAACGATCGATGACCTCATCCGGGACGAAGTCAGCGTGGGCGGCCCCGCGCTTGGCGTGCTCCGAGTAGTCATAGTGGTCGCGCGCGGCGATGTAGTCGGTGAGGGCCTTCGGTAGGTCCTGCGCGTCGTATCGCTTCAGCAGGTCCACCACGTGATTCGAGACCAGGGCCGGGAACCACCGAACCTGCTCGCGGGCAACGTTGAGATCATCGGAAACAAAGGCCGGCGCCGCGGCCTGCACCTCGATGTCCTCGAAACGGCGGCCGGCCTCCTCCGCGCCCTCACGCACGAACTGGAGGCACCACCGGATGATGGCCGGGTCGGCGAGCTGGATGATGACCCCGTCGGCGACGCGGCCTGCCGCCCGGAGCGCCTTGGGACCGTACCCCGCAACCCAGATCGGCAGCTCATGCACCGCCCACTTGATCTGGATCTTCACCCCGTCCGGGTAGCTCACCTCGCGGCCGGCGGCGAGGTCCCGGATCAGGCGGCAGTCCGCCTCCATCCGCTCCACCGTGACCGGCTTCTGCCCGAGCACGCGGCGCGAGCTGTCGCCACGCCCGATCCCCATCACCATGCGGCCGCCCGAGATCCCGTTCAGGGTCGCGAGCGCGCTCGCGGTGACGGTCGGGTCCCGCGTGCCGGGATTGGTGACACAGGGCCCGATCTTGATGTGCCGGGTCGCCGCCGCCATCAGGGTGAAGATCGGGTAGACCTCCTGCCAGAGCACGTGCGAGTCGAAGAGCCAGGCGTACTCGAACCCGTTCGCCTCGGCAAGCCGGGTCAGGTCCACCCAGCGGCTCGGGGGTGGGTCGGGTGCGAAACAGACACCGAAGCTGAGTCTGGCCATGGTCTCCTGAGAAAGGGTAGAGCTCCCGCCGCGAGGAAGGAGCTCTACCGGAATCTGGTCGAGATGTTAGGTCGCGGGCGCTGCTTTGGGACTCCGCACGACGCGGCTAACCGGAAAGATCGCAGAAAGGGCAAGGTAGCAGAGGAACGCCGCCACCAGGCCCACGACCCAGCTGTAGTCGTAGACGTGGAAGGGGAGGGAGCTGTAGAGCGGACCGATGATCCCGCTTTGCGGGAATGGCCCGTTGCCGGGCGTCGAGTAAGCGCCGCCCACCGCAAGCACGCCGCCGACCACCAGGCTGACCAGCCCTCGCCAGTTGACGCCGGCGGAGTAGCGGTACTCACCATTGACCTTATAGAGGTCGCCGAGCCGGAGATTCGTGCTCCGCATGATCCAGTAGTCGGCGATCAGCACGCCGGCAATCGCCCCCAGGGCACCGCCGTAGAAGCCAAGCCAGGTAAAGATGTACACGTTCGGGTTCGACAGCAGGTTCCAGGGCTGGATGACGATGCCGAGAACGCCGGTGATCAGCCCGCCGGTGCGAAAGCTGATCAGCTTCGGAATCACGTTCGAGAAGTCATAGGACGGGCTGACGATGTTGGCTGCCACGTTGACCGACAGGGTGGCGACCGCGAGGGTGAAGAGCGCGAAGATCACGACCAGCGGGTTGTTGAACTGGCTGACCAGGACGACCGGGTCCCAGATCGCCTTGCCAAACACGACCACGGTCGCCGACGTGATCAGCACCGCCACCAGGGGGAAGAGCGTCATGGTGGTGGGGAGGCCGAAGATCTGGCCAAGCGCCTGGGCGCGCTGGCTCCTGCCGAAACGGGTGAAGTCGGGCATGTTCAGCGACAGCGTCGACCAGAAGGCGATCATGCCCATCAGGGACGGCGGGAAGAGGACGAACCAGAAGTTGCCACCCCAGCCAACCTTGCCACCCTGGCTGACGATGGGGCCGAACCCGCCGGCCTTGACGACCATCCAGGCGAGCAGGCCGAGCGCCACAACCAGCACGAATGGGGCCGCCCAGTTCTCGAACCGGCGGACCGCCTCCATGCCGCGCAGGATGATCAGGATGTTGAGCGCCCAGAAGATGGCAAAGCTCAGCCACAGCGTCCAATGCTGGCCGGCGACAACGGTGGAGTTCGTCCAGCCGTCTCCGAACAGCTTTCCGGCCAGGGCGTAGAGCGCGCCGCCGCCGATCCAGGTCTGGATTCCAAACCAGCCGCAGGCCACCCCGGCCCGAAGCAGGGCGGCGACGTTGGCGCCAAAGACGCCAAAGGAGGCGCGGGCAAAAACCGGGAACGGAATGCCGTACTTGGTGCCGGCATGACTATTCGCCAGCATCGGGATCAGGACGATGATGTTCGCGAGCGCGATGGTCAGGATGGCCTGGTACCAGGCCATGCCAAGGGCGACGAGGCCAGAGGCCAGCAGATAGGTCGGGATGTTGTGCGCCATCCCGATCCAGAGCGCCATGTAGTTGTACGTGCTCCAGGTCCGCTGCTTGATCGGGACGGGTGCCAGGTCCTCGTTGTAGAGCGGACTGTTGCGGATCGCCGAGTCGTCTACCAGCTCGTGCCGGCCGTCGGGATGAACCAGTTCGTCTCCGACGCGGTTGGCCGGAGGCGCGTAGGTCGCAACTCCCATTTCTCCCTCCCTCCCCTAGGTTTAGGGGCACGCTAAAATTGCGTGCTAAATGTACGGTCGCCAATTGGCGAAGTCAATGGGGACCGTCGCGCTACAGGTCCCTTTTCGCGAAGCTCCAATTGGCGAGTCCGAGGACGCCGAGCACCCAGGCAACACACCAGGCGAGATAGGCGAGCGGAAGCGGGTTCTCCGCCAGGAACGGGTTGCCGGCCCGGGCGCGGCCGGCCGCCTTGGCCAGCGCCAGGACATCGGCCGGCTCCAGGTTGAAAATGGCCCCGTGCCAGAGCCCGTCGGTCGGGATCAGCAGCCGGCTCCCCAGGCCGATATTGATGATGGTGTCGTTCGCGAGGGCCTGGCCGATCGCCAGCGCAATGCCGCCGATCCAGGCGACAAAAAACAGGACAAGGGCGATGACGCCGCCAGTCATTGGCGAGAGACGGGTACTCAGAAGCAAGGCAAGGCTCATCAAGGCGATGCCTTCGCCGGCAACGAAGAGGAGGGTCAGGATGGGCTGCGGCGGCGCGTAGCCGGTTGCCAGCCAGATGCCGAGCAGCTCGAGCAGGCCACTGCCGGCCGCGTAAAGCGTCACCAGCGCCGCCAGCCCCAGCCACTTGCCCATCAGGAGCTCGCTCCGCCGGATCGGCCGGGGCAGGATGGCGAGCGCAATCCCTGACTCGATATCACTCGCGATACTCGGGGCTGCCACCAGCGTGGAGCCGAGCGCGAGGACACCACTGAACATGAACGCCACCAGGATGGTCAACTGGGACGCCGCGAGCCGCACCTCGGCCGGAGTGACCCCTTTGGTCGACGGCAGGCGGCTGAAGCCCCAACTGGTCAGCGCGATGACCAGCACGGTCAGGACGCCGAGCGCGAGGAGGAGCCGACGGCGCGAGGCCTCCAGGATCGTCAGGCGGGCGATTGTGACGATCGGAGGCATCAGCGGGCTTCTTCCTCTTTGAGCAACTGGAGGAACCGGTCCTCGAGCGTCTCATGGCGGGGCTCGACGGCGTAGACGCGGCCGCCCTGCCCGACGATCGTCGTGACGAGGTCGGGGACCCGCTCCGGCTTGAGCCCGCGGAAGGTCAGCCACTCGCCCTCGTCGTCGATCCGCCCGAAGCCGGTCAACGACGCCCGTTGGGTTGCGTCGAGCCCGGTGACCCGAACTCGCACGGCGCTGTCCCGGCCGAGGATCTCGGCCATGGTCCCGGTCGCGATCACCCGGCCGTGGTCCACGACCGCAAGCCGGTCGCAAATCTGCTCGACCTCGGATAGCAGGTGGGAGTTGAGGAAGACGGCCGTGCCTCGTGCTTTCAGCTCGCGGATGATCTCGCGGACATCATGGCG
>JALYYC010000239.1 GCA_030946755.1 Candidatus Dormiibacterota bacterium
TCTTCTGGTCGCGTGGCGGCGAGACAAAGTTGGACAACCTGGCATTGGTCTGCGGTCGCCATCACCGGATGCTGCACGAAGGGGGCTGGACGCTGCAACGATCCGGAGGCCGGTGGGTGACGAAACCTGCTGATAGGCGCATTGCGCCTCACGCCCGGTCCGCCTGACGCCATCGATCGTCACGGCGGGGGCGGATCGGGAACTTTTGGGGGTTGCTGCCGTCTGGATTGTGACGTCCACGAACGGACTAGGAGGCAATCAATGCTCAACAAGCTTGTTCCGGCGGCTGCGGCTACACTCGCGGTGTTTCTGACGCAGGCGCTTCCCGCCGCCGCGTGTGGCGGTCTGGTCGCGCCCAACGGCGCGATTAGACTCGACCGGGCGACGACGCTCGTTGCCTGGCACGACGGCGTCGAGCACTACATGACCAGCTTTAGCTACCAGGGCAGTGCCAGGAGTTTTGGCTGGATCGTACCCCTGCCGACCGTACCTGACAAAGTCGAACCCGGTGGTAAATGGACGCTCCAGCGTCTCGTGCGTGAAACTCATCCGCGGCCGTTTGACCTCCGCTTTGGGGCTCAGCTCCAGGCGGCGTCCGCGGATACAGCCGTTGTCTTGCAGCAGGTGCAGGTCGACGCGCTGGATATCACCGTCCTCAGCGGCAGCGGCCAGGCCGTGCTCGACTGGGCTGCGGCCAACGGCTTCGCGATCGATGCCGAAACGCATGCGCATGTGCTGCAGTACGCCAAGGGCAGCCCGATCTTCATGGCCGCGAAATACAACACCACCAGGGCGGCATCACAACGATTGCTGTTTGGCGACGGCGCGCCGGTGCTGATCACGATGAAGCTGGCGCATCCGTGGGTTCCGTTCGAAGTCCTCGCCGCCGGTCAGCAGGTCAAGGCGGATCTCTACTTACTGTCCGACCAGCCGGTGAATACCAGCGAGCTCGGCGCCGCGCTCGGAGTCTCGGGGGTTGGGACATCGGTACCGGGTGCCGATGGCTTCACGCTGAAATTCCAGGAAGCCATGACCAATACTCTGTACCAGGATCTCTCGAGCGACCGAAACATGAGCTGGGTGCGTCCGGACGGCTGGCTGACCTACATGACGCTTGACGCGCCGGACAGCAAGGTCACGTACGACATGAGCATCACGCCCATGGGTGTCGTGAAGATTGCGCCCTTCGGCACCAACCCCATGGCTATCGTGGACGGGGCGAAGGGCCGGCCTGCGGCCGCGAACCTGCCGACTGCGCCAATGGGTACCGGCCTCACGCTGGCCCTCCTTGGTCTCGCCTTCGCCGCCGGTTTGGCGCTCTACCGTTGGCGGCGCATTGCCCACATGTTCGATCAGGCGCCGCGCGAATAGATCTAAATCTGGCTACGCGATTGTCCGCCGTCGACCGTCCAGCACGCGCCGGTGACCAGGCTCGCTCGATCCGACGATAGGAACGCCACCACGGCGGCGACTTCATCTGGTTTTCCGAAGCGGCCCAGTGGCATGTCGGACGCAACGAAGGCCCGGATTCGTTCCGGGTCTTCGCGTTGGCGACGCTCCCAGGAGCCGCCCGGAAACAGGATCGATCCAGGCGCCACGCTGTTGACCCGGATGCTGTCTTTTGCGAGCTCCCGTGACAGGGACTTGGCCAGGCTGATCTCGGCGGCCTTGGCCAGGTTGTAGGCGGCGCTTCCGCCGCTTTCGCGCCCGTAAATCGACGAGATAAATATCACACTCCCGCCGCCCTGCCCGCGCATGTGGGGGACCGCTGAGCGGGTCGCGCGGATCCCGGCGAGGACGTTCAGCTCGAGTACCCCCCGGTAATCGCCGTCGGGGGCATCCAGTCCCGGTCCGGCGCCCCCACCCGCATTATTGACCAAGATATCTAACCGTCCGAAGTGCCGCGCTGTCGCCTCGATGAAGCCTTCGACCTGGCCCGGGACGCTGACGTCGGCCGGCTGCATGAAGACATCCGGGCCGAGAGCGGCGGCCGCCTCGTGCAGTGGGCCTTCCGTCCGTGCGCAGATGGCCACTCGGCAGGACTCACCAAGAAGGCCTTTGGCGATGGCAAAGCCCAGGCCGCGGCTCCCGCCGGTAACGGCGGCAACCCGCCCGGCCAAAGCCAAATCCACGGAGCCAGCATAGGCCACCGGGCGTAAAAGAGCATGGACGCACCGCGCCAACTGGATAGCTACCGACCCCGCTTTGCTGATACACGCACTTTCCTTATTTGCTACGGCTGTGCTAGGGTCGATGGGGGAGTAGATCGCGCTCATTGGGAGAGTGATGAGGAAGGGCGAGCCGGCGATTCACCGTCGCGCGGCGGATCACGACTGGATTTGATGAGGCGGGGAATGTCCTCGCAGTCAACTTTGGACGCCAGCCGTCCGGCAACATCGATGCCGATAGCAACTGAGAAATGACACCAGGAAGACTACGAATCACGGGAGGAGAAGCAAAATGACAGGACTCTCAAAAGCCAGGTCGTCGATCTGGGCGGCAGCGGTGGCGGGTTGCCTGGTTGCGCTGAGCGCGTGCGGTAATGCCAACAACGCCTCGTCCGGAAACACCACCCTGACCATCCAGGGCGATTCGGGCAACCCAACACTGGTCGAGAACTTCAATCCCTTCGCGGGCTCCGCGATGCACGGCGTCAATCTGATTTACGAGCCGCTCGAGATTCCGAGCCCGGTGGATGGGACCTACACGCCGTTTTTGGCCACGTCCAACAAGTTCAGTGATCCCAAGACGCTCGTGTATACGATCCGGCAGAACGTCAAGTGGAGCGACGGGAAGAGCTTCACACCGGCCGATGTGGTCTTCACGTTCAATTTGCTCAAGAAATACCCCGCGTTGGACACCAAGGCGGTCTGGCAACAGATCAGCTCGGTCTCCGCAAGCGGCAACGATGTGACCATGAATTTCACCGCGCCCAACGTCCCATTTGCGATCTCGATCGCACAAACGCCGATCGTGCCCGAGCACCTGTGGTCGAGCCTCGCTGATCCGGTCAAGGACCCCAACACCCACCCGGTGGGGACCGGACCCTACATGCTGGACAGCTTTGCGCCGACGCAGTACTCGCTCAAGAAGAACACGAACTACTGGCAAGCGGACAAGATCGCGGCCGACCAGGCCGTCTTCCCGGCGCAGGCCAGCAATCAGAGTACGAACCAGCTGGACGTCGTCAGTGGCAAGTTCGACTGGTCCTACAACTTCTTGCCGGATGTCAAGACCACCTACGTGGCGAAAGACCCGGCCCACAACCAGTACTGGTTCCCGGCGGGCGGCACGATTGCCCTGTACCTCAATCTGACGAAGAAGCCGTACAGCGACGTGAACTTCCGTAAGGGCCTCTCGATGGCGCTCGACCGCACGACGATCGCGACCAAGGCGGTCAACGGTTACCTCGACCAGGCCAGCATGTCGGGCTTGATCCTGCCGAACCTGAAGAAGTGGCTCGACCCCAGCCTGCCGAACCAGGGGCTGGTGGCGAAGGATGCCGCGGGCTCGCAGGCGGCCTTCGCGCAAGCCGGCTACACGATGCAGGGCGGAAAGCTGATGAGCGGTGGAAAACAGGCCACGATGACGATCGTGATGCCCGGCAACTTCAGCGACTGGGTTGCCGCGGCCAAGGAGGTCGTCAATCAGCTGGGCGCCATTGGCATCAACGCCACGCTGGATCTGCCCCAGTACGCCCAGTATTCGTCGGGAATCCAGGCCGGAACGTTTGATGCCGCGATCGGCGGCTTCGGCGGCAGCGGCGATCCCTACACGGACTACAACCTCGCGCTGAGTAGCACCTTTGCCACGCCGGTGAACACGCCGACCTCGAACAACTTCGAGCGGTTCAAGGATCCGGCGGTCGACCAGGCCCTGACGACGCTGGCGTCCTCGACGGACCAGGCGGCCCAGCAGCAGGCGACGTACACCCTGGAGCAGGCGATGTACCAGAAAGTGCCGATCGTGCTGCTGTACTACGGCGGCAGCTGGGGTCTGTTCTCAACCAAGCGATTCACCGGATGGCCGTCAGCCTCCGACCCGTACACCCTGCCGACCAGCTACAACAATTCATTGCTGACGGTGGTGACCCACATCAAGAAGGCCTAACCACGATGATCCTCGCTCAAATTCGAAACCTGCATGGCGGGCCTCAGCGCCCGCCATGTTTTGGCGGAAAATGAGATACGTCGGCCGCAAGGTAGCGCTGTTCCTCGTCACCCTTTGGGCCGCGATCACGCTGAATTTCCTGCTGCCCAGGCTGATGCCGGGATCACCGGTCGATGCGGCGCTGGCAAAGCTCGCCTCCAGTGGCGTCCCAATCACGAATGCCGAACGCCAGGCCGTCGAGATCCAGCTTGGCTCGCCGCACGGCAGCCTGCTCACCCAGTATTGGGACTACCTGGCGGGCATCGTGCACCTCAACTTCGGTAGCTCGTACTCGTTCCCGAGTGAAACGGTCGCCCAGACCATCGGCAAGGCCGCCCCGTGGACCCTGGGCCTGGTAGGCGTGACCACGATCGTCGCGTTCATCATCGGAACGCTGCTGGGCGTGTATGCGGGCTGGCGGCGCGGCAAGACGGCGGACACGACGGTCACCCTGGGCGCGACGTTTTTTGCCGCCTTCCCGCCGTTCTGGCTCGGGCTGTTGCTGCTCTACGTTCTTGCGTTCAAACTCAACTTGTTTCCAATCAAGGGTGGTTACAACCCCGGCGAGACGCCGAACCTGAGCCCGTCGTTTCTCGCGGACGCGGTCTTCCACAGCATTCTCCCGGCGCTGACCCTGGCGGTGACGACCCTTTCGGGCTGGGTCTTTGGGATGCGCAACAACATGATCAACACCCTGGGCGAGGACTACGTGACGTTTGCGGAGGCTAATGGGCTACGCACCCGGACGATCGCGCTGCTCTACGCCGCGCGCAACGCGATTCTGCCCAATGTCACGGCCTTCGGTCTCTCGTTGGGTGCCGTGGTCGGCGGGTCGGTCCTGGTCGAGGGGATCTTCAGCTATCCCGGTCTAGGAAACCTGCTTTACGTCGCCGTGTCGAATCATGATTTTCCCCTGATGCAGGCGCTGTTCCTGGTCATCACCGTGACCATGCTGGTGGCCATCTTCGTCGTCGACCTGCTGTACGTTCGTTTGGATCCGCGGGTGCGACAAGGATGAGTATCGTCACACCGGTTCCGCCACCCACCGTTCCCGGCGCCGAGGTCAAAATCCCGATTCGTCAGACTGGTCCTGTTCCCGGGCCGTTGCGGTTCCTCAGCCGTTCGCTGCTCACGCTCTGGAGCAACGGGAAGGCCCGCATCGGCCTGGTCATTCTCGGGTTCGCCATCCTGATGGCCCTCCTGGCGCCGCTGATTTCGCCACATTCGCCGACGGCGACGACGTTCACTCCCTATTTGGGCCCGAATGCCACCAATTGGTTTGGCACGACCGGCAACGGCCAGGACGTCTTCTCCCAGATGATCTACGGGGCGCGGATCTCCCTGCTCGTCGGGCTCGTGGCGGGTGGGGTCGCGACGCTCGTGGCGGTGACGATCGGCCTGATCGCCGGGTACCGGCCCGGCATTATCGACGAAGTGCTCAGCTTTGCGACCAACCTGGTGCTCGTTATTCCGGGTTTGCCGCTGATGTTCATCCTGGCGGCGTACCTGAAGAGCCGGTCCGTGTGGACCATCGTCCTCGTGGTCGCGTTCACGAGCTGGGCAACCGGCGCCCGCGTTATCCGGAGCCAGGCCTCGACCCTGCGGACCCGCGAGTTTGTGACTTCAGCGGTGTTCTCCGGTGAAGGTCTCTTCCGAGTCGTGTTCCGGGAAATCCTTCCGAACATGACCTCCCTCGTCGCGGGCAGCTTCTTCGGCGCCGCCACCGCCGCCGTCATGGCGGAAGCCAGCCTGGAGTTCCTCGGACTGGGTGACCCCAATACTGTTAGCTGGGGAACGATCCTGTACTACGCGCAGCAACAGAACGCGCTCCTGACCGGCCAGTGGGTGATGATCTTCGCCCCCGGCCTGGCCATCGCTCTGCTCGCGCTGTCCTTCACGTTGGTCAACTTCGGCGTTGACGCGCTCTCCAACCCGCGGCTGAGGGAGAAGGGATGACGCGCCTGCTTGACGCCAAAGGCGTGAATGTCGTCTACGAGCCAATGCGCGGGCTTCGAATATGGTCCGTGCGTGACGTGCACCTCGCGCTCGAGCAGGGGGAGTTCATCGGGCTGGTCGGCGAGTCCGGGTGTGGCAAGTCGACCCTCGGTTTCGCTCTCACCAGGATGCTTCGCGCGCCGGCTCGGCTCGAGAACGGGACCATCAACTTCGACGGCGTCGACATCGCCAGCCTGAGTGGCGAGAAGCTTCGCCGGCAGCGACGCGACGGCTTCGCAATTGTGCTGCAGAGTGGCATGAACGCCCTCAACCCGGTTCGCAACGTCGAGGATCATTTCGGCGACATTCTCGGCGCCCACGCCCGATCCGGCGAACATTACCCGGGCGAGGCCGTCAAGCGTCGCGGTGCCGAGCTGCTGGGTAAGGTGGGCCTCGACGCCGGCGTGTTGGAGAAATTTCCACACGAGCTCTCCGGCGGGATGCGCCAACGGGTCTCGATCGCTCTGGTTCTAGCGCTCGAACCCCGGTTGATCGTCTTCGACGAGCCGACGACGGCGCTTGACGTGATCGTGCAGAAGGCCGTGATGAGGACGATCCAGGAGCTACAGCGGGAGAGCGGGTTCACGGCGATCCTCATCAGCCACGACCTTGGTGTCGTCCTCGAGTCGACCAACCGGTTGATGGTGATGTATGCGGGCCGGGTCGTCGAGGATCAACCGTCCAAAGACCTCGTGCGCGGAAAGCATCACCCGTACACGGAAGCATTGTTGCGCTGCTACGCGGATCCCCGAGCCGAGGAGATCCATCTCGAAGGCATCCCGGGTAGCCCGCCGGACCTGTCGCTCCCGCAGTCGGGCTGTTCCTTCGCCCCGCGGTGCCCGCTTGTGCAGGACATCTGCTGGAAGGTGGACCCGCCACTGGCCCCGCTGGGACGCGGTCTGGCCGCCTGCCACGTCAGGGCCCCGTCCGACAAGGTTGCGGGCGCCACGGAGGCAAGCGCGAAGGTGGCGCAAAAATGACGACCGTTCCCTCGAATGGGCAGGCAGCATCCGATCGGGCCAGCAAGGTCGCGCCGCTCGTCGTTCAGGGCGTGTCCAAAATCTACAGAGTTCGTGGTCGTGGCGGGAGGATGACGGCGGTTGACAACGTCTCGTTCACGCTCGCGCCCGGTGCGGCCGTGGGGCTGGTCGGCGCCAGCGGCAGCGGCAAGAGCACGCTTGCCAAATTGATCACCGGCTCGGAGAAACCCACCTCCGGATCCATCAAGTTTGGTGATCTGGCGGTCGAGAGCCTGCACTCAGGAGGCCTGCGAAAATACCACACTCGTGTGCAGATGGTTTTCCAGGACCCCTACGCGGCGCTCAACCCGCTGCACACGGTCGAGTACACCGTCACGCGCCCCTGTCAGAACTTCCTCGGCATGTCCGCGAGCCGAGCGAGGGATCGGGTCTACGAGCTACTGGAGGTTGTCGGACTGACGCCGTCGGCGCACTATGCGGCGAAGCTGCCCCATCAACTCTCCGGGGGTCAGCGTCAGCGTGTGGTCATTGCCCGCGCCCTGGCATGCGACCCGGAGGTGATCGTGGCGGACGAGCCGGTCTCGATGCTCGATGTGTCATTGCGCGCGGGGGTGCTCAAACTGCTCGCGAAACTGCGCGCGGAACGCGGGCTCAGCCTGCTCTACATCACGCACGATTTACTGGGCGCGCGAGTCATCACCGACGAGATTCTCGTGCTGAATAAAGGAAAAGTCGTCGAACAGGGCGAGACCAAGCACGTACTTCAGCACCCCAAGCATGAGTACACCGTGCAGTTACTTGACGCGGTCGCGACCCCGTTCGCCGCAGCTGACGCCAGTCCCAGCCGCTGAATCGTTACCAGGTTTAGGAGGAGCACCGAATGAGAGGAAGAGGCATGTTTAGACCGCGGGTTTTCGGCGGGTTGCTGGTGGCGGTCATTGCGGTCGCGGGGCTGACTGCTCCGGCAGTCGCGGCAGGCCCAAACGGCGATAACGGTCAAGGCCTGTGTCAGGGTAGCAACAAGAAACAGGAGTGCAACGGGCTCACCGGTCAGCAGCGTGCGACGCTGATGGGGATCGCGCGGGACACCTGGAAGTTCTATGCGGAAGATGTCGACCCGAATACGCACCTGCCGCTGGACAACACCACCCACGCCGCCGGCTCGCCGGTCGCGACGGATTATGGCCGGTACACGTCGGCCGCCAACATCGGCGTCTACCTGTGGGCCGTCGTGGCGGCCAGTGACCTCGGGCTGATCAGCAAGCGAGAGGCCACCATGGAAATCTCAGCCACGCTGACGACGGTCAAGAGTCTCAGGAAGGATCACGGGTTCCTGTACCAGTGGTACGACACGACCACGGGAGCAGTCATTCCTGGGCCCGGAAACCCTCACGAATGTGGCGGCGCGCCGACCTTCGATAACTGTTGGTTTATTTCGAACGTCGACAACGGCTTGTACGCATCGGGCCTGATCGTGGTCCGCAGCGCCCTCCCCAAGCTGCGTCGGCAGGTAAACGAGCTGATGGCGCCGATGGACTTCGGTCTCTTCTATGACAACCGTCCCCAGACGCATTGCAACACGAACCCCGCCGTCGCGGGGAACCAGCCCACCGGCCAGATGTACGGCGGCTACTATGTCGGGCTTCCGCCCGAGACGGGCACCAACTGGCAGCACTACTACCACAACGGCGCCCTGTACAGCGACCCACGGATCTCGGCCTACATCGGCATGGGCTTGCATCAAATGCCGGGTGACGTCTGGTGGCGCAGCTGGCGGACGCTCCCGCCAAAGGCCCCCTTTGCCGATTGCCAGGCAACCGACCCCGATTTCTCGTGGCAGGGACAGTGGCCGGTACCCGGCTACTGGACGGTCTACCGTGACCCGCAGTCGGGCAAGCGGTTCAACGTCTGGGAAGGCCATTACAACTATTACGGTGGCGATCCGACGTTCGTGCCGACCTGGGCCGGTGGAATGTTCGAAGGCTTGATGAACGACCAGGTCGTGCCGGAGACGACGTGGGGACCCCGCACGTTCGGTCTAAACGACGTACGGACCGTCCAGGTCCAGGCCAAGTACGCGACGGAAAAGCTCGGGTACCCGGTATGGGGTCTCTCGCCGTCGAGCACGGCCGACGACACCGGAAACTACAACACCTATGGCGCCGAGGGTCTGAAGACCCCGTACGCAGCCAAGAAGGGCTTGTCGCAGTGCTACGGCTGCGCGACCGAGGACGTCGTCAGTCCGCATGCGTCGTTCATCGCGCTGGATGCCGCGCCGCAGCAGGCCTACGAAAACATCCAGAAGCTTCGCCAGCTCTACCCGGGCATCTACGGATCGGGTGGCTTCTTTGATGCTGTCAACCCCCAGACTGGCTCCGTCGGCCATCGCTACCTGGTCCTCGACCAGTCGATGATCATGGCCTCGCTCGACAATGTGCTGGAGAACCGTGAGATGCAGCAACACTTCGCCAATGACCCGGTCTCCTGGGCCGCCAAACTGTATCTGTCCTACGAGACAATGTCCATCAGTGGAGACGCCGGCGACCAGGACAAGAACAAGCAATAGAAGAGCCTGAGACGGGCGAGCAGCGGAAAGAGTCCGCTGCTCGCCTCGATTGGGAGCGTCGCATTGGTCGTCGTCGTGACTCGGTCGCGGCGGCGATCGCGCACGGGCTCCCGTCACCCCCGAACGTTCGTGCCGAGCCTGGGGGAGGGCAGGTGACGTTACGTTGGGACCCGGTCGAGGGCGCCGCCGGGTACGTCGTGCAGCGGGCGGACGCGGCAGGCGGGCCGTTTCAGACCGTTGACCATCACGGCGGCGACGTGCTGGCGGTCCCCGGTCCCAGTTATGCCGACACGACGGGTGAGGCGGGCACGCCGTACTGGTACGCACTCGCGTCGCTCACGTCGGCCGATGGAGCGCATGGGGTGTTATCGGAGCCGGTCCGAGCCGCGTCCAGCAGGTCGGCCGGCGCGATCGAGGTTCATGTCGACGCGGGCCATCCGGTCAAGCCGCTTGCCCGACCGTGGCACATGGTGGGTTCGGAGCATCTATCCCAGCTGTCTTATCCGCGCGATGCCCGCGGCATCGACGTGGGAGTGGAATTCACTGAGTCGCTGCGGATCGCCCGGCGCGAGCTCGGAGCCAACCGGGTCCGCGCGCATGGCGTCCTCCACGACGAACTCCGATGCTACACGGAGCCGGACGGACGGCCGTGCTATGACTTCTCATCCATCGACCGCGTCTACGACCAGGTCCTGTCGCTCGGCCTGAGACCGGTGGTCGAGCTCTCGTTCATGCCGCGAGCGCTGGCCAGCAATCCCCAGGCGACCGTCTTTGCCTACAAGGCGATCACCTCGCCACCAAAAGACTATGCAGCCTGGGGCGCCCTCGTCCGGGCGCTGGCGCAGCACCTGGTGGATCGCTACGGCGTCGCGGAGGTGGCCGATTGGGGCTTCGAGGTCTGGAATGAGCCCAACCTCGAGCTCTTCTGGTCGGGCAGCCGCGCCGAGTACTTTCGACTCTATGACGAGGCCGCCAGGGCGATCAAGAGTGTCGATGCACGCCTGAAGGTCGGCGGCCCCGCCACGGCCGCGGCGGGATGGGTCGCCGACTTCGCGGCGCACGTCGTCGAATCGGGCGCGCCGGTGGATTTTCTTTCCACCCATACCTACGGGAATGTCCCCCTGGATATCGCCGCGACCGCGGCCGACGCCGGGCTGGAGCCCCGCCCCGTTTGGTGGACCGAATGGGGCGTGAGCCCGACGCACTTCGCCCGCATCAACGATTCTGTGCTGGGCGCGCCCTTTGTCCTCCATGGCATGTTCTCGGCGTTGGACCGGGCCGAGTACCTCGCCTACTGGACGATCTCGGATCATTTCGAGGAGCTCGGCCGGCCGCCACGGCTGTTCCACGGTGGCTTCGGGCTGCTCACGGTCGGCAACCTGCGGAAGCCCCGTTTCTGGGCACTCCGGCTGCTGGAGATGCTCGGCTCGCAGCGCCTGAACGTCGCCGTAGCCGGAGACGGGGCGGAGTCGATGGTGCAGGCGATCGCGGCCCGCGACGTCGACGGGATGATCCAGGTGCTCGTCTGGAATGGGACGATGGATCAGACCAAGCAGGACGGCGCTCCCCTACTTGGGCGCCACATCAGCCTGGGGGTCGAGGGTCTGGGAACCAGTCGGTACACACAAGAGCACTTGCGAGTCGACCAGGATCATTCCAATGTCAGCCGCACCTGGCGCGCCCTGGGGTCGCCGGACTGGCCGGAGGCGGCCGAGTGGGCACGCCTCCGGGAAGACGACCACCTGGCTGAGCTTGAGCCGCCCCGGCCCGTGGAGGCGCCAGGAGGCCACCTGGCGATTGACTTCGAGCTCCCCATGCCCGGGGTCTCCCTGGTCCGCCTGACGCCCGTGCGGTAGTCGAACGTCTGTTCGTTTAGGCGGTCCCGAGAGGAAAGCTGGACGGCGGCGTTATACGGCTGGCATTATTTGATTGGGAAGGGTCGATTGACGACAGCGCAGCTCCAGGGAGCGCGCCCATCCACCCCAAGGGAAGTTGATCACGTTTGCGGCAAGAACCAGAGCTTATTCTTCGACCACCCGTCCTCACCGCCGGGCAGAACGGGCATACCCGAGGGATCGTTTTTGATTTTGACGGCACGCTGGTCGACAGCTACCCGCTGATCGAGGCGGCGTTCGCGCACGTGATGCGCACCCACAACCTGGACGACCCGGCCCGCGAACTATTCCGTCGCTCCCGCGGCCTCCCGCTGCCCGACCAGATGAAACTGGTCGCCCCGCATATGTGGGAGGACCTGGTCCAGACCTACCGGTCAGTGGACGCCGACCTGGGGCATGCCCGGGTCTTCCGCGGCATCCCGACGCTGGTAAGAAAATTACATAAAGCCGGCGCGCCGATGGGCGTGGTCTCCTGTAAGCGGCGCGCGCTGGTCGAAGCCGAGCTCGAGGCGGCCGGCCTGCGCCAGTTTTTCGGGGTGGTGATCGGCTACGAGGACGTCACGCCGCCCAAACCGGCACCCGACCCCTTGAATGCGGCGATTGCGCGCCTCGGCCTCAAAAAGATCAATACGATCTATATTGGCGACAGCATGGTCGACCTGGAGACCGGCCGGGCGGCGAGAGTACGGACCGTGCTGGCCGCCTGGGGACTCACGCCGGAGCTTCGCGAGCGGTTCCGGCATCACCGGCTCTGGGCAACGCGACCCTCGGAAATGCTGGCGATGGTCTTGAACCCCTCGCCGAACGGGAAAGCCGCCTAGCAAAGGCCGCCCGGGGCGCTGGTACGATACGGCCAACCTCGTGGATTATCTGGCCGCGATTCCGAAGGCCGAGTTGCATCTGCACCTCGACGGATCCGTCCGTCCGGCCACTGTCCTGGAGCTGGCAAAGGAAACCCAGGTCCCGATCCCGGCGGACGACCTCACCAGGCTGGAGGCGTTCCTGGTCGCCGACGACCGCACGCCATCGCTTATCGAATATATTCGCTACTTCGAGCTCCCGATTGCCGTGATGCAGACGGTCCCGGCGCTGGAACGGACGACCTACGAGCTCTGCCTCGATGTTGCCAAAGACAATGTCCGGTATGTGGAAATTCGGTTCGGCCCATGGTTGCACGTCCAGCGCGGGCTGTCACTGGCGGACGTCATCCGGGCCGTGCTGCAGGGCTGGAACGCCGGCCGAAAAGAAGCAGGACTTGGTGGTGGCATCATCGTGACGGCGCTGCGTGACATGCCGCCGGCGCAGAACGTCTCGCTTGCCCAGGTAGCCGGCCGATTTGTTTCGGAAGGCGTCATCGGCTTCGACCTGGCGGGAGACGAGGCGGGCCATCCGCCGGGCCTGCATGAAGATGCGTTCCGCATGGCGCGCTCGCTCGGCTTGAACCTGACCATCCATGCAGGGGAGGCGGCGGGCCCGGAGAGCGTCCGGCAGGCGATCGCCCTGGGGGCCGTCCGGATCGGGCATGGCGTGCGGGCCGACGAAGATCGCGAGGTCCTCGCCATCGTCAAGGACGAGGGAATCCAGCTGGACACGGCGCCGACGAGCAATGCCCAGACCAAGGCTGTCCGCCGCTATGCAGACCACCCGGTGAAGAGATTTCATGATTCTGGCATCAAGGTCACGATCAGCACCGACTCGCGGACCGTCTCACAGATCAGCCTCACCGAGGAATTCGTGAAAGTCTCAAGGCTGCTCGGGTGCTCGAACGAGGCGATCTGGGCGATGAACCTGCAGGCGCTGGATGGCGGCTTCGGTGAGCCGGCAGCGCGAGCCAAGCTCCGTATGGAGTTCGTCGATCGCGAGGCCACCCTCCGGCAGCAGCCCGTTTCGTAGCGCTCGACGCTACGTCGGCTAGATGCCGGGCGGAACCGTCGCCGGAGGCGTGATCGCGCCGCTGCGGATGGCAGCCTTCTTCGCCAGCACCTGGTTGATGATGTCCTGGGGGACGACGCTGCTCGGCGTGGTGAAGTCGATGGCGTCGTCGCGAATCGAGAAGACCCGCGTGCCGGCCGAGAAGGAGCCGGCGGCCACCTGCTGGACCGTGAGGGCGACCGCCCGGTCGACGCGTTTCACGGCACTCGTGATCACGGCCGGACTCAGATATGCCTCGTCGATATCTGAGCCGATCGAATAGGCGGAGGCATCGTAGGCCGCGTCGATGTAACCGGTGGTGCAATGGCCCGTGACCTCGAACAGGATGTCCGCGCCGCCCGAGATCTGGGTGATGCCCAGCTGCTTGCAAAACGCGGGGTCCTGCGAGTCGCTGTAGGTCACCTTGAACTGGATGTCGGGATCGACCGAGCGGGCCCCGGCGACATACCCGGCGATATAGGGATCGACCCCGGGCCCGTGGTTCATCCCGAGGATGCCGAGTGTGTTGTGGGTGGCCGTGCCGACTTTCTGTTTCTCGATCAGGCCGGCCATTACGCCGACGAGGTAGCCGGGCTCCTGTTCCTTGAAGAGCAGGTCGGCGACGTTCGGCAATTCAGCGGCCTGTCCATTGTCGTCCACCGGTGTGGCGTCGACCAGCGCGAAGCGCAGGCTCGGGTGGAGCTGCGCGGTCCGCCAAATGGCGGTCGACATCTCTGCCGACACCGCGATGGTCAGATTGGGCCGGCTGGCGGCGCAGCGCTGCAGGTTGCCGAGATAGTCCGAGGCCGCGTGCGATTCGAGCACCTGCACCGATGGCGCGGCGCTCCGCGCGCCGGCCGCCGCGATCTGGTTCATGCTGTGCGCCGCGAGGCCGTCGGCATTCGTCACCAGGCAGACGTGAATCCCCGCGGACGGCCCCGAGCCTGGTCCGGCACAGGCCGCCAGCAGTCCCAGGGCCAGCGCGAACGCGGCGAGGCGGCGCGCCCTAGCCAGCCTGCTGGCGATCGCCGGCGCCCCCTCCCGTCATCAGCAGGCCCAATCGCTCCTCGGGGGTTTCGGCCGGCTCGATGCTGACGATCCGGCCCTCGTAGATCACCGCGATGCGGTCAGAAAGCGATCGGATCTCGTCGAGCTCCGCTGAGACGAGCAAGACGGCCGCGCCCTCGTCCCGCTGGGCGACCAGGCGCCGGTGGATGAACTCGATGGCCCCGATGTCGACCCCGCGGGTGGGCTGCGCCGCAAGCAAGACCCTGGGCTTTCCGGACATCTCGCGCGCGACGATGATCTTTTGCTGGTTGCCGCCGGAGAGGGTCCGTGCCGCGGTCGCCGAGCTCGGCGTGCGGATGTCGAACTCCGTGACCAGCCGTCGGGCAAACGCCAGAATGGCTTTCAGCCGAAGAATCAGGCCGTACCAGGAAAACCGGATCGAACGCTGGCGGCCAAGCACCATGTTGTCTGCGACGGAGTAATTCAAGACGAGGCCAGCCCCCCGGCGATCTTCGGGGATATGGCCGACGCCAAAATTACGAGTCATTCGTGCGCCAAGTGACGTGATCTCACGATCGCCCAACAGGATGCGGCCGGCCGAAGCCCGCCGAGTCCCAGCCAGGACCTCGATCAGCTCGCTCTGGCCGTTGCCCTCCACGCCGGCGATCCCCAGGATCTCGCCCTGGTGCAAATCAAAGGTCACCCCCCGGAGTGCCGGAATCCCCTGGTCCGAGAGCGCGGTCAGATTCTCGACACGGAGCGCAACCGGGCCGACTTTCGGGACCGGTTTTTCGACCCGGAGGAGGACGTCGCGGCCGACCATCATGCGAGCAATAGCCTGTTCGTTTGTCTCTTTCGTCTGCAGATGACCGACGACTTTTCCGCGGCGCATCACGGTGATCCGGTCCGAGATCTCCAGGACCTCGCGCAGCTTGTGCGAGATAAAAATAATCGTCTTGCCCGTCTTGACGAGGTCGCGGAGCACCCGGAACAGATCGATGGCTTCCTGGGGCGTGAGGACGCCGGTCGGCTCATCCAGGATCAGGATCTTGGCGCCGCGAAACAGGACCTTGACGATCTCGACCCGCTGCTGCAGGCCCACCGGCAGGTCGGCGACCCGCGCGTCCGGATCGAGGGCCAGCCCATAGGCACGGGTGAGTTCCCGGATCTCGGCCCGTGCCTGCCTGTCGTCGTAGAGGCCGCCGGACCTGACCGGTTCCCGGCCAAGCGTGACGTTCTCGTGGACCGTGAACACCGGGATCAACATGAAGTGCTGGTGGACCATGCCGATGCCGTGCCGGATCGCGTCGCGAGGCCCGTTCATGACGACCGGCGAGCCCTCGACCAGGATCTGTCCCGAGTCCGGCTTGATCAAGCCGTACAAGATGTTCATGAGTGTGCTTTTGCCCGCGCCGTTCTCACCGACCAGGGCATGGATCTCCCCCGGGCGAAGTTCGAAGTCGACATGATCGTTCGCCAGCACGCCCGGAAACTGCCTCGTGATTCCCCGCATCTCGACGGCGAGATTTTCTTTACTCATTCGGCCCCTGGAACATAGGGAATGCCGTCAGCTGCTGGTGGGCTGCTCCGCCGGACCACCGCCGCGAGGACAATCAGTGTCAACAGGTAGGGCGTCATGCTGAGCAAATACTGCGAAATGTGAATGCTCGAGTTGGCATCGTAGACGGCCTGGCCGAAACCGAAAATCAGACAGGCGACGAATGCACCGATCGGGGTCCACTTGCCGAAGATCATCGCCGCCAGGGCGATGTAGCCGCGGCCGTCCGTCATGTTCGGCACGAACGTATTGGAGATCCCGATCGCGAGAAAGGCGCCGGCCAGGCCCGACAGCAGGCCGCTCGTGATCACCGCGCCATAGCGCAGCGCCTGGACGTTGATGCCCGCGGTGTCGGCCGCCTGGGGATGCTCGCCCACGGCCCGGATGCGCAGCCCAAGCCGGCTCCGGAACAGCAGCACCTGGGTGCCGACGAGGACCAGCAGCGCGACGTAGACCATGATGTTCTGCTGGAAGAAGACCCGTCCCAGAAACGGGATATTGCCGAGGAGCGGGACCGTCACGTTTGGCAACGCACCTTTCGACGGCACCTGGCCCACGTCGGCCAGCCCATAGAGTCGATTCAGCAAGAAGACGGTCACGCCGCCCGCGAAGATATTGATCGCCACGCCGGACACGATCTGGTCGGCCCGGAACCGAATCGACACCACGGCGTGAATCGACGCCATCAAGCCGCCGGCGATCATCGAGGCCAGGACCGCCAGCAGGACGTTGCCGGTGGCGAGATCGATCGCGACCGCAAAAAAGGCGCCGGCCAGCATCATGCCCTCCATGGCGATGTTGACGACGCCGGAGCGCTCCGAAATCACGCCCCCGAGGGCGGGAAGCAGCAGCAGCGCGGCTGCCTGTAGCGTCGCGTGCCACAGGCCCGGTGTGCCGAGCAGCTGGACGACGTCGCTGAGCGCCTTCATGCCGTGTCCTTGTCATCGATGCCCGGTGCAGCCGTGTCCGCCTCCTGGGCGCCGGAGGCGGCTGCCGCATCCGCTTCGGGAGTCAGCGGCACGCGGCCGACGCCCGGTAACCGCAGCTTGACGCTCCGCAGGAAGTTGGCAGCGATGCTGAACAGGATGAGGGCCTGCAGCATGTAGACCAGATTGCCGGATACGCCGGCGTCGCTTTGCATGACGGACCCCCCGCCGTGCAGGGCGCCAAACAGTAACGCGGCCAGGATGATCCCGACCGCGCTGTTCAGCCCGAGGAGGGCGACGGCGATGGCGTCGAATCCCGTCGTGTCGGTGAAGTACTGATCGGTCAGATTGTGGTCGACACCGGCGATCTGGACCGCGCCGGCCAGCCCGGCAAAGGCGCCGGCGATCAGCATTGTCACGATCAGTGTGCGGCGGACGCCGATGCCTGCGTAGCGGGCGGCCCGCTGGCTCTGGCCGACAGCGCGGATCTCGTAGCCCAGGGACGTCCGCCAGAGGAAGAAGGCGAAGAAGGCCGCCGCCGCCAGCGCGATAAAGAGCCCGGTGTGGGCGCGGTAGACCGACGCCGGCAGGCCGAAGACGATCACGCTGTTGCTGTGCGGCAGTAACGTCGGCAGCTCGGCTGAGTTCGAGATCGGCGAGGAGCGCGAGCTACCGTGCGGCAGTTGGAGCGGCCCGCCAATGATCAGAAATCTCAAAAACCATTGGGCGACGAAGTTCAGCATGATGGTGGTCACGACTTCGTGGGCGCCCGTCACGGCCTTCAGGACGCCGACGATCCCGGCCCACGCGGCCCCCGCCAGCGCACCGGCGACCAGGAGCAGCGGCACGAGCAGGACTGCGGGGAGGCCGCCCATGTGGAGGCCGACCGTGGTGGCCGCGATCGCGCCCATGATCAACTGGCCCTCGGCGCCGATGTTGAACATGCCGGCCCGGAAGGGAAGCGCAACGGCGATGCCGGCCATGACCAGCGGGGTCATGAACACGAGCGTGTTGGAGATCTGAAGGGCCGGCTGCTCGCCGCCGAAGCAGAAGAGCCCGAAGCCGCCGCAGATCAGCGCCTGGTAGGCCAAGAACGGATTCCCACCGGTGATGCCGACGATGACTGCGCCGGCGAGGAAGGCGAGCCCAACCGAGCCGAGCGGAATGCCGAGCGCCCGGCCGACCCGCCGAACTGTTGCCAGTGACGGGCCTTGCCGGGCGCTGCGCTTAGTTACCGCGGCCATCTGGCCGCTTCACCCTAGAGACTTACCGCTAGGGAACCGTATCAGGAGGTGTGAGGGCACCGGACTTGATCTTCGCGGTGATGTCCGTGAGCGCCGCCTGCACGTCAGCGGGCATCGTCAGGTTATCCGCCTGGTAGCCGACTCCGTCGTTGTTCAGCCCGAAGATCGTGATCCCGCCCTTAAAGGAGCTGTCCTTGACACTCTTGATCGCATCGTAGGTCGCCACGTCGACGCGCTTGAGGGCGCTGGCGATGACCGACTTGTCGACGTCCTTCTGATCGGCATCGACCCCGATGCTGTACAAGCCGGCCTTGCCCGCTTCAGTCAGGACGCCGTTTCCGCAGCCACCGGCGACCTGGAAGAGGATGTCGGCGCCGTGCGCGATCTGGTCATCGGCGACGCCGGCGCACTTGGTTGGGTCGCTGAAGTTATTGGAGTAGCCGTTGAGGGTCTTGATGGATGGGTCGGCCAGCTTCGCCGCCCACTGGTAACCGGCGATGTAGTGGTCGACCGGCGGGATCTTGATGCCGCCGACCGAGCCGATGGTGTGACTCTTCTTCGGGTCGGCGCCACTCTTCTCCAGCACGCCGGCAATCGTGCCGACGAGCGCACCCGCGTCCTGCTCCTTGAAGAGCAGACCTGCGACGTTCGAATGCTTCAGGTCATTGCCTTTGTCGTCGGTGCCGGTGCCATCGATGATCGCGAAGTGGATGTTCGGGAACTGGCCCGAAACGGTCCCGATCGACGCGGCCATCAGGAAGCCGACGCCGACGACCAGGTCATACCCCTTCTGGGCATAGTTCGTCAGGTTCGGGACGTAGTCCGAGTTCGCATGGGATTCGACGACGTCGCCCTGGATCGCGAGCTCGCCCTTGCAGGACAGACTCGAGCAGATGTTGCCGGTCGAGGCCGCCTTGCTCAGGCCCAGCGCGGCGAGGTGGTTGAAGCTCTTGTCGTTTAGGCCGCCGGTGTCCGTCACCAGCCCCACCTTGATCGTCTTGGTCGTCCCGCCGCTACTCGGGGTGCTGCCGCAGGCCGCCATGAAGACGGCCAGCATCAATCCCGCACCGACGCTCAACAAACGAACGCGTGGCTGCCTCATGCGTCCTCCCCTTCCGATGTAATGGGCGAGAGCCCGACGGCCGGTCGGCCGATGACTCAGTTCGGCCGGATTGTAGCACGCGAATTGCGGCTAATTCTTGTCTAACAATCCCGCCGGGCCTGTTCCCGCCGCAAGGGCGGTTTGTAGCTCGCTGAGATGGCGGCGCATCTCGGGGGTTACCCGTGCCTCGAACTCGTGGAAGGGGGCCAGCCCGACGGCGCCCTCGGCGAGGCCGAGGCGGCGCAGGCCGGGGACCCAGCGACCCGCCACCACCTCGAGCACGACGGTTTCGACGGCGACGCCGGCATGGGTTACCGCGCTCGTCAGCAGGCAGGAACGAGCTGGAGCGTCGCTCAGATAGTCGTCGATGCCGGCGCCGATGCAGAGCCGGCCCGCCCGGGCCGCCGCCGGCAGGGCGCCCTGCCCCGTGGTGCCCCCGGCGCCGAAGATGACATCGGCGCCCCGATCGATGAACTGCCGGGCTCGCTCGTCTCCCCAGGAGGCATTGCCGAAGGGCGGGCCGTCGGTGGCGCCCTGGTATGCGCCGAGGACGCGGATCGCCGGGTCGATGAAGGCGGCCCCACGCTCGAAGCCATGGCGGTAGCGGGTCATGGCGCCGCTGTCCAGGCCATAGACACCGCCAAGGATCCGGCTGTGGGTCACCATCGCGGCCAGCGCCCCGGCGAGGAAGGCGGCCTGGTCCTCGCGAAACGTGATCACGACCAGGTTGGCCGTCGGGCTCGCGATCGCCAGCGGATCGACGAGCACGAACCGGACCGCGGGATGCCGGGGTGCGACGACGGCGACGGCTTCAGTGAGGAGAAAGCTCCCGGCGATGACGAGGTCCGATCGGCCCGCGGCGGCCTCAAGGTTTTGCTCGGAATCCGTCGGCCCGGTCGAGCGCTGCAGCTCGGCCAGCACGCAGGGGTTGGCACGAGCCGCCGCCTGCACGCCGGCCCAACCCTGTGCGTCGACCGGCGAGTTTAGCTGGGTGACGTCGGTCACGAAGGCGACCCGAAAGCTGGTCGCGCATGCCGTCGGTCTTGTCGATGGAACCAGCGCTGGGGAGGACGCTGCCTCGGGCGGCGACGACAGCAGCAGCGCGAGGGTCGAGAGCGCAAGGACGATCCCGGCGAGCGTCAGGTACCGAACAGACGGTCCCCGTAGTCGCCCAGCCCGGGCATGATGTATTTCTGGGTGTTGAGCTGGCGGTCCCGGGCGGCGGCGAACACGCGAACCTCCGGGTAGGCCTCCTCCAAGGCCGCGATCCCCTCGGGCGCCGCGACCACGCACACTAGACGAACGCTTGCCGGCTGGTATTCCTTCAAGATCTCGACCGCCTTGCGGGCGGTGCCGCCGGTGGCCAGCATCGGATCGAGGATCATCACGGTCTTGCCGCGGATGTCGGGCGGCAGCTTGACGTAGTAGCGGGAGGCGACGGCGGTCACCTCGTCCCGCTCGAGACCGATATACCCGACCGTCACTTCCGGCAGCAGCTCCAGGACGGGGCCGAGCAAGCCCAGGCCTGCCCGCAAGATCGGCACCGCCACCACGCGATCGGCGATGGCATAGCCTTCCGTCTCCTCCAACGGGGTCTGCAACGGGAAGACGCGGCTGCGCAGGTCACGGGTCGCCTCGTAGAGCAGCAGCGTGATGATCCGGTCGGAGAACTCCCGGAACTGGTCCGGGGGCGTGTCACGGTCTCGCAGTCGGGTCAGGTAGTGCGCCACCAGTGGATGGTCGACCAGGTGCAGCGTCATGCGCGAGCCTTTTTGACAAGATCCGATGGAATCACGGCAAGGCCAACCTTCGTCATGCGGCCATCCTTGAGCAACCGGGCGATCCGGGTGACATTCGACTCGGCCCAGTTGCTGCCCGGACGTCTTGGCGTAAAGCGGGTGGTGTACGTCATCTCATCGATGCGCTTCGTCAGTCCGTCGATCCATCCGTAGCAGAGGGCCTCCTCGACCGACTCGTCATAGCTGATGCCGCCCTTGCCCGACGCCTTCTTGTTGTACACGAGCCAGATCTCCTTGTGGTCGGCATGATGCTGAGCCAGCCATCGGCGCCATTCGGTACGCGACGCGACCACCAGCCTCTGGCCGATCTCCATCGGTCACCCGACCGCCGAACGGGCGGTCAGGGCAGCAAGGGCCACCTCGAACATCGGTGACAGATCGAGCGCCGCGACGCGTGACGGCTCGATGTCCGGTTCGCCCGGCTCGTTGACCACGGTGAGGATGGCGCCGCCGCGGAGTCCGCGCAGCGAGCACAAGCTGAAGATCGTCGACGATTCCATGTCATTGCAGAGGACGCGGGCGCGCTGCCAGACCCGGATCGCCTGCTCGAGCTCCTCTCGGCGCGGCATCGCTGCGGCGTGCAGGTCGGGATAGAGGGCGTCATGACTGCGCACGATCCCGGCGTGGACGCGGGCCTTGCGAGCCTTCCCGGCCGCCAGCATGTCTCGCACCAGCTCGTGGTCGGCGACGGCGGGATAGCCAAGCGGCACGTACGCTGGGGTCGTCCCCTCATCGCGGACCGCGGCGGTGGCGACCACCAGGTCACCGAAGCCGATCCCTCTCTGGATGGACCCGGTTGTTCCCACCCGAATAAAGATCTTCGCGCCGATTGCCGCCAACTCCTCAACAGCAATTGCTGTCGACGGGGAGCCGATCCCGGTGGAGCAAACGGAAATTGTCTGGCCATCGACCTGGCCGGTGTAGGTGGTGAACTCGCGATTGCTCGCGATCA
>JALYYC010000020.1 GCA_030946755.1 Candidatus Dormiibacterota bacterium
CCGCTGGCAAGCACCTGGCGGGTCGACCAGGTCTTTCCCGCATCGAAGGTCTCGTGCAGGTCCGATCCCGAAGACGTCAGCCAGTGCCGTGCGTCGAAGAAGAAGGCACCACCCTCCTGCAGGCCGCCTGGCGTCCGCATCGGGCTCGACCAGTGCACGCCCCCGTCATTCGTGGTGACGATGTAGCTATGCGTCCACCCCTGGCCGGCCGAAGCCTGCTGCTGCGCCTCGGGCACGCCGCTCGGCGGGGGCCCGGTGACCTCGAATTCCAGGGCGCCATTCCTGGAGCCGAACAGGATCGGTGACTCGAGCCGCACGTTGTTTGCGGCGGCCTCCTGGGGAAGCGGAACGCTTACCGGCCCCCAGGTCCGGCCCCCGTCCCGTGTCACGTACAGCAGGGCGGCGGGCGGCGTGTACGGGATCGGATTTCCCTTCGCATCCCAGGCGTACCGCTTGGATCCGGAGGCAGCGATCCAGCCGGTCTGCGAATCGGTGAAGTTCAGGGCGCCCAACCAGGCTCCCGGAGGAAGAATGCCGACCGTGCGCCAGTGCGATCCGCCGTCAGTCGTTTGCTGCACGGTCGCCAGCGACCCGTCCCCCGGACCGGAAACGGAGAGGCTCGGGAGAAGCCGCCACCCCAGGGCCTGGGTGAGGAAGTAATCCTGGGCGCCGGCAGCCGACCAGTCGACCGGAAGATCGAGCAGTTGCCAGTGTGCGCCGCCATCATGCGTCCGGTAGGTGCGGGACACCATGTTGGAGGAGCCGGGCGCCCCTGGGATCTTGGATGGGGGTAGCGTCGAGGGAACCATCTCCACAAGCTGGCCATCCGTTGAGTTCCAGAAGCGGAGCGAGCCAATCGCCGAACCGTCCGGAATGCGGAACTGCTCGTGCCAGGAATTCCCGCCGTCGGTCGTGTTCATGAGCACAGTGGGTCCGTTGTGCTCGTGTAACTGGGCGAGGATCCAGGCGGTGTTGGCCGAGACGAACTGTGCATCGGCAATGAAATAGCTTGCCGCCGGCGGATGCAGGCCGCCAAGGCCGAATGGCGTCCCCGCGGGAAGGGCCATCTCGCCGCGCGACACCCGGAGTCCAATTGTCGCGACGCCAATCAGGAGCGCCGCCATGACGACACCCATCGTCTGGAAGACAACGGCGCGGCCGCGGGGAGCCCGGGCGACCGACACGTCGGCAATCGCTCGAAGGACGCGAGGGGCCAGATCGGGGGCCGGCGCCTCGTAGTCGGCCAGGACATCATTTCGGATTGCGGACCGAGGTGAGGGTTTCATGTCATTCTCCTTGTGGATCAATCTCGAGTCGCAGGCGCCCAACCGCGCGATACAGGCGTGCGCGGGCCGCCGCCACCGACACGCCCGCGACGGCCGCCACCTCCTCGAGCGGAAGGTCGAGCCAGTAAAAGAGGTAGAGGATCAGGCGATCGGCGGTCGAGAGGCGGGTGATCAGCTGGCGAAGCTCGGAAGCCCGCATCGCCGTGTCATGGCTCGGTTCTGTTGCCTCGACCGTGCCGACCCGAAGCACGGACCACCACCGACCACGCTGAAGGGAGCGACACTCGTTGGCGACGATCGTCAGGAACCAGGCGCGAACCCCACCGCCCTCGTCCCGGAAGCCGGAGAACTTCTTCCAGGCTTTGAACGTCGCTTCCTGGACGGCATCTTCGGCCGACTGGCGTTGGCGGAGCATGGCGAAGGCCAGGCGATAGCCCGAGTCGATCAGCGGCGTGATCAGCCGGTCGAAGTCGGTGCGATCTGCAGACCGCGGGAGTTGGGCGGGTCGCTCCGTGGTTGGCTCGATGGCGGCGTGCTCGCGACGAACGATGGTCGGCCTCCTTTCTGCCCGGGCGGCGCGGTGGTGCTAACTGTATGACGCCCGTCGAAACCAGGCAGTTGCACCCAGGCGCCCCGGTCGTGAAGTGGATATCGCCGCGCATCGCTGGAAACCCGGAATGCTGACGTTGCCTAATCCGAGAGCATGCTCAGCGCCCACAGAGACCTTGCCCGGTTGCGGCCCGCCGACGGTCTCGGCTTGTACGCGAGCGCCGGGGAACTCTTCAGCCAGGCGATTTTCGGGCGCGATTCCGCCACGGCCTCGGAGTACCTGTTGCATCTCAAGCCGGAACTCGCCCGCGGCGTCATTCTGACCCTGGCACGGTTGCAGGGGATCGTCGAGGCGCCAAACGGACTCCACACCAACGAAGAAGAGCCTGGAAAGATCCATCACGAGCACCGCAGCCTCTACATCGGCGGTCGACGCATCTCACCGAATTCTGAACAGCACCTGAAGTACCTGACCCGGCAGTGGGGCGGCGATGAGAACTCGATGACGTACTACGGCAGTGTGGACGCGACGCCGCTGTTCGTGCGGCTGGTCGCGCGCTATTGTGCCAGCCACGGCAGCGCGATTCTGGACGAAACCGTCAAGCACAAAAGTGGAGGCGAGTGGAAGGTCCGCGACAGCGTTCTGGCGGCGGTCGATTGGATCACTCGCTCGATGGATCGGTCGTCATTGGGTTTCGTCGAATTCCGACGCAAGAATCCGGAGGGCATTCCCTTCCAGGTCTGGAAGGATTCCGGTACGTCGTACCTGCACAAAGACGGTTTCCTGGCGAATTTCGACCAACCGATCGCGGCCATCGAGGTCCAGGGCTACGCCTACGACGCCCTGGTCGGGGCGGCGGATCTGTTTGCCGGCCGACAGCCCGCGCGGGCGCGCGACTGGCACGATCGTGCGCAGGCGCTGCGCGAGCGACTGATCCGTGAGTTCTGGATGCCGAACGACCGCTACTTCGCGATGGGCATCGATCGTGACGCCGGGGGCCATCCACGCTGGATCGACAGCATCGCATCGAACGCGGCCCTCCTCCTGGATACGGGGGTCTTCGATGAACTGTCCGACGCCGACGAATACGTTGGCAGCCTGGTCGAGACAATCTGTGGGCCGGAATTCCTGACCGAAGTGGGCATTCGCTGCCGCGCTGCCAGCGAGACGCCTCTCGTCGACTTTGAGGACTATCACGGCAGCTGGGCCGTGTGGATGAAAGAGACGTTTGACGTCCTCAAGGGGTTGCGCCGGCAGGGCATGCCCGAGCTTTCGCGACAGCTTGGCGTGCGCATGCTGAACGCGGTCAACGTCGCGGGCGCGCATGTCGAGTTTCTATACGTCAGCCCCGATCAGCGGGTCATGTATGACATCCGCGGTGACCAGCCGCTCTCCTCCAACCCGCAGGAGATCGCTGGCACGAATTTCCCCGAGCATCCACTCGCCTGGACCGTGACGGGGACGCTGGCCCTGAAGCTATGGTTCGGGTCGCGGCCTCTGTGTGGGACCGCCCTTGCGTCGCCCGAACGGAGCGCGCTCGAGGCACGCGTCCTTCACCAGATGCCACCGGTGAGACTCCTCAGGACCGCCGGCGAACTCCAGGCGGCCTACAACCGACGCGGAGACTTTGTGTTGAACCTCCCGCTGGGTCAGGAACGGGACCGGGCGGCGCGCCGGCGCGGTCCGTCCCAGGATCTCCCGCAGGCGGCTTAGAGCCGCCCCTCCCCGACCCCCCGGGTCAAGCCGCCGCGACGATCGTGGTGAATACGGCGAAGGTGGATCCGCCCTTCTTCGCGGCGTACATCGCCGCGTCCGCGCATCGGAGGAGGGCCCGGGCATCGCCGGCGTGCTCCGGATACACCGCGATGCCGATGCTGGTGCCGATCTGCACGGGCCGGCCGTCGAGAAGAAACGGCTCCTTGACCCATTGCGCGAGCCGTTCGGCGAGAAGAATTGCCGCGGCCACATCCGTCGGAGCGCCGGGCATGACCGCGAACTCATCCCCTCCCAGACGGGCAATCGTGTCTGAGCTACGCAGGCGGTCGCGAATTCGCTGCGCAAACTGCGTCAAGAGTTGGTCGCCCGCCGCATGGCCGAGCGCATCGTTCACCGCCTTGAAGCCGTTGAGGTCAAGCATCAGGAGCGCCCGGGGCATCCGGTCGCGGTCCGCGAGCCGGAGGGACTGGTCGAGACGATCCGTAAAGAGGACACGATTCGGCAAATCGGTCAGCGAATCGTGAAGCGCCTGGTGGGCAAGCACTTCCGTCGCGGCTTTGGCCTCACTGACATCGCGGGCAACCGCGTACATCAGCCCTTCCTCGATCACTGGCGCCGACGTCCAGTCGAGCCACTTGTAGGACCCGTCCTTGCATTGGTAGCGATTCAAGAATCGCAGCGTGCGCGCGCCGCCCGCAATCTTCGCCGCCTCGGCCAGCGTGCTCTCCCGGTCATCCGGGTGCACAAAGTCGAAGTACGGCCGCGCCATCAATTCTTCCTTCGAGAATCCGGTGACGGTCTCCCACGCGGGGTTCAGTTCTTTGAAATACCCATCGAATCCGGCGATACAGAGCAGGTCGATGCTCAGGTTGTACAGCTGCTTCTGGCTCTGCAGCGTCTGCTGCCACGAGCGTAAGGCGCGGGACAGGTCGCCGACCTCATCCAGGCGGCGTTCGCCGGGGATGGTCGCCGCCGCCCCCGTCGCAAGCCGTCGTGCCACGGTCGCCAATTCGGCGACGGGAAGCAGGACATGCTCGCGAACGGTCACCCCGAGCCCCAGGAGCGCGACGGTCGCCGTTGCCATCGCCCCGACGAGCAGGGCGATCAGGAGCTGTTGGCTCCTGGTCAGATCAGCCTGGGCCCTGGCCACGTCCGACGCGGCAAGGACAGAGACGGCGCCGTCAGCACGGCGGAAGGTGTCGAAGAGACGCTTGCCGATCACGGCCTGCTCGGGATTCACCACCGGGCCACGGGCAGCCTGGACCACCGCAAGCCGGAGGGCGGCCCAGGCCCGCCAGTCTTCGGCGGCCCGGACGGTCGCGGCGAAGTCGGCCAGGAGCGCGGGATCGTTGGTGTCGGCTCTGATTCGTTGGCCGGCCGCCAGGCTTTGCCGGGCGCCAAGCTGGTAGGGCTCGAGAAACGCTGCCTCTCCGGTATTGGTGTAACCGCGCAGGCCCGTTTCCTGGTTGATCAATCCCACGAGGTAGGCGTCGCTATCCAGTTGGACGCGGCTGGCAAGGCTCGACCGTGCCGACGCATCGGCAGCCCAGCCCGCCTCGATGAGGGCGGCCGTGCACGCGGCCATCGTCGCGATGGCTCCCACCACCATC
This sequence comes from Candidatus Dormiibacterota bacterium, assembly GCA_030946755.1. GTDB lineage: Bacteria > Chloroflexota > Dormibacteria > CF-121 > CF-121 > JALYYC01. The sequence goes on from JALYYC010000020.1 coordinate 5,163, forward strand.
AGGATCGATGCGCGCGCAGCCAGCGATTGTCGTTTCACTGCAGAGAGTGTTGCCGAACCGAGCGGAAGCCTTCCACTAAAGCCAGATCCTGTCCACACCGTTACCGGGGCGTGGCGCCTGACTGGTCGAGGAGGACGTCGGCCTTGATTCAGGTTCGATGTCACGGGCGGGTGACGAAGCGCATCCCTTTAGAAGGCTTTGCCTTCTTTGGGAGCTACTTGATCGTGCTGCGTTGGTCTCTTGTTACCCGCGCGCGGCTTCTCCTGCGGCCAGCTGCGCGAGCTGAGCATTCATTGACTATTGTTGACCAAGCTCCGGCCTGTGAGGCGGCCTGACGATGGCCGGACGGCGCGTGCGCATCCTGCTGGTCGAGGACAGCGTTTCGGACGCAGAACTCGTCCTGCACGAACTCCGCCGCGCCGGCATCGATCCCGACTGGGTGCGCGTCGACCACGAAGCGGCCTTCCGGGCCCAGCTGAATCCAGGAATCGAGCTCATCCTCGCCGACTACAACATGCCGCAGTTCGACGCCCTGCAGGCACTGGCGATCCTCAAGAGCAGCGGCCTCGACATCCCGTTCATCATCGTCTCGGGTGGCATCGGCGACAAGGTCGCGGTTGAATCGATGCGCGGGGGCGCTGTCGATTACGTTTTCAAGGACAACCTGTCTCGACTTGCGGCCGCCGCGATCCGGGAGTTGGAGGCCGCCGACCAGCGGAAGTCCTCCACAAGGGCTCGCGACGAGAGCCAGGCCAGGCTCAGTGCGGTCATGATCAGCGCGCTCGACGCGGTGGTGACCGTCGACGCCGAGGGCAGGATCGTCGAATGGAATCCGGCCGCCGCCATCCTCTTCGGATGGTCGCGAGATGAGGTCGTCGGCCGCGAACTCGCGGATCTAATTTTTCCGCCGGAGGGGCGATCGAGCCATTTGGGACTGTTGGCCCGCTTCCGGCAAAATCCTGATTCCATCGCCCTGAGCCAGCGCCTGGAATTGGATTTGCTGCGCCGGAACGGCGACCTGTTCCCTGCCGAAGAAGCCATCTGGCAGTTGAAGGTTGGCGACGAGTGGTTTTTCAGCGCCTTCATCCGCGACATCACCGATCGAAAGCAGGCGGAAAAGACCACCAGCGCCCATCTCGCGGTCAGCCTTGCTCTGAGCGAGGCCGGGAGTCTCGAACGCGTCCTCGCCAAGGTCCTCGACGGGATCGGGTCGCGGCTTGGCTGGGATATCGGGCAGGTGTGGCTTCGCGACCCGGCCGACGGCCTGCTCCACTGCGCCCATCAGTGGCTCCGCGACGGCGCCACCGACTCGGAATTTAGCGCCGCCAACCGGGCGGCTCGCTTCGAGTTGGGCGATGGCGTCGTCGGTCAGGTCTGGCTGGACCGGCAGCCGCTCTGGTTGGAGGACCTCGGCCAGGCAAAGGAGTTCCGGCTGGGTGCGGCGGCCCTCCGTTCAGGGGTGACCTCAGCCGTGTTCACACCACTCTTCGCCGGCACCGAGCTCAACGGTGTCGTGCAGTTTTTCTCCCAGAAACGGCGTTCGGTTGATCCGTCACTCCTCCAGCTGATGGCCGACCTGAGCGGCCGCTTCGGGGAATTCATTCGACGCACGCAGACCGAGGCCGCCTTGCACGAGAGCGAGGCGCGCTTCCGTGGCCTTTTCTATGACGTCGCCGTTGGCCAGGCCCTGATCGGCATGCCGGACGGTAAGGTGCTCGCCATCAACCGTGCCTTTTGCCGCCTGCTCGGCTACCGCTCGGAGGACCTGCTCGGCAAATCCGCCGATGTCTTCGCCGACACGGAGCATGGCGAGGCGGTCCGGCAGGCTTTCCATTTGCTCTCCCCAGACCTGCCTTACTACCATCTCGAGTCCCGCCTGAAGCGAAAGAACAGTGGGACCATCTGGGCGTCGGTGGGCGTCTCGGCCACGTTCGGAGATGGTGATCGTCCGAAGCACCTGCTGATGCAGGTCCAGGACATCTCCAAGCGCAAGGAGGCCGAGGGCGCTCTCGGAAAGGCCCAGGAGGAACTTGTGCATCGCGGCCGCCACGATGCTCTGACGGAATTGCCCAATCGCATCCAACTGCAGGAGCGGATGTACGTCGCGATCGCCACGGCTCAGCCGCTGGCCGTGCTCGCCCTCAACCTGGATCACTTCAAGGAGGTCAACAATTCGTTCGGCTACCTGGCGGGGGACGACCTCCTCAAGCAGTTGGCACCGCGGATCCGAGAATGCGTGCGGCAGGATGACCTGATCGCCCGGCTCGGCGGCGACGGGTTCGCCATCTTGCTGGTGGGAGCCGATCAGCAGACGGCCAGCCGCATCGCTGAAAACGTGAACACGGCCCTGGAACAGCCCTTCGTCATCGACGGCCACCCGCTGGCTGTCGGCGCCAGCATCGGGGTCGTGAGTTACCCGCAGGACGGTGATGACGCGGAGGTCCTCCTCCGCCGCGCCGACATTGCGCTGCATGTGGCGAAGCGCAGCCGCGGCAGCGTCGCGGTCTTCCGGCCCGAGTATGAGGACCAGGGGGCCAGCCACCTGGCTCTAATGGCGGAACTCCGTACCGCTATCCATGAGAACCGGCTCGCCATGTACTACCAGCCGTTGATCGACATCAAGCGAGGAACGGCGATCCGCTTCGAGGCGTTGCTGCGTTGGAACCATCCGACTCGCGGGATGCTGCCGCCGGACCAATTCATTCCGTTCGCTGAGCAGACCGGCGTAATCCAGCCGCTGACCGACTGGGTTCTCAGAACGGTGTTGCGGCAGTCCGATGAATGGCAGGAGGCAGGACAGAACGTCAGCGTTGCCGTCAACATCTCGATGCGCAACCTGCTCGATGAGGGCCTGCCCGAGCGCATCGGCGCGATGCTGAAGGCGAGACCGGAGGCTGGGCACGAAGCCAAAAGGCTTCTCACGCTCGAGGTGACGGAAAGCGTCCTGATGGCAGAACCGGAACGCGCCATCGAGCGCCTGGAGCGACTCAGGCGGCTGGGGATCCGCCTGTCCGTTGACGATTTTGGAACGGGCTATTCCTCACTGGCCTACCTTTCACGGCTGCCCGTCAACGAGATGAAGATCGACCGGTCCTTCATCACGGGCATCGCTCACGATCCGAGCAAGGCCGCCATCGTGCGCGCCGCCCTCGACCTCGGGCACAACCTGCGACTCGAGGTGGTCGCCGAAGGCGTCGAAGACCAGCTCACCTGGGATTTGCTCTCCGCGCTCGGCTGCGACACGGCCCAGGGCTTCCACATGGGGCGGCCGATGCCGGCGGACGCCGTCATCCCCTGGCTCCTCAACTCCCCCTACGGCGGGATCGCCAGCCCCCAGGCGGCCTAACCAAGCTCAGCCCGACTCGTTCCGCGGCGAACGAACGCGTGTCCCCTGTGTCGCAGCTTCGTCATAGCTCAACCTCATCCGAAACGGACTTAGCGTGGCCCGCGTTGTGTGCGCATAGTGCAAATACCACGGAGAGTCCCACTGCTCGGCGGCGGGCTGGCCATTTCCGCACTCCTGATCGTGGGCCCCGGGGCGTCAACCTCCCTTCCGGCGCCACCCATCGTGGCAGCGCACCGTCCCTCACCAAATGGCTCGTCGCAGCCTGCCCCCACGCCTCAGCCGGCGCTTGTTGTCGGGGTCGAGGCGACGCCGCCTCCATGCACGAACGCCACGGTCCTGGCGACCTGGAGCGTCACGCGGCTTGCCCAGCAGACCATCGTGGCTCCCGTTGAGGAGACCAATGTGCTATCGGTCCGAGCCGAGGTGGCGGCCGGTGCCGGCGGGGTGATCCTCTTCGGAGGCACGGCCCCGGCGAACCTCGGCGCCGCGTTGCAGGCGCTCAACGCCAGCGCGCCCGATGGCATCACGCCGTTCGTCATGACGGACGAGGAAGGTGGCGTCGTCCAACGGATGTCGAACCTGGTGGGCTTCGTACCGTCCCCCAGGCAGATGGGCGCCACGATGTCGCCGGCCCAGATCCAGCAGCTCGCCGTGGGCCTCGGCCAGCGCATGCGTGCCAACGGCATCACGATGGACCTTGCCCCTGTGCTGGACGTCGACGGTGGCGTCGGACCTAACAATGTGAATGCCGACGGCACGCGATCGTTCAGCGCCAATGCCGCCATCGCGTCCAACGACGGGGTGGCGTTTGCCCAGGGCCTGGTGGCCGGCGGCGTGATGCCCGTGGTCAAGCACTTCCCCGGCCTCGGCGGCACCGTCGGCAACACCGATGTCACCGCGGCGGCGACGCCCTCCTGGGCGGCCCTGCAAGGTAACGGCCTGCTGCCGTTCCAGGCGGCGGTCGCGGCCCATCTCCCCGCCGTCATGATTGCGAACGCCACCGTCCCGGGCCTGAGCAGCCTGCCGGCCAGCATCTCGCCGGCGGTGATCACCGGTGTGCTGCGGCAACAGATGGGCTTTCAGGGACTGGTGATCACCGACTCGCTCTCTGCCGTCTCGCTCTCGAGCATCGGCTACTCGGTGCCGCGGGCGACGGTCGCCGCCCTTCAGGCCGGCGCCGACATGGTCCTCTACAACGCCGACGCAGGCAACACTGCGGCGCTCACCGATGCCACCGTGGCGGCCGTCGTCGAGGCGGTCAACAGCGGCGCCCTCAGCCGGGCGGTGCTGGAAGCGGCCGTCGGCCGAATCCTCACGGCTAAAGCCGTCACGCTCTGCGCCCAGACGTAAAGATGCGGTAAGAGCTATGGCATGCTCGTGCTGATGAGCGAGCGCCAGATCCTGCTGGTCGAGGACGACCATCCCCTGCGCGAGGCGATCGCGAGCGCGATGACGGCTGCCGGCTTCGCGGTCCAGGAGGTGCGGGATGGCGCTTCGGCTGTCCTGGCGCTGCAATCGCAGCACCCGGACGTCGTCTTGCTCGATATCGGCTTGCCCTTTGTCGATGGCTGGAAGGTCCTCGGGAGCATGCCGCCGGGCCGCCATGTGCCGGTGATCATCATCAGCGCGCGCGGCGACGAGGAGGACAAGGTGCGCGCGCTCGACATGGGGGCAGACGACTACCTGGCCAAGCCCTTCGGCACCGAGGAACTGCTGGCGCGGATTCGCGCGGTCATCCGCCGGGCGCAGCCGCCCGAACACGCGCCCCAGGTGATCCGCGCCGGTTCGGTGGTCATCGACCTCGGGGCTCGATCCGTTACCCGCGACGGCAGCGAGGTCAGGCTCTCACCGACGGAGTACCTGCTCCTCGCCGAACTCGCGCGGCACGCGCACGACGTCATGGACTTTCGCACACTGTTGCAACGGGTCTGGGGTCCGACCTACGCCGACGAGCGGCACTACCTGCGGGTCTTCATCCAGCGGTTGCGCGGAAAGCTCGAGCAGGACCCAGCCCATCCGTCGTTGATCCTGACCGTGCCCGGTCGCGGCTATCGGTTCGGGGCCGCTCCCGAGCGCTGAGCGGCGCGTTTTAGCGGCACGGCCACCACCGGAAGGTCTGAAAGGCGCACGACGCGTGGGGCCACGCTGCCACTCAGCCAGGCGCCGAGCCAGGTGCGGCGGCGCGACCCGACGATGATCTGGTCCGCCTGATGTCGGTGGGCGGCGTCGACGATCGCCTCGGCGACCCGGCCCGTGGGCGCCATGCGGATGATGCCGCGCGCCTGGACTCCGGCCCGCTGCAGCTGATAGATGGCGCGACTCAGGACCTCGGCCAGCTCGGCCGGCGGCCGCACGTCCCAGGCGAGGCCACGCGCGACCTCCCGCTCGCGGACGGAGAGGACCACGACCTCCGCGCCGCTACGCGTGGCCATCTGGACCGCCGCCGCGATCACCGCGGTGGCCTCCGGCACGGCCTCGACCGCCACCAGCATCCGGCTGGTCGCGATGATCGGTTTGACCCTGGTATCCGCCACCGTCTCACCGTATCGCCGCGCCGGTCAACGGCCCATAAACAACATCGGGGCCGGCCGACCCGGGTCGCTGGCGCCACGCGCAGGTTACCGGTTGCGGACTTTCTCCTGGGAGGCCTGGTAGGCGCGCAGTTTCCTGACTTTAGGCTGGGCGTTGAAGACGATGTACGGGTTCAGTGGGTTTCGCGCCGCGTAATCCTGGTGATAGGTCTCCGCTTCGAAGAATGCCTGCAGCGGGACGACCTCGGTCACGATCGGGCGGTCGAAGACCTGCGCCTTGTTCAACTGATCGATGTACGCTGCTGCCACACGCTGCTGGTCGACGCCCTCGTAGAAGATCGCCGACCGGTATTGGCGCCCGGTGTCGGGTCCCTGGCGGTTGAGTTGCGTCGGGTCGTGGGCGATGGAGAAGAAGACCCTGAGAATCTGGCCGTAGCTGATTCGGCTCGGATCGTAGACGACCTCGACCGCTTCGGCATGGTCCGTCCGACCACTCGACACGGTCTCATAGTCCGCGCTCTCCTTCGTCCCGCCGGCATAGCCTGATTTCACCGAGGACACGCCGTCGAGGCTCTTGTAGACGGCTTCCACGCACCAGAAACAACCACCGGCGAGAATCGCCCGGCTCCGGCCGGGCTTGCCAGCGAGCGGGCTGTCGATAACCGGATCGGGGAAGTCCTCGGGAGATACCTTGGCCATCAATCGAGTCTGACAGATGCGGCTGTCGCGGCGGTCAACGAGGAAGTCGTCGATCAGTATGCCGCCGAGCTAGGGAGCCGGGTGATGGGCTTTCAGTACGCGTGGTACCCATGGGGCGATAACAAGCCGCCAAAGCATGCCGACCTTCCCAGGAAGTTCGGTCCAAGCGGCTACCCTGCGCGAGCTTGCCGACGCCGCCGAGGTGGCCGCGCGCAAACAGTGGCCCATCCTCGAAGCCGCGGGGATCCCCGGCATTATCCACTGGAACCGCCAGCTCGCGTCGGGTCAGCTGCGTGACGTTACGGTTTGACGCTTGGTGCCGACACCGGGCTGCTGATGTCAGCCTTCGGTAGCCTGACGCGGAATGTCGCGCCCTGGGCCGAAGGTTCCAGAACGACACTCCCCCCGTGCGCCTCTACCAAGCCCCTGGTAATCGCGAGGCCCAACCCTGTCCCGTCGGTCACGTGATCTCGTTCTGTGACAAAGCGAGTGAAGAGCCGATCCCGAATTTCCTTCGGCACCCCCGGTCCGGCGTCGATCACCCGGATCGTGACCATGCCTCCTCCGTCCTCGGTCGCCGCTACCACAATTGGGGTGCTGGGTGGTGCGGCGTGGTCCGCATTTGCCAACAGGTTGTCCAGGACTTGTCCAAGGCGATACCAATCAGCCATGACGGTGATCACCTCATCATCGGTCGTCCAGTGGATGGGCCGATCAGGAGAGCCCCGGTGCAGCCGGTCCGTTGCGGCGATGACTGCATCCCTCAACTGGACCGGCTCGAGCATCAGGTGGAGCGCTCCGCCTTCGATACTGGCCATGTCAAGCATGTCCGAGACAAGCCGATTGAGCCGACGTGCGTCGCTCGCAATCGATTCGAGCCGGTTTCGCACCGAGGCGTTCATCTGCTGCGTGCGCAGCATATTTGTGCTATCCGTCAGGATGGTCGCGATCGGCGTCCGCAGGTCGTGGGACACGTTGGCCAGAAGCTCACGACGATCGGTGACCTCCCGCTCGCTGCGGGCCAGGCGTAGAGCTGCCTCGGCTACCTCGGCCTGTTCGCGATTCATGCGGGTGAGCTCCGCGTTCAGCTGCTCCAGCTGGCGGGCGAGCTGGTCGGCGCGGAGGTACGCGCCCCGACGGTTGGAGGCGAGCCCGCCGACGACCGCGGCGGTCCCGACAAAGATGACGAGGTTGATCAGGTCGCGCTGCTGCGCGATCGTGAGCCGGCCGGTCGGCGGGACAAAGAAGTAGTCGACCAGGAGAAAACTGGTGACGGCCGTCAGCATGGCGGCCCCGAGGCCGCTCATCACCGCTGCCACCGCCACCAGCCCCATGTAGAGAAAGACGTAGTACCGTTCGTCCGCGCCGGCGCGAGCCACGATCGCGGTCAGAAGCATTGGCCCGAGCAGTGCCGTGAGGTACCCGGCGATCTCGAGGCGGCCGCCCGGCCTTCGCCAGATCATCATCCCTACCAGTGTGCCGTCTTCCGGCTACCGCCGCTTGACGCCGGGCGCGGTCTGGTCGACGTGCTCGACACCAGGCTTCGCGGCGGAAAGTCAGCGTGAGCGGCCCGGGCGGGGTGGAGGTCCGTCGCCGGCTCGCCTATGCCTATGAGGTCGTCGACCTGGTACCCGGTCAGCGCCTGGTGATGCGCACGGCCCAGGGGCCCTTCCCGATGGAGACGACCTACACCTGGGCTGCCGTCGGCACCCGACAGACCCGCATGACCCTTCGTAATCGCGGCGAGCCCAGTGGATTCGCCGGCATCGCGGCGCCGCTGATGGCGGCGGCCATGCGGCGGGCGAATCGCAAGGACCTGGCCAATCTCAAGGCCCTGCTGGAACGTAGGATTGATACCGAAGGAACATGAAGTCCGCCGCCCGTCCACACCGGTTCGAGGCGCCGATCCTGGAAGGGCGCGGCGGCGGCGCCTATGTCGAGGTGCCGTTCAGTGTGCCGGACGTCTTCGGCACGCGGGGCCAGATGCGCGTCAAGGGCACCATCGATGGGCATCCACTGCAGAGCTCTGTCGCCCCGATGAGTGGCGGCAGCCACGTCCTCGGGATTCATAAGGCAACCCGAGCGGCGATCGGGAAATCGATCGGAGATCGCGTCGCGATCGTGATCGAGCCGGACCTGGCGGAGCGGACGGTCGCTGTCCCCGCTGATCTGGCCGCGGTACTGGCGAAGAACCGCACGGCGCGCACGGCCTTCGAGAAGCTCGCCCATACCCATCGCAAGGAATACGTCGAGTGGATCGAGCAGGCGAAGCGGCCCGAGACGCGGCAGCGGCGCATCGCACAAACGGTCGAGCGGGTCACGACAGCCAGGGCTGGTCGCGCCTAGATCGTGGAGGTCAACGGGCTCGAGTTTCACGTTCGCGATGCGGGTTCCGGTACGCCGGTCATCCTGCTGCATGGCTTCCCCGACACGGGTCACGTGTGGCGCAACCAGGTCCGGGCGCTCGCAGGCGCGGGGTTTCGGACGATCGTCCCTGACCTTCGTGGCCGCGGTCGCAGCGCAAAACCGACCGCGGTGACGGACTACCGGTTACCGGCGATCGTCAAGGACGTGACCGGCATGCTCGACGCACTCGGAATCGAACGGGCGCACGTCGTCGGGCATGACTGGGGGGCCGGCGTCGCGTGGCTTACCGCGATGCTCGCGCCGCAACGGGTCGACCGGCTCGTTGCAATCTCGGTTGGGGCCCCGGGAGCGGGCAAGCCAACGCTCGAGGATCTGCAAAAGGGCTGGTACCGCTTGCTCTTCCTATCCGACGAAGCCGAGGCGTTGATCCAGCGCGACGACTGGGCCCTCTTCCGCATGTTCCTTGGCGGGGCGGCCGACACGGATGCCTATATCCAGACGCTCTCCGAACCGGGTGCACTCGCTGCCGGGCTCAACTGGTACCGGGCCAACTTGCGAATCGAACAGCTTGCCGGTGGCAGCGGTGGCCCCGGCCTGCCCAAGGTGCAGGCACGCACGCTCGGTATCTGGAGCACCGGCGACCTCTATCTCACCGAAGAGGCGATGACGCGATCGGCCGAGCGGGTCACCGGCGGCTGGCGCTACGAGCGCGTCGAGGGTGGCCACTGGGTCCCGATCGATCAGGCCGGCCGCCTGAACGCGCTACTGGTCGAGTTCCTCAGCGCCTGATTCAGCGGGGCTCGGTCGCGAGGCGGAGAGGGCGACGAACTGAGGTAGCAGGCTGGAGAAGAAGACCGCCATCTTCGGGTTGCCGAGGTTACTCAGCAACCCCATTATGGGATCGTCGGCACGACAAATCCGTACGCACTCCCAGGCAGATTGACAGTCGCGATCTGAGAGCCATCTGACCTGAGAACTCGAACCACGTTGCCGGTGCTGGCCTGCGCGAACACGGTGCGGCCGTCGGCCGAGACCCAAACCGAATTGAAGGTCACGTCGGGGAGCCACCGGCCCTTTACGAGCAAGTCGGGCACGTGAACCAGTGAGATCCCGCCCGGGCCACCGAACTCACTGACCGCATAGAGCCACGCGCCGTCCGGCGAGACTGCGATCGTCCGGGGGATCCCTCCAGCGTAGGCTTCCGTCACGAAAAGGGAACCGAGCCAGCGCAGCGGATTGTGATCCGCCTCCGCCACCTTCATCGAGCGGCCGATGCGCTGGTGAACCAGATCGACCACGTGCAGGGATCCCGTCCCGCCTTCGTGCAGATAAAGCGCGGTTCCGTCCGGTGAGAAGACCGGAGACAGCCAGAACGGGTTCTTCTCGCTCACCCTGACCTCATGAACCACGGTCATCCGCTCGAGGTCAAACCACGTGACGCGACCGTCACCGGGACAGAAGGCGACGAGCGTGTGGCCGTCGGCCAGCACGCGGAAGGGAAGTCCGCCGGCCGTATTGCCGCCGCCGGTCGCCAGGCCCTGGCACCCTGAAAAGCTCTTGATCCCGTTCTGCTCGACGCGCAGCGTTGTTCCGTTAAAGGTGAGCTTGCTGACGGTCTGGCCGATGACATAGACATGTTGCGCTCGGGGTCCGACGACGATCGGCGTGCCGTAGGAGGGCAACCCGCTGTCGAGCGAGGCGGCGACGCGACCAGCGGTCAGGTCGATGAGCTCGACCCCGGTCCCGACGGCGACCGCGAGATAGCGCCCGTCCGTGCTCAACATCTCCTGCCCGATCTGCCCGCCGAGCAGTGGGAGCGGGATGGTGCTTAGCTTTTGGCCATCGACGGCGCGGTAGACATCGGCGGCGCCGGAACCAAGGGCGTAGAGTAGCGAGCCGTCGGCTGAACGGAGGTCCACCTGCCCGTTGATCCGGCCGACCACGTGGCCGGTCGGATCGATGCCGGTGACAGAGTCGCCCTGCCCCGGCGCCTGGCCGTTGCTTACCCAGGCGACATTCGCGCCCGGCCCGGCCGCGATCGGCGCTATGGGCGACGTCGAGACGGGTCCGGGTCCGTGCGTGACTCGCGACTGGTGGAGCGAGATCGCCACCGTGCCCACAACCAGGGCAATGGCAAAGGCACCAGCGAGCTGGCCAACGACCAGGAGCGGCCGGCGGCGTACCGGCGCGTGCAGCCGTGCATTGATCTGCGGCATCAGGTCGGGAGTGCGCCCGCCGACGGTGTCGAGGGCGGTGTGGATCTCGCGGCGAAGTAACTCTTGCTGGTTCATGCCTCGACCTCCGTTATCGCAAAATCCGATTTCAGGGCGCGCAAGCCGCGGTAAAGCCGGCCGCGGACCGCGGCCAGCGATGCACCGGCGATCGACGCGATCTCCTCGAGTGGCAGGTCGAGATAGAAATAAAGGACGACGACGAGGCGCTGGTCGGCACGAAGGCGCCGGAGGCCCTGGCGCAGGTCCAGACCCGGGACCGCCTCTTCCTCCGGGCCACCGGCGGTGCGCTCTGTGCGACCTTTCAGAACGCTCCACCAGCCATTCCTTCGCGTCGTTCGGCACTCGTTCGCGACGATGCCAAGGAACCACGGCCGGATCTCCGCACCCTCACGAAGTTGATCGAGCTTCCGCCACGCTTTCACGGCTGCCTCCTGTACGGCGTCTTCCGCAAGCTGACGGTCCTGGAGCATGCCCGTTGCCAGCCGGTACCCCGGTTCAAGGAGCGCACGCAGGAGCGTGGTGAACGCAGCCTCGTCCCCCTGCTTCGCTCTCGAAACCAGATCGGCGCTCGCGGCCTGCTCCATCCGTCGTCCTGTATACGCCTGCACGGGCCGGTTTTGTGACAGCCGGGCGCGGCTGTCCTGGCGATCTGCGCGGGCGCAGAGAAAGTGCGCGCCTGTGGCACCATGAACCTTGATGGCTGCGACCTTGGGCTCGACCAGACGCGCACTCGTCGGCTTGATGGGGGTTTCGCTGGCAGGGACCGCCGATGTCGGTCAGTTCCTGGCGACGCGCACCGCCATGTTCACCGACGCACCGGGCCGGGCCGCTGGATCCGTGCTCGGCCTCCTCTTCTGGCTGGCGCTGCTGGCGCTCGCGGCGGGCCGCTACGCCGGCGGCGAGCGTCGCGGCAGTCGGGCGGCAACGATCGGGCTTGCGGGCCTGGTCGCGATCGGGAATGTCGGGCTGACCGCCATCCATCTGAAAGCGGGCATCGGTGGCTGGCGACCGATCCTCGGCGGCGGTCTCGGGGTCGCGGCGCTGATCTTCGGACTCCTCAGCCTCAGCCACTCGCTTGACCCGCGCTCCGTGACGCACCGTCTCACCGCTGACAAATAGCCGCCGCATCATCAGCCTGCGTGAGCGATGGGGCACCTTGAGACCAAAAGCTTGACACACGTCCGTTCGGCTGCTACAAAGCGCGAGCGGAGTCTGTTGTCAGGAGGCGTGATGGCTTCCGAGCGATTGGATGACCGGCAAGGAGAATCGGAGGGCCAGCTGGTGCCCTGCGTCCAGTGCCAGGAGCCCACCGGCGGCACCCTCTTTGCCTCGGCCAACGTCTTCACCGGCGTCGACGAGTCCGGGCGGCGGATCAGCCAGTGGCTGACACCGATCCCCGTCTGCGAGCGTCATCGCTTCGATCTAAGTCGGAACATGCGCGTCCTCAGCTGGTGCACGACCGACGAGGCCTGGGGTCTTTACGGACGGCCGTGCGCGCGATGCGGCCGGCTCCTCACGATCAGCTACCACCGGTCCTGATCCTCAGGCGGGCTTCTCCCGCTGACGCCTTGATATCCTGCGGTCATGGCGACCGGCATCCTGCTGATGACCTTCGGCTCCGCCACCACGGCCGCGGGGGTCCGCGACTACCTGGCGAGCGTCTATCACGGCCGTGCGGTCCCTGAAGAGGTGATTGCCGAGTTCGAGCGCCGCTACGAGACCGTGGGTCGATCGCCCTTGATCGATATCACGTGGGCGCAGGCCTCGGCGCTGCAGGAGACGCTGGACCGTGAGGAGGGCCCGGGCCACTATCTCGTCGAGGCCGGCATGCTGCATTCGGAGCCACGGATCCCGGATGCGATCGACACGCTGGTGGCGGAGGGCGCCGATCATATCGTCGGGATCGTGCTGGCGCCGCAGTTTTCGCCCATCATCCTGGCCGGCTACCAGCGCGCGCTGAACGCCGCCTCGGCGGCGCGGTCGCAGCCGGTCCCGCTCCATCTCGCGGGTGCCTGGTACGACCGGCCGGCGTTCATCGCGTCACTTGCAGCGCGGGTTCGCGCGGGGCTCAACCAGTTCCCGCCGGCGACGCGCGACCGCGTGCCCGTCATCTTCACCGCGCACAGCGTGCCGCTTGCCGTGATGGAGCGGGATCCGGGATACATCACCCAGCTCACCGACACCGCGGGCAGGGTGGCGGAAGAGCTGCGAATGCCGCGGTCCCGATGGCAGTTCGCCTACCAGAGCGCCGGGCATTCCCCCGAGCCCTGGCTGACCCCGGACCTGCTCGAGGTGCTGCCAACCCTGAAATCGGCCGGGCACCGCGAGGTGCTGATCGCGCCGCTGCAGTTCTGCGCCGATCACCTCGAGGTCCTCTACGACCTCGATGTCGCGGCGCGCGGGCAGGCGGACGCAGCCGGCATCGCCTATCACCGGATGGAGATGCCCAACACCTCGCCTCCATTCATCCGCGCGCTGGCGGATGTCGTGGCGCGAGAGTCGGTGGCGGTCGGCTGACACGCCGCTGACCGAATCCGTCCAGCAGGTCGAGCTCCGCGTGTTGGACGGTCCCAACCTGTACTTCCCGTGCCCTGCCGTAAAGCTGACCCTGGCGGTGCCCGGCTGGCTGACGCTCGAGAGCGAGCGCGCCGAACGGTTGGCGACGCGGGCGGGGCTCCCGGCATCGGCCAGGCCCGGGCCTGCGACGAGTGAGCAGCGCCGGCGTTATGTCGCGCGACTTGGCGGCCAGCTGACCCGGAGCCTGGCGCGGGCGACGGGCACGCGCCTGGCGGTTCGGGGGCGGCCGGGGGCCGAGTCAGAGGAGATCGTGATCGCCTTTCCCTGGCGGCGACGCCATGCCGCGGAGGCGTTTGCCGGCGAGATCCGGGGCTTGCTGGCCGGCGCGCTCGATGGGCGGCGGTCGATCGAGCACGCTGTCGACGAGGCTGCCGCCCGGCTGGCGTCGGTCGACCCGGGACCGGGCCCGACCGTGCTCGCGCCGACCGTCCCGGTGGTGGCGGTGACCGGGACCAATGGTAAGACCACCACCGTCCGGTTGACGGCGCACCTGGCGCGGGCGGCGGGCTGGGTGGTGGCCTGCACGACGACGGACGGCGTCTACCGCGATGAGGCCCTGATCGAGCCGGGCGACTACTCCGGCTTCGGCGGCGCGGCCCAGGCGCTGGCAACCCCCGACCTCGACCTGGCCGTGCTCGAAACCGCCAGAGGCGGAATCCTGCTGCGCGGCATCGGCACCACGCACAACGATGTGGCGGTGGTTACGAATATCACCGAGGACCACCTCGACCAGTACGGAATCCGCACCCTCGATCAACTGGCCGAGGTCAAGGCCAGCATCACGCGGATCACGAAACCCGATGGGTGGGTGGTGCTGAACGCGGATGATCCGCGCGTGCTCGCGATGCGCCGCCAGGCAACAGGGCGGCCCTGGGTCTTTTCGATCGACGTCGACAATCCTGCGATCCGCGGCACGCTGGCCGACCACGGCCGTGTCACGACCGTCCTCGACGGCGCCCTGGTGGTGATGAGCTCCCGTCGCGAGGTGCGCGCGCTGCTCAGCGTCGAGGACATCCCGGTGACGCTCGCCGGCATCTCCAGCCACAACCTGCGCAACGCGATGGCGGCGACCTCGGCGGCGCTCGCCGTCAAGGTGCCCGAAGAGGCGGTTATCGAGGGGTTGCGATCCTTCGTCCTGGAGCCTGAACGCAATCCGGGGCGGGCGAACCTCTTCGAGCTGGACGGACGCGTCGTCGTGGTCGACTACGCCCACAACGAGGACGGGATGATCGGCCTGGTCGAGATCTGCCGCGGGCTGCGCGCGCCGGGCGCGAAGATCTGGCTCACCTTCGGCATCGCCGGCGATCGCACCAACACCATCATGCATCGCCTCGGCTACACGGCCGCGCGTGGGGCTGATCGCGTCGCGGTGGCGGAGCTGCCGCGATACCTCCGCGGTCGGGACCCCCAGGATCTTATCGAGCGGTTGCAGGCTGGGGTGGTGGATGGCGGACACCCGGTTCCCCCCGCCTTTCCCGATGAGATGGAGGCGCTGCAATGGATGCTCGCCGAGTCATCGCCGAATGACGTGCTGGCCATCACGGCCCTGGCCCAGCGCCCGGAGATCTTCGCCTACATGAAGTCGCATGGCGGGGTCTCGCTCGGCCCCGATCGGGTCAAGGCGCTGGTGCGGCGCGCTCGGACTCGCTAGGCAGGCGCCGGTCGCCGTTTCGCGGCACGGCGCGCCGTGCCTCCAGGTCGCGCCAGGTCTCCGCCGGCTTGTCCACGCACAGGAGGACGAGATCGCCGGCGGTTGCGCGGCGGAGCGCCGCGTCGATCGCCGCGCGCTCGTCGACGATGATCTCGGCGTGTTCCACCCGGGTCGGCTTCCCGCTCTTGACCCCCTCCATGACATGCGCCGCGATCTCGCCGCGCTTCCGACCACGGGGGTTGGCGTCCTCACGGACGATCACGTCGTCGAAGAAACGGGCAGCGACTCTGCCCAGGTCCTGCATGTCCTCATCGCGACGGTCGCCGGGGGTCGCGATCACGGCAATGCGGCGGCAGACTTTCGGCTGATCATCGTCCGGCACTGCGAGGCGCTCGACGAAATCACCGACCGCCTCGAGGCCGTGGGCGTTGTGGGCATAGTCCACGATCACCTTGACCCCGTGCAGTTCGAACAGGTTGAGCCGGCCGGGCGCCTCGTGGAAGGACGGATGGAAGCTGCGCAGGCCCTGGCGGATATCGTGGACATGCGCGCCGGAGGCGTTGGCCGCGGCGGCGGCCGCCAGCGCATTCTGGATGTTCATCCGCGCGCGTCCCTCGAAGGTCGCCGGCACCATGTGGACCCAGGTGATCTGCGTGCTCCGCCGGCCCTCCCGCATCACGATCATCTCGCCGCCTTTTGGATCGGGCTGCAGCACGAACGCCTTGCGCCCGCGTCGGACCCAGCGCTCGATGAGTTCGTTATCGGGCCGCATCGAGAAAAGGGTGACGGAGCCGCTGCAGTGGTTGCGCATGTCGGCCACCAGCTCGTCGTCGGCGTTGAGCACCGCGGTCCCATTCCTCGGGACGGCCTCGACGATGACGCGCTTGATCGCGGCCAGCTGCCGGAGCGAGTTGACCTCTTTGAGGCCGAGGTGATCGCCGGTCACGTTGAGCACCACCGCCACGTTGTTCGAGCTGTAGCCAAGGCCTTCGCGAAGGATGCCGCCGCGCGCGACCTCGAAGACGGCGAAGTCCACCCGCGGGTTCTGCAGCACCATGCGCGCCGAGCGTGGCCCGCTCGCATCGGCCTGCTTCACGAGGCGGCCGTCGATGTAGATGCCGTCGGTGGAAGTCAAGCCGACCTTGTGGCCGAGTCCCTTGACAATGTGCGCGATCATCCGGGCGGTCGTGGTCTTGCCATTTGACCCGGTGACTGCGATGATCGGGATTCGGGCGGGCGTGCCGGAGGGAAAGAGCAGGTCGATGACGGCCTTCGCGACGTATTGCGGCTCGCCCTCGGTGGGGTGCGTGTGCATTCGGAAGCCAGGCGCGGCATTCACTTCGACAATCGCGCCGCCCGTTTCCCTGACTGGCTGTGCGATGTCCGGGGCGAGGAAGTCGATGCCCGCGACGTCGAGGCCGACCACCCGGGCGGCTTCCTCGGCGATCTCGATGTTGTCGTGGTCGGCTTCCCAGGTGCGGTCGATCGAACTGCCGCCGGTGGACATGTTCCCGGTGGCCGCGAGCTTGACGATCGCATCCTTGGGCGGGACATCGTCGAGGCTGAATCCCTGGCGGCGCACCAGTTGCTCGGCGGCCTCGTCGATCTTGATCCTGGTGAGGACCTTCTCATGCCCGATGCCGCGGCGCGGGTCTTTATTCGTGGTCTCGACGAGGGCGCGTACGCTGTGCTCGCCGTCACCGACAATGTGCGCCGGCATCCGCTGCGCGACCGCGACCATGCGGCCGTCGATGACCAGCACCCGGTAGTCGTTACCGGTGACGAAGGTCTCGAGGACGACGATGCCACTGCGGGTCTGGCGGAGCGCTTTCTCGAACCCGTCGCGGACGTCCTGCTCGTTGCGGAGGTCGAGACCGATGCCGCGGCCGTGATTGCCGTCGAGCGGCTTGGTCACGAGCGGGTATCCCATGCGGGCCGCGGCCGCCACCGCCTCGTCGGCGGAACGCACCAGTTCGCTTCGGGGGACGGGGAGGCCCGCGGCCGCGAGCAGCGAGGTCGTGAGCTTCTTGTCGCTGGCGATGTCGACGCCGAGCGCCGATGTGCGGGAGGTCATCGTGGCGCGGATCCGTTGCTGGTACTTGCCCTGCCCGAGCTGGACGAAGGACTGGTCGTTCAGGCGGATGTAGGGGATGTCGCGGCGCGTCGCCTCGTCGAGGATCGCCTGGGTCGAGGGGCCGAAGGCGGCCCGTTCCGCCAGCAGGACGAGGCTCTCCAGCTCGGCGATGAAATCAAAGGTCGGGTTCGCATCGACCAGGTGGTTGACCAGCCGCACGGCGAGCTTGCCGGCCGCGATGCCGACCTGCTCCTCGTTGTAGCCGTAGATGACGTTGTACTGGCCGGGTGCCGACGCCTTCCTGGTCTTACCCCGCGTCGTCGAGCCGCCCGCCTCGCGTTCCAGCTCGATGGCCACGTGCTCTGCGACATGGCCGAGCCAGGTGCCTTCCTTGAGACGTTCGATAAAGCCGCCCGGGCGGTTCAGCGAGCAGCCGTGGTCGCGGATCCCCGGAAGGAGGTCGACGAGCGCGCCGTTGAACGCCGGCAGGGTGTTGGAGGGCCAGAACTCGAGCGAGCCGAGATCGACGAGGAGCCGGATCGCCGGCTCGTACGACCAGTAGTTCGGTCCCCGGAGCACCTGGCTCTCGAGGATGCGGAGTTCAGGCCGTGCGGGGGGTTTGACCTGGGCGGGCTCGTCGCTCTCGCTGCCCCGCTTCGCCATCGGTGCGCGCGAGTCGCTCACTCCGACGCCTTGCGGTCCTCTTCGCGCAAGCGCCGGCGTTCGGGGGCACGGCTATCAGCGCCTTCGGCCGCGATCTGCCGGGCCAGCTTCCCGATCCTCCCCTGCGCGAGGGCCGCGATCCGCTCGTTCTTGC
>JALYYC010000024.1 GCA_030946755.1 Candidatus Dormiibacterota bacterium
TTGGCAAAGGCTGCCTGCAGCTTCTCGATGCTGACGGTTGCATTTGCGGCCTGTTCGTGAATCTGGCCTGACTGGTCTTTGAGCATCTGCGACGTCGACTCGATCAGGTTGCCTGTGGTTGTGTTCAGGGCCATGATTTGGCTGAGCACCAGCTTCTGGTTCGTCAGTGCCTGGGCGACGATGACCGCCGTCCGCAAGGCTGACACGGTCGTCGTGGTGGCGCGGTCGACGCCCTTGATCAGCTCCAGGTTGTTCTTACGGACAAGCTCGAGGGCCAGATAGCCCTGGACGTTGACCGCGAGCTGTGTGAGCAAGTCCTGCCGCTTCTGTCGGACGTAAAAGAGCACATCCTCGCGTAACGCCTTTGCTCGCTCTGGATCGGTCTGGCCGATCGTGTCGATCTGCGCCTCGAGTACGGCGTCCAATTTGCCGGCGAGGTAGAGGTATTGTTCCAAACGGCCCTTGAGGTCCCAGATGTTCACCTTTTCCTGCTCGATTGCGGCGTTGTCCCGCCGCAGCTCGTCCTGGCCGTGATAGAGGGCGTTGATAATCGCGTTCAAATGACCCTGCGCCGACTGGTAACGCCCGAAATAGTCCCGCAGACGGCTGCCGAAAGGGATGAGGCCGAACAGGTGCTTCGGATTCATCAGCCCCTGTTTTGAAGGGTCAAGGTCCTCGACCGTCTGCCGGAGGTCGACCAGGGATTTGGACACACTGGTTCCCTTGCTAAACGGCCCTGAGTCCATCGCTTTTACCGGCTTGTCGAGTAGGCGGTTGGAAACGCTCGCCGACTGCCGGATTTCGTCGTTACCCAGCGTGTGTATGGCGTTTACTTTGTTGACGAAATCCTGGGAATGTGGGTCTAGCGACGCGAGCGACTTGATGTAGTCGCTGACCATGGAGTCGATCTTGGTTGCAGCGGCCGAGTCGACCTTGACGATCGCCGCCGCGTCCTGCTCTGTGACAACTTGCACCGGCTGCGGGGGCACGAGGGTCAGCGAAGTGTTCGACGCCAAGGCGTCTGGCGTCGAAATTGGCCTGTCTGTGCTCACGATGTCGCTCCTTCCTGGTCCGTTTCCACTGAACCGGTGAACAGCCTCATTGAGGATATACCCCGGTCCAACCCGGCCAAACCCGGCCAAACCCGGCCAAACCGTACGTCGGCCTACGTTGGATTACGTACCCGGATGGGCCGTCTGGCCCAGATGCCGCAATACAGACGGGGCGTTTGCATTGATAGAGGTATTCATGTACTACGCGATCGCCGGTCTGATCACGAGGCAGATTCTGCGAGTGGCCCGGGCGAGTGCCAGCCGGCTCGAAGGCCAGGGCATGGTCGAATACGCCCTGCTTCTGATGCTGATCGGAACGATGGGGATCGTCGTCCTCGTCGTCATGGGCAACCAGGTTCACAACGTCTTCAACAACGTCTCGTGCATGCTCAGCGCCCTTGGCGGATCATGCGCGCCGGCCGTGCCGCAGCAGCTTCCGCCGCCGGCCGACTGACGTCCGCGCCGGGTGGTTACGCCGCGTGCTCGGTGCGCAGGGCGGTCCGAATCGGCCTCGCCGGAACGCTCGAGGCCATCGGCGGGAGCTTCTTCAAGCTGAAGATCATCTCCGAGCTGCCCACATACTGGACGCTCTCGATCTCGAATCCCTTGCCCTGCAGGTAGATCGAGAGATTCTTCATGCTGTAGTGCGTGATGTGCTCGTCGGCGTAGCCGCCGGGTGAGAGCCGGGCATAGAGCCATTCCAGGGTGCGCCACTGCCATTTGTCGTAATCGGGGGTTCCGAGGATCAGCCGGCCGCCGATCTTGAGGACGCGGCTCAACTCGTCGATCGCCTTCTCCTCCGCCGGGATGTGCTCGATGACCTCCGAGCAGATGAGGCAATCGAAGCTCGCGTCAGGGAACGGAATGGCGAAGATCGAGCCGTGGACCAGCAGGTTGCCAAATCGGCGTGCGAAGCGCAGCTTGTGCAACTGGATGTCGAGGCCGGTCATCCCGGGGATCGAGGCCAGGATCCGGCTCGACCCGCAGCCGACATCGAGGACTCGGGTGAAGCCCTGGGCAAGCGCGGTAATCGTCCGGTGGCGGCCGCGCTGCCAGTAGCGCTGCAGCGGGATGGCGCTGTCGAAGGCACGGGAATCGTAATCGGCCGATGCGATCGAGTTGCGCAGCCGCCACATGGCGAGGAAAGTCCTCAGGTACGAGAGGGCGAAATGCCAGAGACGAGCGTGACTCCGTCCGGAGATCCGCGCCTTGTACTTGAAGGGGATTTCGTGCACCGTGTAGCCGGCGGCCAGTGCCCGGATCAGGATCTCTTCGAGGATGTCGAAGTCCGTAGCGGTCAGGTCCCGTTCGCGCAGGGCGGCTCGCTTGTAGAGCCGGAAGCCACTGGAGAGGTCGCGCACCGGCAGGGAGAGGCCGCGCCGAAAGGTCGTATTCAGGATGCGGCTGAGTAGCGATCGCCAGGCCGGCATATCCGCCGCTCCGCCCTCGATATAGCGCGAGGCGATGATGACCTCGCCCTCGGACCGAGCGGCCCAGAGGTCGGTCATGACGGTGGCATCGTGCGAGCCGTCGGCGTCCTGGGTGAGGATGTACTCGCCGCGCGCTTGCTCGAAACCGGCCCGATACGCGCCCCCGAAGCCGGGAAGCTTTTGGGTCACGAGCCGGGCGCCGTGCTTGCGAACGATCTCCTGGGTGCCATCGGTGGAACCGCCGTCGACGACGATCACTTCATGACTGACGCCGAGGGCGATGAGCGCCGCCTCCACCGCCGGTAGGACCGTGTCCAGGTTGTGAGCCTCGTTGAGGGCGGGGATGACCACGCTCAGGGCGCAGCCGGGCAGCGATCGGGCGGTGTTGGAGGGGATGATGAAGGACGGAATGCCATCTACGACCGGGTATTCGACGCTGCAAACCGGGCAACGGAGCCTACGGACACCCTCCGTTTGTAACGGACCGTGGCATTTTGGGCAAACCAAGCTCGCGGCCTTCTCCATGCGCTCACCGATTGAACGCACGAAACGGGGCGAGCTTGCCGTGAAGGAAGCCGGAGATCGAGCGTGAGCCGGCCTCGAATCGCCACCATCGACGTCGGGACCGGCACCCAGGACATCCTCATCTTTGAGGCGGGAACCGTGATCGAAAACGCGGTCCAGCTGGTGATGCCGTCGCCCACGGTTCTGCTCGCCAACCGGGTGCGCCAGGCGACCGCCGATGGCGTCGACCTCTTCCTCTCCGGCGTGACCATGGGCGGCGGCCCCGGGCACTGGGCGGTTGAGGCGCACCTGAAGGCAGGCCACCGGGTGTTCGCGGCGCCGGATGCCGCTCGCACCTTCGATGACGACCTCAGTCGGGTGGAGGCGATGGGGATCCGGGTCGTTGACAGCGAGGGCGCCGCCGGTGGGGCTCGCCAGATCGAGCTCCGCGACTTCTATTTCCCCGAACTGCTGGCAGCGCTGCGGACCTTCGGGGTCTCGACGGAATTCGATGCCGTAGCCGTGGCGGTCTTCGACCACGGGGCGGCACCGCCCGGCTACAGCGACCGCCGCTTCCGGTTCGACTACCTTCGTGAGCAGGCCGAGCGCGGGACGGGGCTGGAAGGCTTCGGCTTCAAGGCCGGCAAGATTCCAGATCGAATGACCCGGATGCAGGCGGTCGCGAAATCCTGGTCGGGCGACGCGCCCCTGTTCGTGATGGACACCGGCCCCGCCGCCATCCTTGGCGCCCTCGACGACCCGCAGGTGGCTGCCGCGGATCCGGTGATGCTGGTGAACATCGGCAACTTCCATACCGTGGCGTTTCTCCTCGAAGAGCGACGCATCACCGGGCTGTTCGAGCATCACACCGGGGAGCTCAGGGCGACGGAGCTCGAGGCTTACCTGGAGCGCCTGGCGGCCGGGACCCTATCGAACGACGAGGTCTTCGCCGACATGGGCCACGGCGCCCTGGAGCTCGGGGCGACGGCGCGACTCCCGGCGCTGACCGCGCTCACCGGCCCCCGCCGCGGCCTGTTGAGCAGCTCCCGCCTCAACCCATACCTGGCGGTGCCGCACGGCGACATGATGATGGCCGGCTGCTTCGGCCTCCTGCGCGCGCTCGCCGCCCACGTTGATGATCTCGCGGACGCGATCACGGTTTCGCTCGATCAAGATCGCTCGGGTTGAGCGGACGCTCGTAGAATCCAGTTCAGGCGTTATCCAGTTCCCAAGCGAGGTTTCTATTGGAACATCCCAGCACGATCGCCGCACTGCGGCAGAGCGAGTACCGCGTCCTCCCCGTCAAGGCGGAGATGCGCAAGAACCTGATCAAGAAGATCAAGGCCGGCGAGCCATTGTTTCCGGGCATCATCGGCTACGACGCGTCGGTGATCCCCCAGCTCGAGAACGCGATCCTGTCGGGCCAGGACATCGTCTTCCTTGGCGAGCGCGGCCAGGCCAAGAGCCGCATCATCCGCTCGCTGGTACATCTGCTTGACGAGCAGGTGCCGATCATCGACGGCTGCGAGATCAACGACAGTCCCTACGCGCCAATCTGTCGTGCCTGTCGCGACCGGTTGGCGGCCGACGGGGACAAGGTCGCGGTCCGCTGGATCACCCCGGACGAGCGCTACAGCGAGAAGCTCGCCACCCCGGACACCTCGATCGCCGACCTGATTGGCGAGGTGGACCCGATCCGGATCGCCGAGGGCAAGTACCTCGCCGACGAGCTGACCATCCATTTCGGCCTCGTGCCGCGCACCAATCGCGGCATCTTCGCGATCAACGAATTGCCCGACCTCGCCGAACGGATCCAGGTCGGCCTGCTCAACCTGATCGAGGAGCGCGACGTCCAGATCCGGGGGTTCAAGCTCCGCCTGCCGATCGACGTCTACGTGGTCGCCAGCGCGAACCCGGAGGACTACACGAACCGCGGTCGGATCATCACGCCACTCAAGGACCGTTTTGGCGCCCAGATCCGGACCCACTACCCGCGGACCGTCGAAGACGAGATCCGCATCGTGGACCAGGAGCGGACCGACTTCCAGGACCACGACCTGCCGGTCTTCATGCCCGATTTCATGAAGGAGATTGTCGCCGAGATCACGCAGCTGGCCCGGCGTAGCCCGAAGATCAACCAGCGTTCGGGCGTCAGCGTCCGGATTTCGATCAGCAACTACGAGAACCTCGCCTCGAACGCCAGCCGCCGCGCGCTGCGCACCGGCGAGACCGAGGCGGTACCGCGCATCAGCGACCTGCCGTCGGTCATCCCCTCGAGCGCTGGCAAGCTCGAGATGGAGACATGGGAGGAAGGCGACGACCAGACCGTGCTGGAAAAAATCATCAAGACGGCGGTGCTGAACGTCTTCCGCCGCCATTTCGAGGCGAACCAGTTCACCGAGCTGGTCCAGCGCTTCGACGCCGGCCTGACCTTTGAGGTCTCCGAGGGCCAGCCCGCTGGCAAGTACTCGGGGATGCTCCGGGAGTTGCCCGGCATGGAGAAGGCCTTGAAGAGTCTCGGGCTGGAGAAGCGCCCGGCGCTGGCGGCCTCCGGAATGGAATTCGTCCTCGAGGGCCTGCACCTGAGCAAGCGGATCAACAAGACGGACCTGGACGGCGCGTCCGTCTATGCCGGGTGATCAACCGCCCGACTCGCTACGAGCGCTGGGACGGGTCGCAGGAGCCATTTGGCCGCGATGCCGAGGACCTCTTCGACCGCCTTGCCGAGGATCTGTTCCAGGGCGGTGACTTGGACTACGCGCTCCACCGGCTGATGAGCCGTGGCTGGCGCGACCAGCGTGGCAAGCGCCTGCCGGGCTTTGAGGAGATGCTGGAGCGGCTCAAGCAAAAGCGTCAGCAGCAGCTCAAGCGATACAACCTCAACGACGTCTTCGGCGACATTCGCGAGCGCCTGAACGACATCCTTCGCCGCGAACGCCAGGGCATCAACGACCGGCTTGAGCAGGCACCCGAGGCGGCCAAGCGCGTGCTGCAAAAGATCGTAAAGAAAAAGCAGCAGGAGCTGGACGAGCTGCCCGACGACGTGGGCGGCATGATCCGCGAGCTCAATGACTACGAGTTCATGGACGAGGGCGCCTCGCAAGCGTTCCAGAAGCTCGTGGAGGAGCTCAAGGAGCAGGTCTCGAAGACCTACTTCAAGAACATGACCAAGACGATGCAGCAGATGCGGCCCGAGCACCTTGACGAGATCAAGGCGATGATGAAGGCCCTCAACGAGATGTTGCGCGATCGCCTGGAGGGCCGCCCCCCCAGGTTCGAGCAGTTCATGCAGCGCTTCGGCCATTTCTTCGGCCCCAACCCACCGAAAACGCTCGACGAGCTGATCCAGCACTTAGAGAAGCAGATGGCGCAGATGGAGTCGCTGATGCAGTCCCTCTCGCCCGAGGCGCGCGAGCAGATGCAGGAACTGATTGCGTCGACGATGAACGATCCTGAATTGCAGGAGCAGATGGCTGAGCTGGCGATGCAGCTGGAGCTCCTCTCGCCTCGCCAATCGATGGGCAACCGCTATGCCTTTTACGGCTCCGAATCGCTGCCGCTACAGGAAGCGATGGGCCTGATGGAGCGGCTGCAGGGAATCGAGGACCTCGAGTCGGCGTTACGCGAGGGCTACCAGGGACGCCAGCTGACGCCGGAGCAGTCGGCGCAGCTGCAGCAGTTGCTCGGGCCGGATGCCCGCCAGGCCGCCGACCAGATGAGCGAACTGGCCTCGCAACTCGAAAAGAAGGGCTACGTCCAGAAGGGCAAGCGCGGCATGGAGCTCACGCCGCGGGGCATGCGCCGCATCGGCCAGAAGGCATTGAAGGACCTCTATGCGCGCTTGAAGCGGGATCGCTTCGGCGACCACCCGATCAGCGTTCGGGGGCTGGGATCAGAGCGCTCAGACGACACCAAGGTCTACGAGTTCGGCGACGCTTTCACGCTGCATGTCGAGCGCACGCTGATGAACGCGCTGCGGCGGGACGCCACGCCGCCGCTGCAGCTGAAGACCGACGACTTCGAGGTCTATCGATCGGAGTTCAGCACCCAGTCGGCGACGGTGCTGATGATCGACATGAGCCGCTCGATGCCGCTGCGCGGCTACTTCTACGCCGCCAAGAAGGTGGCGCTGGCGCTCGATGCGCTGATCCGCAGCCAGTTCCCGCGCGACTTCCTGCAGGTGATCGCCTTCAGCGACTACGCCCGCCCGGTCAAACCGAGCCAGCTGGCCGAGCTGACCTACAACGAGTCGATCTACGGGACAAACATGCAGCACGGGTTGATGCTCGCCCGCCAGTTCCTGAACAAGCACAAGGCCGGCAACAAGCAGGTCATCATCGTCACCGACGGCGAGCCGACGGCACACATGGAGGGCCAGCAGGCGGTCTTCTTCTACCCGCCGCTCCCCGAGACGTTCCAGAAGACCCTGCTCGAGGTGCAGCGCTGCACCCGTGAGCACATCGTGATCAACACCTTCATG
>JALYYC010000031.1 GCA_030946755.1 Candidatus Dormiibacterota bacterium
CGCCATCCGCAGAATCGCGGCTACGGCGCGGCGGTCCGCTCCGGGTTCAACGCCGCCCGCTATTCCTGGGTCTTCATGATGGACGCCGACAACCAGTTCGACCCCAATGATCTGAGTCTTTTGCTGCAGCAGGCGGGCGATGCCGACATTGTCACCGGCTTCCGCAAACACCGGCGCGATCCTCTGCCGAGGCGGCTCAACGCGTGGGCGTTCTTCTCGTTGGTCCGGCTGTTCTTCGGTCGCCAGGTGCGCGACGTCAACTGTGCCTTCAAGCTGTTGCGCCGCGATGTCTTGCAGCGGATGGAGCTGCGCTCGAACGGGGCCCTGATCAACACCGAGGTCTTCGTGTTGGCGCGCCGGCTCCGCGCCCGGATCGTCGAGGTCCCCGTGCAGCACTTTCCACGGACCTCGGGCAAGCAGACGGGCGCCAACCCGAAGGTCGTATTGCGGGCCTTCAAGGAGCTGCTGACCTTCCGCTCGGAGATGGGGAAGGCTGCGTGACGCCCGACGTGTCGATCATCATCCCCGCCTTCGACGAAGCGCGTCGCCTCCCCGCAAGCCTGGACCGGATCGAGCGCTTCACCACCGCCCAGCGGCTTCGCGTTGAGGTGATCGTCGTCGACGATGGCAGCCGGGACGCAACCGCCGAGGTGGTGCGCGAGCATGCGGCTCGATGGCCCCAGCTCCAGCTCGTGCGGGCCGACCACAATGGGGGCAAGGGTGCGGCGGTCCGGCTCGGCATGGCCGCGGCCAAGGGCCGCTACCGGGTCTTCAGCGATGCCGACTTGAGCGTGCCGATCGATGACCTCGAGAAGCTGCTCGGCCCGCTCCGTGAGGGGGCAGGCGTGGCGATTGCCTCGCGGGCGCTCAAAGATTCGGAGATCGAGCTGCACCAGCCCTGGTACCGGGAAACGATGGGCAAGATCTTCAACCGCCTGGTCCGACTGCTGGTCCTTGGCGGCGTGCGGGACACGCAATGCGGCTTCAAGGCCTTTACGGCCGAGGTGGCCGAGCAGGTCTTTCCCCCGCTGCAGACCCAGGGGTTCGGGTTCGACGTCGAGATCCTCTACCGCGCCCAGCGCGCGGGCTACCGCATCGTCGAGGTTCCCACCCGATGGATCAACTCGCCCCAGAGCCGGGTGCACCCGATCCGACACTCGCTGGCCATGTTCTTCGAGCTGCTGGCGATTCCGAGCCGCGTCCGGCGACATCCCTTCAAGGGCAGCGGGCGGCAGGCGGAGGACCGGGCCTCAGCCTGAGGAGCGTGTAAGGGCCGAGCTCGGTGTGGCCGACCGCGTGGGAGGCGAGCCATTGGTCGAGATAGGTCGAGCCGGCCACCGAGCTCAGGTTCCATGGCTCGGGCTGCGTGTTGGGGCCGAGCACCGCCAGCGTGACACCTGATGCCGCCAGCTGACAGGCGATGGTTCGTTCCGTGGCGTCGGTGTTGGTGAGACCGGGGAAACTCTCGTAATAGATCGTGGCCGGGTCGCGTCCGCTCAGAAAATACAGCATGGTGTCGTTGAAGACCACGAGGTCGTTGCGTTGCAGGCCAATCCAAATCGGCTGGCCTGGCGGCGCCGCCGTGTCGATCTGTCGGATCAGTTCCGCCAGCTGGGTTGAAGGCATCCAGGCGCGATCACCGGCCACGCCCGCCCGCGAGACCTCCGCGGCGGCATGGGGCCGGATGAGGTCGCGCATGGTGAGGCTGCCTGCCGCCAGGCAGAAGAGCAGGATCCCGACCAGCGATGCCATGGTCTCAAAGCGCGGCGGCGCCGGGGTCTGGCGACGCGCCCGGCGTTCGAGCAGCAAGGCGAGAAGCACGCCGGTCATCGGCCACGCCTCGAAGGCGTGAATGCCGTCGGCGCGGGTCCGGACCCAGGTGAAGGCGAGCATCGCCACCACCAACAGGGCCACGACCCGGGCGAGCTCCCTGGCATCCGCGCGCTGGCGGATGGCGCGGACCGCCCCGAAGAGCCAGACCAGGGCCGATGCGCCGCCCAGCATGAGGACGACCACTCGGTCATCACCTTGACCGAATGGAATGCTCCGGCCGGGGGCATAGAGCGTCAGGGCATGGACGGCGATGTCGAACCAGATCGGTGTGAACCCGGCCAGCAGGATCATCACGCTCCAGAGCGCGGCGCCGGTCGCGAACGCGGCGGCCAGGTACCCGACGAGCTGGGTGCGCATCGGACTGGCGCGGTGCATCGCGAGGACCAGGTACCCGATCGCGAGCCCGATGCCGAGGGCGAGCGCAAACTCGGGCCGGCTGAAGGAGACCGCGCCGACCAGGATGCCGCAGAGGATGGGCCGTCGCCGGTCGGGCCGGTCGACGCTGACGAGAAAGAGCAGCATCGCCACCAGGCCGAGAAGGATGGCCAGAAATGGGGCATTGAACGCGCCGAGGGAAAGCGGGGCGATCGTCAGCAGGCCGGTCATCAGGTAGCGGATCGGCGGCCGCAGCCGCAGATAGCGCATCAGCGCGTAGGCCACCAGGCCAAAGAGGACGAGAACCAAGGCTCCGAGCGCCCGCTCCACCATGACGTTGACCGCGACCACCTTGAAGGCCGCGGCCAGCAGGTAGGTGTCCAGCGGGCCGTAGGTGATCCAGAAGTCACGGTAGGGGACCCGCCCTGCCGCCGCCAGCATCGCCTTGGTCAGCGTCACGCCTTCGTCGAAGCGGTCGAGCGGCGCGACGACGTACCGGGTGACGGCCAGCGCCAGGAACACGCCGACCAGGCTGAGGCGGACAATCGCGCTCGCGGAGGGCCGGATCGCCGCCGGCGGGTCGAGCCATGGAGCGGTCTGGCGGAGCGCCATGGCTACCGCGGAACCAGCCGGTAGATGGCGACCGTGCCGCGCTGGTAGACCGGCTCGAGGTACGCGTGCGCGTTCGGGTCGAACGCGGTCGCGCGGGCCTCATCGGGTCCCCAGTAGAGCAGCGTCAGGTGATTCTGTTTGAAGAAGACCTCGACCGTCGAATCCGGGAGGCCTGGCTGCAGGACCACTCCGACGGCGCGAATCTTGTCGAAATAGTTGAGGGTCTCGCTGTAATGGCCGACATAAACCGGCACGCCCCCGTAGGCCGGCATCAGCAACCCGGCCTGTGGTGAGGATAGGGCCCGGTCATCCGATCGATGGTGCGTAGACAGCCATTGCATCGCCTGCCAGGTGTCGCTGCCGACGTACGCCTCCGGAAATGCGCCCGAGGCGAATCTCAGGGCAATGGCGAGCACGATCACCGAAGAAAAGCAGAAGGCCGGCAGGAGGAGGCGCTCGAGACGCCTGGCCGCTCCGGGACGGAGCCGGCCGGCCAGGGCTCGGAGGCCGACCGCGGCCAGGATCCCGAGCGGGACATAAATCGCATCCAGCAGGCGACGCTGGATGTTGGCGAGGTTGGGTGCGTAGAGCAGGACGATCACGAGCGGGGGCCAGACCATCACGAGGGCCAGCGCCCGATCGCGCCGCCGCCAGACGACCACCATCCCGATCGCCGCCGCGAGCAGGAGCAGGCCCAGGCTGAGGGCGAGGCTCAAGGATCCGGGGGCCTGGTGCCGCCACTGACTGGCCCATTCGGCGATGGTTGGATCCCGATAGAGGATCCATGCGTTGTACGCGAGCAACGGGGCGGTCAACCCAAAGGCAGCGGCCTCCGCCGCCAGGCTCTGCCACCGCAGGCGTTCCCCCCAGGTGATCAGCACCCCTCGATAGGCGGCCCAGACAAGGCCGAGGACGGGAATCATCTGTGGATGGATCGCCGCCAGGGCGGTCATCGTCAGGCCGGTCGCCAGCACGTCCCCAGGGGCCGGTCGCTCCGCCAGTCGCAACAAGCCGAGCAGGGACACCACGATGAGCGCAGTCGCCCAGGCGAAGTGAGGGATGGCCAGGATGGAGTAGAAGCCGGTCAGCTCGGGCAGATGAAGATCGAGCGCCTCCAGTCGATGGCCGAACACCGATGGGTTGCCGAGGACTTGTGCGATGAAGCCAAGCCCCGACCCGAGCACGACCAGGGTGAGGGCGAGGCGACGGAGCCGCGGTTCGAGCAGGCGGCGCCCGAGCCGGTCGACGGCGAGGACGAGGGCGATCCCACCGGTGATGCGGGCCAGATGATAGGCAGCGATCAGGGGGAGGTGAAGCAAGGCCGCGAGGTGGCCGAAGAAGAGGTAGAAGCTGAAGAGGAAGACGCCTGCGTGAGGCTCGCTCGTATACGGGTCATTCCAGGTCCACGATCCAGCCGCGCCCTGCTGCATCTTGGCGAGGTAGGTGGTCGCGTCGTCGGCGATGAAGAAGAAGCCGGCGAAGTGGTGCCCAGGCGGCGCTTTCGCGTAGGCGACGAGATAGGGCAGGAGGGAGATCGCGACGACGGCGAGCGCAAAGGTCAACGGCCACGCGAGCGCAGACCGCGGTGCGGCGGTCACCTGGCCGGCCGGCCGGCTTACCGGGAGCGCAGCAGCCATGGAGCTCCAAGGAAGAGGACGAGCGTTCCGAGCGCGAGGCTGTTGACGACGACGAAAACAAGCGGATCCAGCGTTTGAGCGGCACGAAAGCCGGGCGCACCGAAGGCCGGGACGGCGGGCCAGCGCGCCACCAGGCTCATCACCACGGTGAGCCCGGCCAGGGTCAAGGTGGGAGCCAGCGGCCAGCCGCGCCGCGCGACCGCGATGACGCTGAGCCAGATCACGGGCAGCAGGATGACGAGGTGATGCGGCCAGGTCACCGCGGAGACAAGCGGGAGCAGGGGAAGGAAGGCGACGGAGGCGGCGAGCGGCGTGAGGCGCCGTCTCTGCCAGACCCACAAGCCGCACAGCAGCGCCGCGATCCCTGCGACGAGGATGCCTTCGCCGGGAAGCGAGAGCCAGGGGTCGGTGTACGGGTTTTTCGCGAGGACTCGGCCGAAGAGGCCGGCGAGGGATTGGTTGGCGTAGAAGGCCGTGCCGGCAGCGAGCGCGGGGAGGACTCCGGTAAAAAAGGTGATGGTGTCGTCGAAGCGAACCAGGGCACCTGCGGCCGTGACGAGGGCGAACCCGCCCACCAGCCACACGGCCGCGCGGAAGCGGCGCTCGATGAGTAACCAGGCAAGCAGAAGCAGGGGCGTCAGCTTGAGGGCCGCCGCGATGCCGATCGCCGCCGCCCAGGCGGGTCGTCCTCGGATGACGCCGACCATGCCGGCGGTCACCAGCAGGAGGATGGGCAGGTTCGCCTGGCCCTGGACGGCGTCGATCCAGAGTGGATAGAAGGTGAAGGTCAGGCACAGCAGTGCCGTGAGCGCCCAGTTCGTCGCGCGTTCCGCCCGCAGCACAACCACCAGCGCCGCGGTCAAGGCCGCCTGGCAGATCAGCAGCCAGACGACCGCCCCGACCGAGTCGGGGAGCAGCGAGAACGGTGCGAGGAGCAGGGCGAAGGTGGGCGGATAGATATAGGCGGGGCGGAGCGTCGGATCGGGGAAGGGATGATGCAGGAACGTGGCATACAACGGGTGTCCACCGATCAGGTCTTGAGCCGCCTTGAGATAGGCGCCATAGTCCTGGTGGCGCTGCGTCGCCTGGCCCAGCACCAGGAGGTAGAGCGTCAGGGCGGCGGCCACCAGGGCGGCCTGGACCAGCAGTGCGGCACGGACTCTCCCGCGTGCCAGGCCGGCGGGTGCGGCCGGAAGCGCGGAAGGACGGCTCGACACCGACCTATAACGCTCGGGAGAAGGGGTTCCTCACACTCGCCGTTACACCGTTGTCATGGGGTCAGCCATGGCCGGCCGGAGCCGGCCCTCGTTTTCGCGCGCACTGGCAAGGCTCAACACCCCGGTTGCCTATCTCGCCACGCTGGGTGGTCTCCAGGTGGGTCTGCTCTGGGTCTTCAGGGGGTACTCCGGCCTCGTCTTGCCCGGGGCTGCAACCGCCGGCTGGCTGGCCCTGGTGGCCCTCTTGCTGCTTTCGCGGGGCCGCTGGGTGATCAAACAGACGCTTCTCTATGGGCTGATCGCGGTGAGTGCCCTGGGCCCGACG
Source organism: Candidatus Dormiibacterota bacterium (assembly GCA_030946755.1). Lineage (GTDB taxonomy): Bacteria > Chloroflexota > Dormibacteria > CF-121 > CF-121 > JALYYC01. The sequence continues at coordinate 6,000 of JALYYC010000031.1, forward strand.
CTCCTGGGAATCATCCAGCGACCGCGCCTGGGCATCACGATCGAGCATGACGGCCTGATCCAGACCGAAGCCGCGATCGACCGCGTCCTGCATGGGCAGCCGATCTACGGGGTCGACTGGTCGAACACCGCGCTCGCGCAGATGCCCTGGGCCTTTCCGAGCTTCCCCAACCCGGCGCTCCACCACCTCGCGTATTTTCCCCTCACGATCCTCGCGGGTGTGCCGGTGCGGGCCCTGACCGACTGGCTGGGCGTGCCCTTCGATGGCCGGATCGTCCTACTCCTGATGAGCCTGCTTGCGCTGGCGGCCATTGCCGCGCTGCCCATCGTCGCCGAGCGACGCTTCATGATCGCGACCGCCGTGTTCATGAGTCCGCTCATCACGCTCTTCCTCTGGAGCGGGCGTAACGATGTCGAGTTCCTGGCCTTCGTGTTCCTGAGCCTGGCGCTGCTTGTACGAAACCGTCCCGTGGCTGCCAGTGCCGCGCTGGGCATTGCCATGGCGTTCAAGCCGTTCGCGATCTTCGCCGCGCCATTCCTGCTGCTCGCGCTCTACGATCGATGGCGTCAGGGCGGCTCGCGCCGGCTCGTCGTGCTCAGCCTGCTGGCCATGGCCGCGGCGCCGGTGCTGACGATCGCGCCATTCCTGTACTCCAGCCCGCACGGCTTCCTGACCGACACCATCGCCTACACCAGCGGCGGCGTGCCCGACGCCTACCCCATCGGTGGCTATGGCTTTGGGGCCTTCGTGCTCGCGCTGCACCTGGTCTCGAGCAACACCGCCGGCTTTCCATTTGCACTTTTCCAGCTTCCCGCGATGCTGCTGACGCTGTGGGTTTGCGGCCGGCGGTTTCTGAGGCGTCCGACCCTTAACCGCTGGATGTTCGGCTACACCGCGCTCTTCTCGGCCTTTGCCTTTTTCGCGCGCTTCTTCAATGACAGCTATGTGGGCGTGGTCCTGACTCTGGCACTTTGCATCCCGCCCCTCGGTGACGCCGAGGTTGGTGCGTCTCGCCAGGAACGCCCGCGCGAGCTCGCCGCCTGATGGCCCTGCGGCAACCGCGGGAGGCGCCGGCGGCGGAACTCTTAGGACCGGCGACGCGGATCGCCGTCCACGAATGGCGCTGGGTTGCGCTGATCGCGGGGCTGCTGCTCCTGATCACGATCCCCCCGCTGCTGATCGCGGCGGGCCGGGTCCCCGCCGGCCAGGTGTTTCCTGGCTACCTCGTCATCGCCAGGGACGCGTACGTGTACCAGGCGCTCTGGCACGCCGGGGCTGCGGGCGACTGGCTCTTTACCTCCCATTACACGGGCGAGCCACTGCCGCCGGTCTTGCTCTATCCCTGGTACCTGTGGACGGGGCACCTG
>JALYYC010000046.1 GCA_030946755.1 Candidatus Dormiibacterota bacterium
CCAGACCGCGCTCCGCCTGTGTCGAGAGCAGAAGCGGCCGGCCCTTCAACAGCTCCAGGTGCTGGCGAGCCTCTTAAGCCAGTACATGCGATACCAGGGCTCGGTTGCGAGCCGTCCCTCGGAGGCCGCGATGGCGGACCTGAGGCGCGATGCGCGCGGACTCGCCGAGCAGGTCGCAGACGAGCCCACCCTCGCCTTTTACTACGCCGCCGACGCCTTCTTTCCCTTCTGGATCACCGGCACCCGTCGTGAGCCCACCATTGAGGAGCTGGCGGAGAGCAGCGCGACTGCGACCCTGGCCCTTGAGATGGCGCGTCGGCTCGATGACCCCAACCTGCAGAGCATGGCCCTGGATGCGCTGGCCGGAACCGGCCAGATCGCGGAGGACTGGGGAAAGAGTCTCGACTACTCGCGGCAACGGCTGGCGTTTGCCGACCGCTTGCGGCTCTCGGAAAAGATCGACGCGCTGAGCATGGTCACCTGGATCGCAGCCCTTCTGGGGGACCTTGCGGAGGCGGAACGCGTTTCCGCGCAGGGGCTAGCCCAAATCCAGCCTGGCCAGGTCCCGGCGTGGGTGCTGCACCTCGTGAGCTGGCGTATCTATACCCTGACGCTCCTCGGGCGCTGGGACGACGCGCTGGCCATGGCGGAGCGGGCCCGCCTGCTCTGGATCGAGTCAGGCCGGCCATCCTCAGGGTATGCGTTACGTGGGTTCATGTCGGCGATCGATATTGCGCGAGCCCGTCAGGATGACCGTTTGCTCGAGGTCCATCGAACGGTCTTCGACGAGATCACCGTGCAGTTCGCCGAGGGGACGCGCATCCGACGCTGGCTGGGCTATGGCGGTTCCGACTTCACGGTGATCGAGAGAGCGGTCCGCCTCCACTTTGGCGAACCATTGGTCCGCACCGAGGCCCTCGAGCGTGGCCTTAGCTATCTGCTCGATCATGATCGGGCGCCCGGCGTCGACCTGGCTGAACAGCTGCTCAGCCTTCGACCCGGCGCATTTCCGATTCTGGAGGCCCAGGCGGAACGCGTGATCGGCCGAGCCCAACGTGATGCCGGCCGGCTAGCTCGGGCGCTTGGCCTGCTGGAACACGCCGGCGCCGTCCCATACGCGGCGCGGGTCCGCTGCGAGCTGGCGCTGATCACGGGCGATCATCAGGAGATGGACGCTGGCCTCGCCGTTTTCGAGCGGCTGGGTGATTTGCAGCAGCTTGGCCGCTTCGAACGGCTTCAGGTAGGCTGACGCGAATGTCGCATCCTGACACGCTTGCCGTGCATGCGGGGGAGCCGCCCGTGAACCATCCCGGCGCACCGGTCATCCCTGATATCGCGGTCTCGTCCGCCAGCCTCTACCCGGACCTCGAGACCCTCGATGCGGCGATGGCGCAGCACCAGGGATATGGACGGTGGGGGACCGAGAACCACCGACAGCTCGAGGCGGCCATCGCGGCCCTCGAGGGCCTCGGCCTCACGGGATCCGTTGATGCCCAGGCGACGGCCTCCGGAATGGCGGCCATCGCCGTGGCACTCCTGACCGAGCTCAACAGCGGCGATCACATCGTGGCCGCCCACGACTGCTATGGGACCACGCAGACGTTTCTCAAGAACGACCTGCCTCGGTTCGGCATCACCAGCACAGTGGTCGATTTCCAGGACCTGGACACGGTCCGCGCATCGATCACCGATAGAACCCGCGTCCTGCTCTGCGAGATGTGTACCAATCCATTGATTCGAATTCCGGACCTCGAGGCCCTGGCATCGATCGCCCACGCGGCCGGGGCCTTGCTGATCGTCGACAATACCGTGCCCACGCCCGTCCTCAGCCACCCATTCCAGTGGGGCGCCGACGTCGTCCTCCACAGCGCGACCAAGAACTTGAGTGGCCACGCGGACGTGAGCGGCGGCCTGGTCTTTGGCCGGCCCGCCTGGATTGAGGGGGCGCGGGCCTTTGCCCAGACGTTCGGCCCAACGCTTGGACCGTTCGAAGCCTGGCTATCCTTGCGTGGCGTCCGCACCCTGGCCGTCCGGATGGAGCGGCACACCGCCAACGCGCTGGCGCTGGCCACCTTCCTCGAAGGCCAACCGGCGGTCGCCCAGGTCAACTATCCGGAGCTGGAAAGCAGCCCGTTCCATGGCCGAGCCCGCCGGCTCCTGCCCGATGGGGCCGGCGCGTTACTGTCCTTCACGCTTCGGGGCGGCAAGCCCGCCGCCGGAGCGATGATCCGGCGGCTGCGCCTGGTCCGGCTGATGCCAAGCCTCGGCCACGTCGCCACGACCCTCAGTCATCCGGCGTCGACCTCCCACCGTGGACTCGACGCCGCCGAACAGGAGCGCGCCGGCATCGGCCCGGGCTTGATGCGCTGCTCGGTCGGTCTCGAGCGGATCGATGATCTCCTCGGAGACTTCGAGCAGGCGCTCCATGAGTGAGGCGCCCTACCGGAAGTCGGGGTTCTTCAACAACCGCGTCCTGAACCCACTGATCGTGGCATTCGGTGCAATGCCCTCGGTTCGCGTTCGTGGACGGACCTCAGGCCGGCTGTACACGATGCCGGTGCTGCCGCTCGAGTACCAGGGCAAGCGCTACCTGGTGGCCCCTCGCGGCAATACGCAGTGGGCTCGTAACCTGCGCGCCGCCGGCGAAGGACAGCTGCGCACGAAGGGCCGCACCCAGCGATTCAGAGCCACTGAGATCCCGGAGGCCGAGCGGGGTCCGCTCGTTGAAGCCTACGTTCGAGAGAACGGCTCGAAATACGGCGGCTTCGTCGCCAAGGAGTTCGCCGCTCTACCGGACCCCGCCGACCACCCGGTCTTTCTTCTGGAGGACGCCCCTAGGACGCCTTGACCACGTAGGTCCCGGCGATCTTGTCGTGCCAGCCCTGTTTGTCCTTATCGAACGCCGCCCAGATCAACCCGAGGCCGAGCGGGATGGACGAGATCACGAATCCGACGTAGCGGATGAGCGCCTGGGTGATGGTGAGATCCGAACCCTCCGTCCGGATCACCTTGATGTTCAGCGCCTTGCTCCCCAGGGTCTGACCGGGCCATGGGCTGCTGTTCGACCAGAAATAGGTGTAGTAGACGATTCCCAGGATCAGCTGTACACCAGTCCTGGCTGATGTGCTGCCGCTGAAGGCGACATTGATAATGCTGCTCACGATTCCGAGAAGAATTGAGTCGATGAGAATGGCCACGAATCGAATCCAAAAACCGGCCTTGACTCCCGAAACGGCGTTGACGGCGGCAGTAGCCATGAGACCTCCCAAGACATGAATGGTGGACGATTCCGGCGGCAGTATAGCGCGTCTCGGCACGGTGTAACCGAACTCGGAATCAGATCGACGGCGGACCGGCCCCTAGAATTGGAAGTTATGCCACATCGTGCCCTGTCGGTCGTAGAAAACCTCCCGGAGCAGTCGATTCTGGAGCGGATCGGCAACACCCCGCTGATCCGGATCAGGCTGCTGGAGAAGGAGTTTCCGCACATCACCTTCTACGCCAAGGCCGAGTGGTTCAACCCGGGAGGCTCGGTCAAGGACCGCCCGGCCCTGCGGATGATCGAGGAAGCCGAGCGGACGGGCGAGCTGACCGTCGAGAAGGTGATCCTGGACTCGACCTCGGGGAATACCGGGATCGCCTACGCCCTGATTGGGGCGGCTAAGGGCTACCAGGTCAAGCTGGTGATGCCGGCCAACGTCAACGAGGAGCGCCGCGAGATCGTCAAGGCATTCGGGGCCGAGGCCATCTTCACCCCGGCCCTGGAGGGCTCGGATGGGGCCATCCGCGAGGCGCATCGGCTGCGCGAGGCGTCGCCGGGCGTCTACTTCATGCCCGACCAGTACAACAATCCGTTCAACTGGCGCGCGCATTTCGACACGACCGGGCCCGAGATCCTCGAGCAGACCCACGGGGAGGTCACCCATTTCATCGCCGGCATCGGGACCAGCGGTACCTTGATGGGAACCGGCCGGTTCCTCAAGCGCCACAACCGGGCGATCAAGGTGATCGCGGCGGAGCCGGACGATGCCCTGCACGGCCTGGAGGGCCTCAAGCACATGCCCAGCTCGATCGTGCCTGGAATCTACGACCCGAGCGTCTATGACGAGAAGATCAGCGTCTCGACCGAGGAGGCTTACGAGCTGGCGCACGACCTCGCCCGGACCGAAGGCCTGCTGGTCGGTAACTCCTCCGGGGCGACGCTCTCCGCGGCGCGGGCGGTGGCGCGGCACACCGAAGAGGGGGTCTTCGTCATGGTCTTCCCCGACGGCGGCGACCGGTACCTCAGCTCAGGCCTCTACCACCGGAAGTTTTGACGCTCCGCGTCCCCACCGCGGTGATGGCGGATCTTCGCCAGCACCTCGAGGCCGGCTATCCCAACGAGGCCTGTGGCGCGCTGATCGGTCGTGCCGAACCGGACCGGCACGAGGTGGTGGAGTTTCGTCCGATGCGCAACGTCATCACCGACCGCCCCCGGGACCGCTACGCGCTCGACCCGCTGGAGCAGCTGCGGGTGCAGAAGGACGCCGAAGCCCGCGGCTTCGAGATCATCGGCTTCGCGCACAGCCACCCTGACCATCCCCCGCTGCCGTCGCGCTTCGATGAGGAGCACGCCTGGGACTTCTATAGCTACATCGTCGCCTCCGTCCAACAGGGCAAGCTGGTCGCTGCCCGCTCCTGGCGCCTCATCGACGGGACGTTCTCGGAAGAGCCCCTGGAGGTCGTCGAGCCCTAGCGAATCGGCGACCCTACCTAGGTCTCCGAGGCCGGCGCGCGGTGCCTGGCCATGAAGTACTCAGGGACGGAGTTCATCGGGGGCCGCTCCTGGTCCTCGATCTCCTTCTGCTCGATCCAGTACCGCTCGTCCTCGTAGTGGATCAGCTTCATGGTCTTGTTGACCTCTTCCAGCAGATGAATCCGGTGGCGGTCGCCGAGGTGCTTGAGCCCGACCTGCATGATGGCGAACGCCATCTTGGAGAGGTCGAAGAGGGTTTGATTGCGGTGTACCCGCATGCCCAGATCCACCTGGGCGATGGCCCGGAGCCCGTAGGCCTCGGAGATCGCCAGCAGCAGGCCGAGCTCCACCCCGTAGCCGCTGAAGAAGGGCACGCTCTCCAGCACGCTCCGGCGTCCGGCGTATTCGCCGGAGAGGGGTTGGACAAGACCGGAGAGCTCGGGGAAGAAGAGGTTGAGCAGCGGCCGGGCGGCCAGCTCGGTGACGCGGCCGCCGCCCTGGGCCTGGATCTCGGTCCCGTACTGCAGGGGCCGGCGGTAGAAGCCCTTGACGTAGTGGATCTCGGGGTCGCTCAGCAGGGGGCCGAGCAGGCCGTAGACGAATTTCGGGGCGATGTTACTGATGTCGGTATCCACCCAGACGATCAGGTCACCCTTCAGGACGTAGAGGCTCTTCCACAGGGCTTCGCCCTTGCCGTGGAAGCCGCCGTAGCGCGGCAGGATGTCATGGTGCTGCACCACGGAGACGCCGGCGCGTTCGGCGATCGCCGCCGTCCGATCCGAGGAGGCCGAGTCGATCACCACGATCTCGTCGAGCAGGGGCACCTTGTCCATGAGCGCGTGTTTGAAGGTGCGAATCACCTTGCCGACGGTGTTCTGTTCGTTCAGGGTCGGGAGGCCGAGGCTGATCGTGAGGCCCTGGCGCTGCTTGAGATCGACCAGGCGGCGCAGCTCGGCGAACTCCTTGCTGTGGAACGTGTTTTCCGCAAACCAGCGATCGACCCGTTCGGCGGCCGCCGCCCGCGTTTCGACGCGAAAGGGTCGGTCAGGATCCTTGAGCGCCGAGATCGGTCCAGCAGCCTTCGCCACCATCACGCTACCCGGAAGCCGGCGCAGGAGCCGGGCGATGGGCGCGCCCAGGACCATGGGCCGGTGCATCAGGCTCAGGGTGGCGCCGAGCACGATCAGCTGATGCGAGGCGGCTTCCCGGACGATCGCCTCGCGTACGGAGGTCGAAAGCACCGTTTGGCGGCGCACCGGCACATCCACCCGGCTGGTCAGCTTGAAGAAGGCGGCCTCCTCACGCTCGCGTGATTCCGCCGAGATGCGGGGATTGAAGACATGGAGGATGCAAAGCTCGGCGCCGCTCTCGCGACAGACAGTACTGGCGAGGCGCAGCGCGAGCTCGGCATTGGGGCCACCGCGAACCGGGACCAGGACGCTCTTGATCGCGGCAGTGTCCGGGCGCACGAGGGCCACGTCACAGGGGGGGTCGACGAGCAGGTCTTCGACCGCGTTCGACCAGGCAGTGTCGGCCTGGCTGCGTCCCTTCGACGCCTCGAGCACAAGGAGGTTGGTATCGGTTTCCAGCACCGCTTCCCGGATCCCCTGCGCGGCGACGTGCGCGATCCGAACCTGGCCGCGTAGCTCGCCGGGTCCTCGCTCCGCGTAGCGCGTGATGCGAGAGAGCAGCGTCCGGTAGGCGCGCGCGACCTCGACCCCTTCACTGAGCGGGCGATCCGGCGCCATCTCGATGACGCCCAGCAATGTCCCCCGGGAGTCCTCGGCATTGAGGAAGGGCGACACGGATTTGAGGAGTGGCCCGGTGCGTGCCGGGTTGGCGGTCGGGATCAGGACACGGTAGTGGCTCACGCGCGCGTCAAGAGGGGTTCGAGGCGCTGCTGGATGATGGTGTCCCACGCGTACTCGCGCATGACGCGTCGTCGCAGCCGGGCCTCGTCGCTGTCGAGGGCACTGAGGACCGCCTGGCTGAACCCGGCCGGACCGGCCTCGGTGGGTACGTAGCGCGGACCGGACGGCGCCACCTCGCGAAACACCGCGAGGTCACTGCACACGACGGGGGTTCGGAAAATCGCGGCTTCCGCGAGGGGCAATCCGAATCCCTCGCTGGTGCTGGGCAGGGTCACGACGTCGCTCAGCATATAGAGGTCTGAAAGCGTGGCGGCGTCGACGGCATAGTCGCCCTGGGCCCCCGGCGGTTGCTGCTCGAAGAGGAAGCAGACCGACTCCTCGAGGCCGCGTCGCGCGGTCAGCGCCTTCAGCTCCTCGACGTAGTCCTGAGCCCGCGGATTGTGTGGCCCCGGCGGGCCGGTGATCAGCAGCCGTACGGTGCGGCCGGAGGCCTTGATGGCGGCCGCCGCCTCGATGGCCCATTCGAGATTCTTCCGCCTGGTGATCCGCACCGGGGCCAGCAGGACGGCATCCACCTGATCGAGCTGGAATCGATCGATCAGCGTGCGGGTGGCCGGACCGATCCGCAGCAGACCGAACGGATCGATGCCGTTGGGAATTACGGTCTCGGGCGGCTGTACCGTGTTCGTCAGGGCTTGCCATTCCTGACGACGTTGCGCTGAGATGAACACGGGCGTGATGCGCGGGTGCTGGCGGCGCAGATACGACCATGGCTCGCCGGGGTGCATGATCGGCTTGTACAGGGGATTGACCCAGCTCAGGTCGTGATACCAGGCGATCATGCGTGCGGCGGGTTCGTCAGCCAGGTCCCAGAGAACGGACGTCAGGGCCAGGTTGAAATGCAGGCCGAACGCATTGTGGACGATGAGCACGTCGAGGGCGCCAAGCTCCGGTGCCAGGCGTTCGCGCAGGCAGCTTCGCAGGGCTTCGAAGCCTGACGGAATTTCGCCGCGGTCCAGTGCATCCCGCGTGGCGGTCACCTCCGGATGCTTTGAATCCAGTTCCGGAATGAGGCGCAACTGGATCGTGGTCGGGGAGGGGAGGGGTCCGCCGCGACCGCTCAGGATCGTGACCGGGTAGCCGCGAGCGCTGAGCCGGCGGGCCTGCTCGTAAAGAATGGTCTCGACGCCACCGATCACGGGAGGGCAGGTGTAATGGAGCAGGCCGATCCGCGGAAGGCGTTCCATCGAGACCGTCAGGTGATGAGTGGCGGTTCGTCGAGGACCACGGTCAGGTCGTCAGGCTTCTCCAGGATCTCGACCTCAGGCCGGCCGCCATCGTAGGCGACGCTAAAGGACAGCTTGCCGCTGCCGACGCGCATGCCGCGGACCTCTACCGACTTCGCCTGGCCGAACGGGATGGGGTTCAGGTAGAGGCGGCCCGCCGTCGTGTCGGGAACGATGCCGAGCGCCGTCTGCAGCAGATGGAAGGCGGCGCCCGCACCCCAGGCCTGCGGGTTGCAAGACACCAGGTACTCCGCCGGCCCGTTGTTGAAGCGCCGATCGCGCCGAAAGCCGCAGAAGAGTTCGGGAAGGCGGTAGTTCGGCATTCGGAAGCCGGCCTCCATGATGCCTTCGATCACCTGTCCGGCCGCGTCGGAATGCCGGTAGCGGCGGAGGCCGGCGACGGCGATCGAGTTGTCATGCGGCCAGATGGTGCCGTTGTGATAGCTCATCGGGTTGTAGTGGGGCGAGGTGGTCGAGAGGGTGCGGATGCCCCAGCCGGAAAACATGTCGGGCGCCATCAGGCGGTCGCGAAGTAGCTCGGCCCGTTCCGGGTCGATGATGCCAGCCCATAAACAGTGCGACGGGTTCGAGGTGATCGATGGTACCGGAAGCTTGGCCCGATCCAGCGCCTGGGCGTAGAACTGCTCCGCATCCATCCAGAACTTCAGCTCGAAGCGCCGGCGCAGCTCGCCGGCCTCACGGGCGAGACGTTCCGCGAGCGGTTGCTGGCCCATGCGCTGAAGAATGCGGCTGAGGCCGAGTTTCGCCTGGTAGACGTAACCCTGGACCTCGACCAGCGCCGCCGGAAGTTCGGCGGATCGGCCGTCCGGATAGAGGAGGGAATCGGACGAGTCCTTCCATCCCTGGTTTCGCACGCCACCTCGGGCTCGCTCCGAAAACTCGACAAAGCCGTCGCCATCGCTGTCCCCGTAGTGATCGATCCATGCCAGCGCCGCGATTGTCGCCGGCAAGAGCTCGACGAACAGGTCGGCATCGTTCAGCCAGTCCATCATCTCCACGAGGCAGACGAGGAAGAGTGGCGTGGCGTCCACGGTGCCGAAGTACGGCGTGTGCGGAATTCGTTTGAGGTTCGCCAGCTCGCCGTACCGAAGTTCGTGAAGGATCTTGCCCGGTTCCTCTTCGCGGTCGCGATCGATCGCCCGGCCGCGTTGCTGGGCGAGGTAGCGCAGAGTGCCCCGCGCGATCTCCGGGTTAACCATGAGCATCTGGATGGACGCGATCAACGAGTCGCGTCCGAACGGGACGCTGTACCAGGGGATGCCGGCCATCGGGAGCAGCCCGGTCTCGAATTCCTCCACGAGGATGCGCATGTCCATCTGACTGCGCCGCAGCAGACCCCTGTCGAGGAAGGCATTGTCGGTCTTGATCGCGGTCGTCGACTCCTGCCAGTGGCGGTACGACGCCTGCAGCGCGGCGAGCGCGTCATCCTGCAGCGGCGTGAATGAGGTCCCATCGCCGCTCATCTCGGGGACCAGGTCAACCATCAGGCGGACCGTTTGCTTCGGCTCGAGATGGTAGCTGTAGGTCAACCTGTGCGCCTCGGAGGCGCTCGGTTGCTGGTCGACGAGGACATGCGTCTGGCGAACGACCTGATCGAGTCCGTCGTAGGCAAAGGTGATGCCGGCGTCGCTGACTTCGGGCGGCCGCACGGTCCCGAGTGGATGGGCCTCGTGTCCATGGAGCGCGCCGACGCTGCCGCGGACGTCGAACATGTCGAGGAAGTCGGCATCGACATGCAGCGAGCACTGGATGTCGACAGGCTCGCTGCCGCAATTCTGAATGCCGATGCGCTCGTGGAGCCCGCCATGGATGAATCGTGTGCGGCGGATGCTCAGGCTTTGCTGCGGAATACGGCGCTTGCCCTCGTCGAGGAGGAGCACCGGATTCACCATCTGGAATGTCGCCACGTACGACTCGTCGACCGAGGAGGAAAGGAGAATTGGCTGCAATCCGTTCAGGCGAAACTCATAGGCGGACAGATACCTCGTATCCGAGAAGTACAGTCCGAGCCCCCTGGTATTGCCGGCTGGGATGTCGCCCATCTCGTCGGACACCACCATGATCCGGTTCTCTTTGAGCACGACGCGGCCGTCCGGCACGGGCCCCATTATAAGTTCGCAATCTTGAATTGCTTACTCTTCGGTGGTTGATATGTTGATACTGCTGCCGGATATCTCATGGCGCTAGGCCTGGTGGCGATTGTCGGCCGGCCCAACGTCGGGAAATCCGCCCTCTTCAACCGGATCATCGGCGAGCGACGCGCGATCGTCGACCCGATGGCCGGATTGACGCGCGACCGGCTCTACGCCGAGACGGAGTGGCAGGGGCGCCGGTTTGTCATCGTGGACACGGCCGGGCTCGTCCTCGGCAAGGATCGCGACGAAGTGCCCGAGCAACGCGAGCTGCGGCGCCGGATGGAAGAGCAGAGCCGGCTGGCGATCGAGGAAGCCGACATCATCATCTTTGTTCTCGACGTCCGCGAGGGCCTGACGGCGATCGATCGCGATATTGCCGAGCTGCTTCGCCGATCGCGCACACCCGTGTTGGTGGTGGCCAACAAGACCGACGGGCGCGGGCACGAAGAGCTGGCCGGCGAATTCTACGAACTTGGCCTTGGCGACCCGATCCCGATCTCGGCGCTCCACGGCACCGGAAGCGGGGACCTGCTCGACACCGTCGTAGAGCTGCTTCCACCGCCGCGACCGGAGGTTGTCGATGACGCGATCGCGGGCCGTTTCGCCATCCTCGGCCGGCCGAACGTGGGGAAGTCATCGTTGCTCAACGCCTTGCTGGGCGACGAGCGAAGCCTGGTCACCGCGGTGCCCGGGACGACTCGCGACCCGGTGGACACGACCCTCGATTTCAAGGGGCAGCGTGTCACGTTGATCGACACCGCCGGCATCAGGAGGCATGGGCTCACCCGGGGCGTGGAGCAATACTCGCTGCTGCGCGGCTTGCGGGCGATGGAGCGCTCCGACGTGGCCCTGCTGGTGCTCGACGCCGCCGACGGCGTCACGGCCCAGGACCTCCACATTGCGGGCTACGCCGTCGAGGCCGGCCGCGGACTCGTGGTGGTGCTGAACAAATGGGACCTTCTGCCGACGGAGGAGAAGGAGGAGAAGGTCTGGCGGAAGAAGATCAAGGAGCAGTTCAGCTTCGCGCCCTGGGCCCCGATCTCCTACATCTCCGCGAAGACCGGACAGCGGGTCGAGCAACCCCTCGATGTCGCGCTCAAGGTGGTGGCCGAACGCGACCGACGCATCGCGACGCCAGAGCTGAACAAATGGCTTCGGACGATCCTCGCTCAGCGCCAGGTGCCGACGCGCAAGGGAAAGCGGCTCAACGTCCTGTACGTGACCCAGGCCGAGGCCTCGACACCCACGTTCGTCTTCTTCGTCAACGAGCCTGAATTGGTCCACTTTTCGTACCAGCGCTTCCTGGACAGCCAGCTGCGCAAGCAGTTCGGCTTCGAGGGAACACCGCTTCGGCTCGTCTTCCGCAAGCGCGGCGACTAGAATAGGCGTCCTCGGGGAGTAGCGCAGCCTGGTAGCGCACTTGAATGGGGTTCAAGGGGCCGCAGGTTCAAATCCTGTCTCCCCGACTCCGTCTTGAATTCGGAAACCATCGCAGCGAGGGCGTAGCGACAAAACGCGCGTCTCAGGATCGTGGTTGTTTACGGGCCAGGTTAAAGCCAGCCGCGCCTCGAAGGTCGGAAGAGTCGATAACTGCGCGGTAACCCATCGACCGGCAGGGCGCTGTGCCGGACCTTACCGGGACTGGCAATCAGTGCTTGGCTTCCGGGGGAGCCGCATGAGGCGACGGCCATCGTGAGCACGGAGTTGTATTTACAGCTCGGCGAATGACAGGCGCCGGACCTCACGAGGCTTCGGCGGCCATTTCATGCCCCCGGCAAAGATGGCGAGCGTCCCGCACGTTTGGAGTTCGACTCGCTCGCCCATAGGGCTGATCTGAAAGGTCGTGACCCTGGTCGAGAGCCACCCGTGCGCAATCTCGACTTCGACGTTCCCGGCTAGGAGATCCCGAATGAAGGGAAGGGCTTCGTCGAGTGGCCGATCCGGCTCAGGGTAGCCGAAGTGAATGTGGTCAAACCACCCGTAGCTGACAACGATAGCTCCTGGCTCGACTGTGAGCAACAGTTTCAGGTCGCGGTCGCTCACGTGAGGAAGCTCCAACTGAAGGGCCGGTTTCCGCTTTGACCCGATGTCGAAATTCGCCGACAGGTTGTCCAGCGCGAGGTGCGCCGGCTTGACCGCATCGATGACGTCGGACAATCGGTCGAGAAAGATCCGTTGCTCTTCGGTGAGCTTCGGGTCTTTGCGCAATGTCGAGAAGTACTCGGATGCACTCACCGGAGGCGGTCAGCTGGGCGTTGGCTCGCGCTGCCCACGACGGCCCATGTACCACTCTTCGAATGAGCGGCAACGCCCCTCGTCGTCGAAGCGGATGAGGAAGAGGTTGTCGTACTCACGCTCGAGCTCTCGC
>JALYYC010000050.1 GCA_030946755.1 Candidatus Dormiibacterota bacterium
TCATTGGACGGGGCAGCGCCAGGTCCTTGAGGATCTGCCAGGCGGCAACCCGTTGGGCAGTCGTGAGCCGGAAAGGCAATGCGGCGACGAAGCCGCGGGCGGTTGCCTCATCGAAGGGGACCGGGAGGGCGGTGTGCGCCGTCCGCGCTCGCTTCGCCTCCTGGGCGGCGACCTCGAGCAGGAACATCTCCTCGAAGGCGAGTCGCTGCTTCGCTGAGTCGAGGGCTGGTAGCGAATCAGGGAAATGCACCTGCCGCACCGCAACCGAACGCTCCGGCAGTCCACGGCGCGTTAGCAGTTCGACGGGCAGGAACTCCTCGAGCTTGCTCGCCAGCGGAAGGATCGCCTGGACCTTGGGCCGCAACCAGCGCGAGGTGAGCTTTTCGGTTTCGTGGTAGATGGGGACGAGCCGCGCGGCGTGTTGGGGATCGGATGAGACCTGCTCGTATTCCGGAGTCTTGAGTACGGGTCCGCCGTCGAACTGGACCTCACCCGCCGCAAAGACCTCATCATCAATGTGCAACTGCTTGGTGACCCACGGTTGGTTGAACCAGACGAGGCGCAGGTGGCCGGAGTCGTCCGAGAGCGTCGCCTCGGTGATGAACATCCGCCTGTGTCGAGCCGGACGCGTGTGGATTTCTGTGATGCGTCCGCGCACGGTCGTCTTGAGGCCTGGCGTCACCAAATTGATGGGCATCACCTGGGCGACGTCCTCATGCTTCCAGGGGAAGAAGAGCAACAGGTCACGGATCGTCCGAACGCCGAGCTTCTCGAGCCGGCCCTTGTAGACATCGCTGATCCCGCCGATGGCGGTCACCGGATCGTCGAGGGACCTCGGCGCAAGGGTCAAGCGGTCAGATACGTGATTCCGATGACGCCGGGCCCCGTGTGGGTGGCCAGCACCGGGCCGATTTCGGTGACGACGATCTCGAGGTCTGGATAGTCCGGAGCAATCCGGTCGCCTAGATGCTTCGCCTCGGCCTCGGCGGCGCCATGCAATACGGCGAGGCTGGTGACCTTGCCATCGCGCTTGAGCATTTCGACCAACTTGTCGAGCATCTGCGGACGGCCTCGAGCCCGACCCAGGGGGACGACCTCGCCGTCCCGCAGCGTGATCAGCGGCTTGAAATTGAGCAGCGAGCCCAGCAGTGCCCGCGCCTTGCCGATCCGGCCGCCGCGTTCCAGGTAGGTCAGCGTGTCGATGGCGCACAGGATCCTGGCTTTCGGAACCAGGCTGCGGACCCCCTCGGCGACGGCCGTCCGGTCGGCCCCGGCGGCAGCCGCCTTGGCGCCCTCGAGGGCCAGGAACCCAAGCGCCATTGACGCGCTCAACGAGTCGACCACCTCGACCCGATCCGCGCCAACCGACTGGGCTGCCATGAGCGCCGAGTTGTAAGTCCCGGAAACCTTGCTCGAGAGGTGGACGGCCACCACGTCATCACCTGACGCGGTGAGTTTGCGGAAGACTTCCTCGAAGATGCCCACCGACGGTTGCGAGGTTCGCGGCAGCTGGGAGGCTGCTTTGAGCTTGCGGAAGAACTCAGCACCGCTGAGGTCGACCCGATCGCGGAACACCTCATCGCCGAAGTGAACGTTGAGCGGCACCACGGTGATGCCCGCGGCGCGCTGCTGGTCGGGAGAGAGGTCCGCGGTGGAATCCGTGACGATTCGCACCACGCAGCGAAGTATAGGCGAGCCTCAACAGGTTGCTCACGGGTCGGCAACGCGCTCGTTTCGTAACGCTGCTGCCAGCCCTGCGCTGGTACACCTATACGTGCTGTGGCCATCGGACCAGTCGCAACCCCTCCCCTCCCCCAGCAGGCATCGATCCTCACTGCCTTCCTCGGCTTTCAGGGGCTTGACGGGCTGACCACTCACCTCGGGCTCCAGTTGCACCACCAGGAACTCAATCGGGTCATGGGCCCCGTGATCGCGATCCACGGAGAGCTTGCCGCCTATGCCGTCAAGGGGATTGCCGTGGCCGTCCTGCTTGCCATTCTGATGCTGCTCCAGCACAACAAGCCGCGCATCTGGCACGCCTACTACGCCGCTGCCTGCGTGAGCGCGGCTGCCGTGATGCTGAACGTTTTCCAGCTGCTGTAGCCGTTGTAAAGTCCAAAATGCGCCACTGACGCATCCCTTGCGGCGTTACGACGTTGTATCGGGATGACGAATTGGTGGACTGGCCGGCGGGTCACCGTCACCGGTGGCCATGGCTTTCTCGGCCGCCGAGTAGTCGCCCTGCTGCGGGAGCGGGAGCCCGCCGAGATTTTCACCTTCTCCAGCCGTGACTACGACCTGACTCGACAGGCCGAGGTGGCCAGGATGTACGCCGACCAACGCCCCGACGTTGTGATCCATCTCGCCGCTCGCGTAGGGGGCATCGGGGCCAACCGCGCCAACCCGGGCCGTTTCTTTTATGAGAACGCCATCATGGGGATCGAACTGATCGAGCAAGCCCGGCAGCGAGGGGTGACGAAGTTTGTAGTGGTCGGCACCGTATGCGCCTATCCGAAGTTTACCCGCGCCCCGTTTTCGGAGGAATCACTTTGGGATGGATACCCCGAGGAAACCAACGCCCCATACGGGATCGCCAAGAAAGCCCTCCTGGTCCAGGCTCAGGCCTATCGGACGCAGTACGGCTTCAACACGATTTACCTCCTGCCGACGAACCTATATGGGCCGGGCGACAACTTCAACCCGGATTCGTCACACGTTATCCCGGCCCTGATCCGCCGCTGCGTGGAGGCTCGTGCGCAGCGTCTTCCCGCCATAACCGTCTGGGGTACCGGCAGGCCTACCCGCGAGTTCCTTCACGCCGACGATGCGGCACGGGCCATCATGCTGGCGACCGAACGCTACGACAAGGCCGACCCGGTCAATCTTGGTTCGACAGACGAAATATCGATCCGGGAACTTGTTGATCTGATCGTCCGCTTGACCAACTACAGCGGGCAGGTAATCTGGGATGCTTCGCAGCCGGACGGACAGCCGCGTCGCAAGCTGAATAGTGAGCGGGCCCGCCGCGAATTCGGCTTCGTGGCGAGGATCCCGTTTGAGGCCGGTCTAGGCCAGACGGTCGACTGGTACCTCGCTGAAGTGTCCCGCGCATCCGCTGCTGCCTGAGAAACTTAACCGTCGATCAAAGGCAGGCTCATGCCGCCCGCTTGTTGCTGGCTCCGACACGCCGAGCTAGCCCAAACCGGTTTACCTGCGGAACGTCGACGATGGCATTGCCCGCGCCGGTAATGAGCACCACTCGATTGAGGCCCCGCCCGACCGGGCCAAGATAGAGCGCGGCGCGGTCTGTCAAGAAGGCAACGGTGCAGCTCCACGCCACCGGCTGATTGACCACCATTTCGAAACCGGCATTGGCAAAAGTCCTGGCCAGGGTTCGCGGGGTAAAGAACTGCAGGTGCTCGCCGGCTGTCTTGTATCCAAACCAGCGGGCTCCGCTGACGCGTGCGGCAAACGTCCCCGCGTCAGGCACCGTCGCCGCCACAACCCCCCCTGGTGAAAGCAGCGTCAGGGCGTGGTGCAAATCGGCGCCTGGATTGCCAATATGCTCCAGCACGTCCCAGAAGGTGATGAGGTCCACGCTTCCCGGGGCGACGTCGGCATCATGGATAGTCATCCCAACAATGGGGAGCCCAGCAGCGACCGCCTGGTCTCTAGCCGGAGACGGGTCGACCCCAAGGACGTCCCACCCGCGCTGCCGTGCAACATCGAGGAAGTCACCGGTAGCACAGCCGACATCGAGGACACGCCCGCGAGACACCGTTCTCTCAATTCGGTCCAGGTGGCGTCCGAACATCCGCCGCCGCGCTGGTGCCAGGGCGTCGTAATCGACAAATCCTAGCGACCCGTGGCCACCCTGGTAGTAATGCCGGTCATAAAATCGGGCCAGCGTCGCCGGGGCAGGCGCAGGCCACACATACCCTTGCCCACAATTCCGGCAGCGCACGACCTCGAGGTCGTTCCGTTGCGTCACGGTCTGACGCGCCTCGCTGCGGCAAACCGGGCAACCGGCCGCGGCCGTCGTCAGTTCCATCGTCCGACCCAGCGCGCCAGCTTGAACTTCTTAAAGGCAATGGCCGCCATGGCGAGCAGCAGCAGGCCGTGCTTGACGACCCGGACCTTCGTCACGCCGGCGACCCGGCGGCGGTAGCGAACCGGAACCTCGACGATCTTCAGATCGAGGTGCGCCGCGCCGAAGAGCAGGTCGAAATCGCCAAAGGGGTCGAACTCGCCAAAGTAGGCGCGTCCGGCCTTGATCTGCGCATAGGTCCCCCGACGAAGCGCCTTGGTCCCGCAAAGGGTGTCGCGGACTCGCTGCCCGAGCAGCCAGGTGAAGAGGACGCTAAAGAACTTGTTGCCGAGGTAGTTGACATATTTCATCGCCTGCTCCTCCATTGGATACACCAGGCGGCTGCCATTGACGAAGTCGCCCTTGCCGCTGGCCAGGCAGGAAAAAAACCGCGGTAGATCTTCCGGCGGGACGGTCAGATCGGCGTCGAGAATCATCAGTACGTCCCCGGTCGCCGCTTCGAAGCCCTTCCGGACAGCATCCCCCTTGCCCAATTTCAGCATGGCCACGGGAGCGTGGGCATCCGCCAACTCTTGCTGAACGTCCGTGCCTTCGACCTGCCGGATCAGCTTGATGTCTTTCCGTCCGGCATACTGCCGCCGTATCATCTCGATTCGCTCAGCAGTACCGTCGGTTGAGGCCCCGTCCACGAAAAGTAGTTCGGTATGGCTGCCCATATCGGGAGTTCGCGCGACGGCGGCCTCGATGTTGTCCACCTCGTTCCGACAAGGAATGACAACCGTGCAGGTCAGTGGGAACACCACCGGTCTCGGTACACGCGGTCGGGCAACGACCACGTTGACGACATTGAGGTACCGGACGCCGGGCATCCGCGAGAGGCGACCATTGGCGAGGGCGGCGAGGCCGGGAACGCGGAACGGGACCAGAAGGCCACTATGGACGGTCTCGACCCGGAAGTCGGCCAGGTCGAGCAGCGTCTCCAGGTCACGTGGACCGATCCAGTTTTGCCGGGCGGGGGGCATCGTGAGCCCGAGACGCTGGGCTGCCCGCAGGCCGGCTTCTAACGCCGGATTGTGAAATGTGAGGACGAGCCTGCTTCCTTCGGTGCTGAGCGCGTGCGCCCGGTCGAGCATGGCCGCAATATCGACCAGGTCACCGATAAGGTCGGAGGCGACGATGAAGTCAAAGGTCTCCTCGAGCTCGATGGTCTCAGCGTCGCCGGCCGCAAAGCTCAGCGCCGGATACTTCCTGGCTGCGATCGCCACCATGGCCGAGCTGAGGTCGACGCCGAGCCCCCGTACCGGACGAAGGGCATGCAGCAGGTCCCCGGTGGCGCTACCCAACTCGACGACGGCGCGGCCGGCCGGCACGATGCCACGGAGAACCCGTTCGACGTAGGAGTGGTAAAAAGCATTGCGCGCGGACCAGCGATCACGAAGCGGGGCCAGCCGATCATAGTGCGCTCGAACCTCGTCTTTGAATTGCTGATCGCCGGTCGATCCGGATCCCGGCCGGTGGGCGTCCCAGCCGTGCTGAAGCTGTCGCAGCGAGTCCACACCTGTTCAACTTTGCATCCATCCAATAACTTTTGAGCACGCAGAGTGCAATAGCCGACCCGACGGGTTATCGGGCCGCCGGTAAATCCCATCGGAGCCGTTGCATTTGCCGGCATGGGAATCGAGGGACTGGGTTCGGGGGGCGGCCGAAGCTTCGTCCTGCCGCGGCTGCGCGGCGTGCCCTCGCTGGGCGCCCACCACCTGGCACCGGTCTATATTGCGGCCTTTGGGAGCCTCCAGGTGCTCATTCTGTGGACCTACCGGGAGCGTTTCGGGGTTCTGATTCCGGCCCTCGGGCTTGCCCTCTTGCTCCTGCTGGTTTTCGTCATGCTCCGCGTCCGGGATGGTTGGATGGCCAAGGTCCTGCTGCTCGGCGGCCTGATCGCGGTCACCACCTTCGGGCCGAGCATTATCGGGATGGTCCAACGCCAGCACGCGGGCTTGACCTTCGAGGTCGACGGTCTCGCCATGGACGAGGTCGCCATCGATCGTTTGATGCATGGTCACGCCATCTATGGCGTCGACTGGTCCGGGACCCAGGTCGATGGGTACGCAGACTTCTGGGGTGGCGTGGACCTCCACGACTATCCGCACTTTCCCCTGATGCCGCTGTCGGCTATTCCCATAAAGGTGGTGACCGACGCGCTGCACGCGCCCTTTGACTATCGCATGGCGGTGCTGCTGTCTTCCCTCATCGCGCTGGCGGCCATCGCCCTGATCCCGGTGGCGCTCCCAGCCCGCATGGCCGTGGCGGCCGCGGTCTTCTTGAACCCTTCGTTGAGCCTGATGAGCTGGACCGGCCACGATGACATCCGCTACCTCGCCTTGCTCCTTTTGGGGCTCGCGCTGCTCGGGCGCCGGCAGCTGCTGGTGGCCACCCTCGCCTTCGGCATCGCGGCGGCCCTGAAGCCGTTTGCCCTTCTCGTAGTCCCGCTGCTCCTGGTTGTCATCTGGTATCGGTCGCGGTCTCCGCGTGATGCGTTCCGCACAGGCTCAGTCGCTGCCGTGACGTTCAGCCTCCCCATAGTCCTCAGCGTCGGCCCGTTCCTGCTGATCGATGCCGGGTCATTTGTTCACGATGTGCTGACCTACCTCACGACGACGCTTCCGATCAGCGGCTTCGGCCTCGGGGGGTTGCTGGTCGCCCTCCACGTGGTCTCGCCGAATGCGCACTTCAGCTTTGCTCCGCTGGAAATCATCGCGCTGATCCCGGCCTACTGGTTCGGCTTGCGGGCCTTCGCCCGACGCATGGATCTTGGGCAATTCCTTCTGAGCTATTGCGTCGCGCTCTTCGCGCTCTTCTTCTTTGCGCGCTACTTCGGCGACAACTACCTCGCCGGCCTGATCAGCCTCGTGCTCTGCGTGCCGGCGCTGATTTCCGTCGGCCTTGGCGCACCAGAAACCCGCACTGTCGCGTAACGGGCCGTCCTACTCGACGGCCAGGATATACGGATAGAGGGGCTGGTCACCGGCCGCCAGCTCGACGGTCGCGCTCTCAAATCGTTTCGCGATCAACGCCCGCACGGCTTCCCGCTCATCCTGGGGCGCATCCTGCCCGGCGTAGACGGTAATGGTTCGAACCTCGCCGGCGTCAATCCGGGCCAGCACCTGGTCCACCACGGACGGCGCCGAGTCGCCCCTGGCGACGATCCGGTCGTTCAGCAGTCCGATCACGTCGCCTTCGGCAATCGTCATCCCGTCAATGGCGGTCGCGCGCACCGCCCGGGTGACTTCGATGGTCTTGACGGCGTTCAGGGCGTGCGCCATGGCATTCGCGTTCTCCTCGAGGTTGGCGCTGAAATCGAAGGCGAAGAGCGCGGCGATGCCTTGCGGCAAACTCCGAGAGGGGACGACGCGGACCCGTTTCTTGGTCAGGGTCGGCACCTGCTGCGCCGCCATAATCACGTTGCCATTGTTTGGCAGCAGCAGGACGTCGTTCGAGGGAACCGACTCGACCGCCGCCAGCATGTCTTCGGTCGAGGGATTCATGGTCGGGCCGCCGCTGACGACCGAGTCGACGCCCAGGCTTTCCAGGATTCGACGCAATCCATCGCCGCTGGCGACGCCGACGACGGCCAGGTGTTTCAAGCTTGCCGGCCGGCGGGCGACATCGCCCTGGAGGCGGTGATGCTGGGCGGACATATCGTCGACCTTCAGGCGGCTAAGCTTCCCGACGCCACTGGCGTAGCCGATGACGTCGGAGGGTTCCTGGGTGTGGACATGTACCTTGATCGCCGACTCGTCGCCAACCACTAGCGCCGACTGCCCGCGCCGCTGGATCTCGGCGCGCACCGTATCGACCGGGAGCGCCTCGCCGTTGATGATGAACTCAGTGCAGTATCCCCAGCCCGACTCGGGCGCGGCGACCTCGCGGGGGCGTGCCCGCTGCGCCGTCGGTTTCTCGAAACCGTCGAGCGCCTCGCCGCGCATGCGCTTGAGAAAGCCTTCCAGGATCAACTGAAGGCCATAGCCACCTGAGTCGACGACGCCCGCCTGCTTGAGCACGGGCAACTGCTCCGGGGTCCGCTCCACGGCGGCCGCGGCTGCCTCGCACGCGGCGCGGACGACCTCGGTGAGATCGTTGGTCCCGGCGGCGCTGGCGGTGGCGCCGGCCGCCGCCTCCCGGGCGACCGTCAGCATCGTCCCCTCAGTCGGCTTGATGACCGCCCGATAGGCCACCGTCGCACCCTCGGTGAAGGCCGCCGCGAGGCCTTTGGCATCGACGGCCGTCTGGGAGCCAACGCCGGTGGCGAAGCCCCGAAAGATCTGCGAGAGGATGACGCCCGAGTTGCCTCTCGCGCCCATCAGCGCCCCGTGCGCCGCCCGGCGGGCCATTCCCGCCAGGTCCGCGTCGTCCAGCGACCGGATGTCCTCGACCGCCGACTGCAGCGTCAGGAGCATGTTCGTGCCGGTATCGCCGTCCGGGACCGGGAACACGTTCAGGGCGTCGACTTCATCGCGATTCAGGGTGAGCCAGGCCAGCGAGCCCAGCAGGGCTTCCTTGAACAGGTGGCCGTCACAGTCGGTCAGCGGCATGGCCGACGGGCGCGCAGTGGTGGACGTTTCAGCGGCCGCCGCTGACGTGGATGCCTTGAACGTTGACGTTCACCTCGACTACCGGCAGCCCTAACGTCCGCTCGACCGAATAGCGCACCGCGTTACCGAGGTTGTGCGCCACTTCCGAGACGCGCGTCCCGTACTCGACGATCACAAACAGGGAGATCGCCAGGCCGTCTTCCCGAACCTCGACCTCGACGCCCCGGTGGATATTGTCCCGGTGCAACCGCTCGGCCAGGCCGTCGCGCAGTCCCTGGGCGGCCATCGCCACCACCCCGTAGCAGCCCGCCGCAGCGTGGCCGGCGATGGTGGCCACCACATGACGCGAGACCTCGATCCGCCCGAGGTCCCTGGCCTGGATCAGCGTCCTGGGCGGCTTCCCGGTCCGTTGCGGGTTAGCCTTCGTCTTTGCATCCATCGTGGTTGGGTTGCGGGATTCCCGCGTGCCGTGTGCTAGTATCTGACGCTGAATTCGCCTCCATCATACGGGATACCCTAGGAGGCAGAAAACAGTCCAAATACCATGGCAAAACGCTGCGACATCTGCGCCAAGGGCCCCCAGTATGGGCACAACGTGAGTCACTCGAAGGTGCGCACGAAGCGGCGCTTCATGCCCAACCTCCACAAGGCCCGCGTGATGATCAACGGCCGCCTGCAGACCGCCATGGTTTGCACCCGCTGTATTCGAACCCAGGCCAAGTCCACCTAGGCTAGCCGGCGGCGGCGGCCGGCGCCATCGCCCCAACCTGGCCACGTGGCGAGACCCAGAGCTGGACGACGGTCCCCCGTTTGAGCCAGCCGCCGGACGCCCGCAGCTGGGCGTCTGAGACCGCCAGGTAAAAACGGCCCGGCGGGCCGGTCAGTTGCAGGGTGCGCCCGGCGACACTGGCGACGGTTCCGGTGACCGGCCTCGGTAACCCCGCGTAGCCGTCGACCATGACGATGGCGATCCAGGTGCCGAACACCGTGCCCGACACGCGCTGAAGCGGACCTAGCGGAGCTCGGCGATCGCGGCCTTCTTCCCTTTGGGGTGGCTATAGACGAAGCTTCCGGCGACCAGGACGGTGGCGCCCTGCTCGACCGACTGGCGTCCGGTTTCAGCGGTGACGCCACCATCGATCTCGATGTCGAGTCCTGGATTGAGGCGGTCGCGCAGCGCGCGTGCTGCCTTGATCCGCTCGAGACTTCCAGGGATGAACGCCTGGCCGCCCCAGCCCGGGTTGACGCACATCATGACCAGCAGGTCGGCATCCCTCAAGACCGGTTCGACAAGCGCCAGCGGGCTGCCCGGGTTCAAGCAGACGCCAGGCCGCATCCCCGCCTTGCGGACCGTGTCCAATACCCGATGGATGTGGCGGGTGGCCTCGACGTGCACCGACAGCGTGGTGGCACCGGCATCGCGGAAGGCGTCGATGCTCCGCTCGGGATTTTCGATCATCAGGTGGACGTCGAACGGCAGGGTGACGTAACGGCGGCAGTGCTTGACCAGGGTCGCGCCGAACGTGATCGGCGGCACGAAGTGGCCATCCATGACGTCGATGTGGATCCAGTCCGCGCCGGCCTCCTGGAGAGCGACCATCTCCTCGCCGAGCCGGCTGAAGTCGGCCGACAGGATCGAGGGGGCGACCAACACCGTCAGCTGACGGAGGGAATCGTGATCGTCACCGGCGCATCGAAGTCGTGGTAGTTGATCAGCATGTGGGCGACCGCATGGATATTGGATCCCGCCGGGACCTTCGTGCTGCTGGAGGAACCCGCACCCAGCGAGCCCATCAGCTGACCCAGGTCGAGGTGGTAGTCGGCGTCGGTGACGAGGCGGCGCACGAGGTGGTCATCCTTCCCGAACCAGACCTCGATCGTCATCGTGCCGTTGTCCAGCACCTGCTTGAGCGCCGCCTGCGCCTGGGCGTTCTTGGCAGCGGCCTCGAGCTTCGCTTTGTCCGGGATGAGCTGATAGTGGTGCACGGTCGTCCCGTTGAGGGTGGTGTCACCCAGGTCCTTGATCGACTGGACGTTCGTGAGCAGCTGGGCATAGGAGAGCGGATCGGGCTGGTTCAGCTGCCCGCTGATGCCCGCCGGCACGCTCGAG
>JALYYC010000064.1 GCA_030946755.1 Candidatus Dormiibacterota bacterium
CCAGAACGTTCTGGCCCACGATGATGATGCTGAGAAGGACGAGCTGGAGGAATGTCTGGCTGATCCACTGCACGATGATGACGGCGCTCCCTGACGCGATCGCGCCCGGGAGTGAAATAAGCGCGAGGACGGCGAAGGCATAGGCGCACCACATGGTGCCGACGCCGGTCGTGACCTTGAGGGCGAGCCAGCGGTTGAACCGTCCGACCGGCGAGTCGGCATGAAGCATGACCTCCCGGACCTGGACCGGTCTCTGGTCCTTACGGAGAGCGATGCGCGGATGGATGGTGGGGGTGAAGATGTTTGGCATAGCGTCAAGTATGAGGTCATCGCCGGTCGCGTCCGAGCCGAGTACGCGATCAGGCGCGTGCCGTGAGGGCCTCCTCGGGCTGCCGCTCGGCCGCGCCGGCGGTCGCCTTCGGCGCGATACGCCAGAAGTGATGCAAGGCCAGGTTCCAGTCCTGCAGGATGGTTCGCGCCATATTGGAGCCCGTCCACGTCCCGTGCTCCTCCACCAGCTGCCGCAGACGGATGCCCTCCTCGGCCAGGACATGATGATCACCGGACAAGCGGTCGACCTCGACCAGCTCCGGGTTGACCATTGCCGGCAGCCCGATGCCACGGTCGTAGACGAAGACCTCGCCCCCCGTCATGCCGGCGCCGAGATTGTGGCCGACAGGCCCCAACACCACGACGGTGCCACCGGTCATGTACTCGCAGGCGTGCTGCCCGACGCCCTCGACCACTGCGACGGCACCGCTGTTGCGAACCGCGAAGCGCTCGCCCGCGCGTCCGGCGGCGTAGAGCTCCCCGCCGGTGGCGCCATAGAGGACCGTATTGCCGAGCAGTGAGGGATCGCCGAAGTCGTTGGCGGCTGGGCGAACCACGATCCGCCCCCCTCCCATGCCCTTGCCGACGTAGTCATTGGCCTCCCCGGTCAGGACGAACTCGATTCCGTGGGTCAGGAAGGCGCCGAAGCTCTGGCCGGCGGCCCCGTCGAAGGCGACGCGGGCACGGCCTGGCGGTGCGCTGGAGCCAAACTCCCGCGCGATCATCCCGCCCAGGCGCGCCCCGACCGCCCGGTCCGAATTCTCGATCGGGTACCAGAGGTGGACGGCCCGCCCGCCGCGGAGGCCATCGAAGGCGTCCTCGCAGAGACGGTCACCGAGCCGTGACGACGGGCGCTGGATCGGCAGCGATCGTTCGAAGCGCTGCGCGCCGTCGCCGGCGAC
The DNA here is from genome assembly GCA_030946755.1 of Candidatus Dormiibacterota bacterium. GTDB lineage: Bacteria > Chloroflexota > Dormibacteria > CF-121 > CF-121 > JALYYC01. The sequence goes on from JALYYC010000064.1 coordinate 1,233, forward strand.
GACCAGCAGGGGAGCGAGATCGAGCCGATCAGCCCGCGAGCCGGCGCCATGTGCCTGCCTGAGGAGATCGACCCGCCCGATGGCGTCGTCGAGGCAGCGCAGGCCGAGTCCGGCGAGGATCCGGCGAACCTCCGCGGCCACGTGGGTGAAATAGGTCACCACCATCTCCGGGGTCCCGGCGAATTTCGCGCGCAACTCCGGTCGCTGCGTTGCGATCCCGGCCGGGCAGGTGTCCAGGTGGCAGGTCCGCACCATGATGCAGCCCTCCGCCAGCAAGGCCGCTGTGCCAAAGCTATATTCGTCAGCGCCCAGCAGGGCCGCGATCACGACGTCGCGCCCCGTCTTGAAGCCACCGTCGACCCGGAGGCGGACGCGCCCGCGGAGGCCGCTGAGGCGGAGCGTCTGCTGGGTTTCGGCGAGTCCGATCTCCCATGGCATCCCGACATTCTTGATCGAGGACAGCGGGCTCGCACCCGTCCCGCCGTCGGCGCCCGCGAGGTGGACCACGTCGGCCAGACCCTTGACCACGCCGGCCGCAACCGTGCCGACGCCCGCCTCGGCAACCAGCTTGACCGACACCTTCGCCAGCGCGTTGACCTGCTTGAGGTCGAAAACGAGCTGGGCCAGGTCCTCGATCGAATAGATGTCGTGATGGGGCGGCGGGGAGACGAGTCCAACCCCGGCCTGGGTGTGCCGCAGCCGGGCGATCTCCTCCGTCGCCTTGTGTCCGGGGAGCTGGCCGCCTTCGCCCGGCTTCGACCCCTGCGCGATCTTGATCTGGAGCTCGTCGGCGAAAGCGCAGTACTCGGGCGTGACGCCGAAGCGGCCGGACGCCACCTGCTTGATGCGGGAGTTCCGGTCGATCGCGTGGCCGCGCGTGCGGTAGCGGGCGGGATCCTCGCCTCCCTCGCCGGTGTTGCTCTGTCCCCCGAGGCGGTTCATCGCGATCGCGAGCGTCTCGTGCGCCTCGGCGCCGATCGAGCCGTGCGACATGGCCCCGGTGGAGAAGCGGCGGACGATGGCGCTGATGGACTCGACCTCGTCCAACGGCACCGGGGCGCCCGCCGGCACCGTCTCGAGCAAATCCCGCGGCTGTGTCGGGGGGCGCCCGTCCACGAGCCGGGCGAATCCCTCGTACAGGGCATAGCCGTGGTCGGTCACGCCGGCCTTGGTCGCGCGCCGGAGGGTATGCGCCGCCTGCAGCGCCTCGACGTCGACGGAGCGATGCAGGGCGGACACGACATCGGGGTTGGTGGCGTGGTACTCGGTGCCGGTCTTGTGGTGCTTGAAGTAGCCCGGGGTCTCCAGCGCCGGGACCGGTACGGCGAAACCGGCGGCATGGCGGGCCAGCACCTCCTCGCCCAGGTCGGTGAAGGTCGCCCCACCAATGGGGTCCGGCGTGCCGGCAAAGCACTCGTCGACCACCTCCGCCGCCAGCCCGATCGTCTCGAAGATTTGCGCACCCCGGTAGCTGTCGAGTGTGGAGATGCCCATCCTGGATAGCACCTTGAGGGTGCCGTCCTCGAGGGCATGCACGAAACGCTCCTGCGCGATGAGAGGCTGACGTTGATCGCCTCGAACCAGGATGGCCGCGACCGATTGCAGCGCGAGCCGAGGGCAGATCGCGTCGGCCCCGTACCCCAGCAGGCAGGCGACGTGATGGACCTCACGGGCCTCGTCGCTGCTGACGACGATGCTGCTCAAACTGCGCAAACCCTGGCGGAGGAGATGATGGTGGACGGCGCCGGTGGCGAGTAGCGAGGGGATTGGCGCCCGGTGTGGTCCGACGCCACCGTCCGAGAGGATGAGGGTGGAAACTCCGGCGCGAACCGCCGTTTCCGCCTCGCGCGCGAGCCGTCCCACCGCCGCCCGCAGGCCGTCCGCGCCGTCACCGACCGGGAAGGTCCCATCCAGGTCGGCCACGCGCAGAGAGGACTCCGGGTCCCGCAGTGCCGCCAACCCTGAGGGGAAGAGCAACAAGGACTCGAACTCGACCTGCTCGACCGCCTCTACCGACTCCGCCAGGAGGGGCGCGGCCGGGCCGAGACAGGTGCGCAAGGACATGACGAGCCGCTCGCGCAGGTGGTCGAGCGCCGGATTTGTGACCTGGGCGAAGCGCTGCTTGAAATAGTTGTAGAGCAGGCGCGGACGTGCCGCGAGCACGGCGGGCGGCGTGTCGTCACCCATCGAGAAGGTTGGCTCCTTACCCTCGGTCGCCATCGGGCGCAGCACGAACGTGAACTCCTCCCTGGTGTAGCCGAAGACCGCCTGCCGGGCGACGAGGTTGGCCGGGCCCTCGGTATCGGGAGCCCCCGAGTCGCCGGGCCGCAACCGCTCGTCCATCCACCGGCCGTACGGCCGTTCCGCGGCCAGCTGCGCCTTGATCGCCGTGTTCTCCTCGAGACCACCACGGTCCGGGTCGACGCAGATCATCTGGCCTGGACCCAGCTGTCCCCGCCGCACCCAGCCGCGCCCGCGCACGTCAATCGCTCCGGCTTCCGAGGCGCAGGCGATCAGGCCGTCCTCGCAGACGGCGTAGCGCAGTGGCCGCAGTCCATTGCGGTCGAGCGCCGCACCTACCCGGCGCCCATCGCTGAAGATCAATGCCGCGGGTCCGTCCCAGGGTTCCATCAAGGACGCGTGATAGCGATAGAAATCGCGAATCGCCGGCTCGACGTCGAAGCCCTCCCACGCCTCCGGGACGAGCATCGCGAGTCCATGTCGGACGTCGCGCCCGCCTCGGACGAGCAACTCGAGCGCGTTGTCGAGCATGGCCGAATCCGAGCCGTCCTCGTCGATCACCGGCCGAAGGAGATCCTCAGAGGCGAGCGCCGCCGCGCCCAGCCGTCCCTCGCGCGCGCGCATCCGGTTGACGTTGCCCTGGATGGTGTTGATCTCCCCGTTATGACAGAGGAAGCGAAACGGCTGGGCTCGCTCCCACGACGGCGCGGTGTTCGTGCTGTAGCGCTGATGAAAGATCGCAAAGGACGCCGTAAGGCGTGGATCGCGAAGATCGCTGTAGAAGGCGGCCAACTGCTCGGCCGCGCACATGGCCTTGTAGGTAATGGTCTGGAAGGACATCGATCCCACGTAGAGCCGGATGTTGCCGTCACGAGCGGCCGCTTCCGCGCGCTTCCGGGCGCGAAAGCACCGGCGCTCGAGCTCTTCGATCACGACCGAGTCGGTCGAACCGATGATGGCCTGCTCGATCCCCGGCATCGTCGATTGCGCCCGCGCGCCAAGCGCGCTGGGGTCGATTGGAACGACGCGCCAGCCGAGCAGGTCCAGGTCCTCCTGGAGGCAGGCATGGTGCATCACCCTGCGAGCCGCCTCGCGTTCCTGCTCGCCCACCTTCCCCGGCGTCCCCGAGGCGAAGATCATGGCGACGCCGAGGTGCGCGGTGTGGTCGACGGCAAGACCGAGCTCGGCAGCGGTCTTACGAAAGAACCTGCCCGGGAGCGGCAGCAGCAGGCCCGCGCCGTCGCCCGATCGGTGGTCATCGGCGACCGCACCGCGGTGCCGGACGCGGCCGAGGGCGTCGATCGCCGACTCGACGATCGCATGGCTCGCACGCCCGCGGCCGTCGGCGACAAACCCGACGCCGCACGCGTCGTGCTCGAAGCGCGGATCATAGAGGCCCGTCTTTCTTTTGTTCACGGCATCGATCTACGCGAGCAGAACCTTGCCTAGCGTAGGGGCAGTTAATCCGTCGTTCTACGGATGATTGCGCCGAAAAGGTGCGGGCCACCTCCGGCATTCACACAAGCACCTTGATCGTCCCGCGCGTGTCGCGATGATGTTCAAACAACCAAGCCAAGTCGTGCCGTTGACACGATGTGCAGCGAGACTGCGACTGCTAGCGTGATGACGTGGCGGATTCGGCACGGACGGTGGTCTGCGGACTGATGCTGCTTCGCGTCGAGGATGGCGGCCGCCGCCGTGGGACCCTGGTCGACCGCGCGGGGCCGCAGGCGCGGGTGCTCGACGATCGTGATGGAGTCGTCGTTCTGGTGGCAACGGGCACGACGCAGGAGCTGGACGACATGCTCCACAGGCTCCGGGGCTTCGAGATCTCGGACGTGGTGCGCGGCGAGTCGCTCTCGATTAGCGGCGCGAGACTCGGCCGGGTCGAGGTTCTTTCGGGAGGCTAAACGCGGCGGCCGGAGGCCGAGCCGGTGGCCGGCTTACGCCATCTGCGGGAAACATCGATGAAGCGTGCCAGCATATCCGTGCCCAGAACCGTAAGGATCGACTCGGGGTGGAATTGCACGCCGACCACCGGGTGCTCGAGATGCTCCAGCCCCATGACGACCTCGTCGTCGGTCCAGGCCGTGACCCGCAACGCGGCCGGGACGGTCGACCGCTCGACGATGAGCGAGTGGTAGCGCGTCGCCTCAAAGGGGTCGGGCAGGCCGGAAAAGATGGAGCGGCCGTCGTGGTGGATGCGCGAGACCTTGCCATGCATCGGCTGCGCCGCCCGGGAAACGGTTGCGCCGTAGACCTCACCGATGCACTGGTGGCCAAGACAGACACCAAGCATCGGCGTCGTGGGACCGAGGTGCCTGATCAGCTCGGGACAGATTCCGGCATCGCGCGGCGTCCCCGGACCGGGCGAGAGGATGAGTGCGAGTGGCTTCGCCCGGGCAACGTCCTCGACCGTGACCGCGTCGTTTCGGTAAACGGTGACCGCCACGTCGAGGCCGGCCACGGCCTGTACCAGGTTGTAGGTGAAGGAGTCGTAGTTATCGATCACGATCACGGAGGCGCTCATCGGACCGCCTCCAGGGCCTGGAGCAACGCGGCCGCCTTATTCTCGGTTTCCAGGAATTCCTCGTCCGGGTTGGAATCGACGACGATCCCCGCCGCGGCCTGCACGGTGGCCACCCCGTCCTTGACCACCATCGTTCGGATGGCGATGCAGGTGTCGAGATTGCCGGTGAAGCTGAGGTAGCCGATCGCGCCGGCATAGACGCCGCGGCGCTCATCCTCGAGCTCGGCGATGATCTCCATGGCGCGAACCTTGGGGGCGCCCGTCACGGTTCCGGCGGGAAAGCACGACCGCAACGCATCCATGGCGGTACAGTCCGGCCGGAGCACACCGGTGATGTTCGAGATCAGATGCATGACGTGCGAGTATCGTTCCACCTGCATCAGCTCGGTGACCTGAACCGAGCCGATCACGGAGACGCGGCCCAGGTCGTTGCGGCCAAGGTCGACGAGCATGATGTGCTCGGCGCGTTCCTTTTCGCTCTGGCGAAGCTCGACCTCCATCCGGTGGTCTGATTCCGGGTCCCGGCCTCGGCGCCGGGTTCCTGCAATCGGTCGGTATCGGAGCCGCCCGCCCTCGACCGTGACGAGGATCTCCGGCGACGTCCCGAGGACGGTGAGACCGGGCAGCCGCAGGAAGTACATGTACGGCGACGGGTTGAGCGCTCGGAGCACACGGTAGACGTCGAATGGATCGCCGGACACCGGGACGTGATACCGCTGGGCGACCTGGACCTGGTAGACATCGCCGGACCTGATGTAGGCCTGCGCTCTGGCGACGAGCGCGGAAAATTCGGCCCGCGAGCGGGTGGGCTGCGCCGTCGAAGGGGCAATCCCCCGTGGCGCCTGCAGCGACCGCACGCGAACCGGCTGGGCCAGTTTCTTGCCCAGCGCGTCGACGCGATCGGCGGCCGCCCTGTAGCGCGCTTCGAGGGAGCCCCCGCCCGGCCGCACGTGGCTGACCAGCTTCAGGCGATGCAAGACGTGGTCGAAGCAGACAAACGTGTCCGCCACCAGGAACACGCCGTCCGGAACGCCCAGGGGATCGTCATCCGGCACGGGGAGTCGCTCCACGTAGCGGGCCGCCTCGTACCCCAGGTAGCCGACCGCGCCGCCGCAAAAGCGGCTCGGGAGGCCGTCGACGGGTTCGGCGGCAAACGCTCGAAGGTACCGCTCCAGTGCATCCAGTGGATCGCGGCCTTCCAACCGTCGCCGGCCTTGGCCGTCGTCAACCTCGGCTACGCCCGGCCGGATCGTGATCACCGCGACGGGCGGCCCGGCAACGAACGAATACCGGCCGAGGCGCTCACCGCCCTCAACGCTTTCGAGCAGGAAGCCGGGCCCATCGCCCGCCAGGGCGCGGTAGGCGGTGACCGGCGTCAGGGTATCGGCGACAATCTCACGAAAGACCGGAACGAGTGGAGCCCTGCTCGCGCGCTGACGAACCTCGTCGAGGGTCAGGGACAGTAGCGGATCCGCGGTGGTGGCGGTCATCTCATCCTCACTCCTATGGGCGCCATGATTCGGCGGGTCAGGGGAGGCCGGGAGAGACGGGCGGGTGGCGAGCGGCGCTAACTCGACCAGCCGGCCCGGGCCGGCCAACGATCATCGCCACGCCATCGCCATGTCACGGTGCCCGTCATGCTACGACACGACGGCCAGCGTGGCAAGAGGAAAGCGGCGAGGTACTATTCGGAACCTAATGGACATGACCCGCGCCGTCGACGACGCCGAGCAGCGATTGCGAGGCGTCGTGTCCGCGACGCCGCTGCAATCCTCGGCGCGACTCTCAGAGCTCTACCGCGCAAACATCCTGATCAAGCGCGAGGACATGCAGGCGGTGCGCTCCTTTAAGATCCGCGGCGCCTACAACAAGATCGCGTCGCTCTCCGGGGAGCAGCGTGGCCGAGAGGTGGTGTGCGCGAGCGCCGGGAATCACGCCCAGGGGGTGGCCTTCGCGTGCGCGCGCCTCGGGATCCGGGGGACGATCTTCATGCCGCGAATCACGCCCACCCAGAAGCTCGAGCGCGTCGAGCATTTCGGTGGGGAGATGGTGCAGATCCGGCTCGTCGGCGATTCCTATGACGAGTCGAACACGGCCGCCCAGGCGTACAGCGAACAGGTGCACGGAATTTTCGTCCACCCGTTTGACGACCAGGCAACGATTGCCGGCCAGGGCACGGTCGGGAAGGAGATCCACGAGGCGACCGCCGGCGGCGTCGGCGTCGTGTTGGTCCCGATCGGCGGCGGCGGCCTCGCCGCGGGTGTCGCCGGCTACCTTAAGGAGCGGAACCCGGACGTGCGCATCATCGGGGTCGAGCCGGCCGGTTCGCCGTCGATGTACGACTCGCTGCGTGCCGGCCGCGTCGTCACCCTGGCGGAGCTGCACACGTTCGTCGACGGGGCCGCCGTCCGGACGGTCGGGCAGATGACCTTTGACCTGTGTCGCCGGTATGTCGATCGTGTCGTGGTGGTCCCCGAGGGTCGGATCTGCGCCACCATGATCGAGCTCTACCAGAACGAGGGGATCATCGCCGAGCCGGCGGGTGCCCTCGCCATCTCGGCGCTCGAGGATGCGGCGGCGGAGATCAGCGGGAAGACAGTCGTCTGCGTGCTGAGCGGCGGCAACAACGACATCCTGCGGTACCCGGAGATCATGGAGCGCAGCCTCGTCTTCCAGGGCCGCAAGCACTACTTCATCATCGAGTTTGCCCAGAAGCCCGGACAGCTGCGGCAATTCGTGGACGACGCGCTGGGGCCGACCGACGACATCGTCCGGTTCGAGTACATGAAAAAGACGAACAAGGAACGCGGTGCCGCCCTGGTTGGGATCGAGCTGAAAAATAAGGCCGACCTGGAGCCCCTGCTCGAGCGCATGGCCAGCATCCAGCTGAACTTCCGGCCGCTGGGCAGCGAAGAACTGCTCTACGACTACCTGGTCTGAGCCGTCGCGACAATGAACGCGTCCACGGCTGAGCTCGTCCAACCTGAAGCTGGGCTCCGCGCGGAGATCCGTCTGCTCGGGCAACTCCTTGGTGAAACGCTTCGCGAGCACGAAGGCGTGCCGCTCTACGAGCTCGAGGAGTCGATCCGGCAACGGGCGAAGGATCTACGGCAGGACTACGACGCCGAGGGCGAGAGGCGCCTGGTCGCTGAGCTGAATGCCATCCCCCTCGAGGATGCGGCCCGCCTGGTGCGCGCCTTTGCCACCTACTTCCAGCTGGTCAACCTGGTCGAGCTCGAGCGACAGGCCCGTGCCGCCGCCGACAGCGGCGAGGCGCTGGCGGTGATGGATGCCGCGCTGGCGCGTTGCGCCGCGGAGAACGTTCCGGCTGAGCGGCTTAAGGCCACCCTGGCGCAGCTGCAGATCGTGCCGGTGCTGACCGCCCACCCGACCGAGGCAGTCCGGCGGAGCATCCTCGACCACCAGGACCGATTGGGTCAGGAGCTCGCCCTGTTGCGCGCGCCGCTCTCCACGCACGAGCGCGAACGGGTGCAGCGGCGCATGGCCACCCATGTGCAGGTGCTCTGGCACACGGACGAAGTCCGGTCGGTCAGACCCCGCGTACTCGACGAGGTCGGTAATGCCATCTTCTACCTCGAGCGGACATTCTTCGACGGCATCCCGGACATCCTGGACGACGTGGCGTCGGCGCTCGCCCAGCACTACCCGGGCGTCGCCCTTCCGGCACGGCCACTGATCCGCCTGGGCTCGTGGGTGGGGAGCGACCAGGATGGCAACCCGAACGCCAACGCGAGCATGCTGGCGCAAACCTTGCAGCTGCACCGCCGGGCCCTGCTCAACCTCTATCGCGAGCGGGTCCGCGCACTGGCGCGCGACCTGAGCCAGTCGACGCGCCTGACGGCGATCAGCGTCGAGCTAGCGGCCTCGCTGGCCGCGGATGAGATCTCGCTGGCCGACTATGCGCAGACATTGAGCCCGGGAACGCGGGATGAGCCCTACCGGCGCAAGCTCTCCTTCATCTGGCGGCGACTCGGCTTCATGCTCGAGGGCGAGCCCCGCGGCTACCAAACGGTCGATCAATTCCAGGCCGACCTCGACCTCATCGACGCCAGCCTTCGGCAGCACCAAGGAAGCGCCGTCGCGGACGGCGATCTGCTACGGCTCCGCCGGCAAATCCAGGTCTTTGGCTTTATTGGCGCGCGCCTGGACGTGCGGCAGCACGCCGTTGTGGTTCGCGCGGCTTTGACCGAAGTGATCGACCGTCTTGGTTCGAGCCCCGGCCAGCTGCGCGCGGCAACCCTGAACCCGCCGCCAATCTCGCTTGAGGCCGGCCGCTGGTCCGTCGCTACCGGCACGTTGCTCGCCACATTCGCGACCATGGCGCAGGCCCAGCAGTCGGCGCCCGGTTCGGCGCAGACGTTCATCGTCAGCATGGCCGACGGTCCAGACGATGTGCTCGCCGCGCTCTTTCTCAGCGGTCTCGCCGGCCTCCACGCGCTCGGCGGGGACGTCCCGCGCAGTCAGATCGACATCGTGCCGCTGCTCGAGCGGCTCGACGCTCTCGAGCAAGCGCCGAAGATGATCGAGGCGCTCCTCCAGAATCCCGTGTACCAGCGCCAGCTCGATGCCCGCGATGGGATCCAGGAGGTGATGCTCGGATACTCGGACAGCAGCAAGGAGGTCGGCTACCTCTGTGCCGCCTGGGCGCTCTTCCGCGCCCACGAATCGGTGGCCGAGGTGGTGGCGCGGCACGGTCGGACGCTGCGAATCTTTCACGGGCGAGGCGGCACCGTTGGCCGGGGTGGGGGTCCGACCCACGAAGCCATCCTGGCCCAGCCGCCGGAGGCCCGCGATCCCCGGATCAAGATCACGGAGCAGGGCGAGGTGATCCATCGAAAATACGCCCGGATCGAGACGGCTCGACAGAACCTCGCGCTGGTTCTGGGAGCGACGCTCGAGCACGCGCTCGAGCCTGGCACCGGCAACCAACCCGACCCGGAGTGGCGGGCGGCGCTCGACGAGATGGGGGAGGAGAGCCGCCAGCGCTATCGCGGGCTGGTCTTCGAGGACCCCGGCTTCCAGGCCTACTTCCAGCAGGCGTCACCGATCGAGGAGATCGCGCAGCTAAATACCGGCTCGCGACCGACGAGCCGCGGCGGAACGATGGGCATCGGGGACCTGCGTGCCATCCCCTGGGTCTTCGCCTGGATGCAGAATCGCCACCTGCTGCCGGCCTGGTACGGCGTAGGCTCGGCATTCGACCGCTACGCGCAGCCAGCGGGTGGGCTGGACCGGCTGCGCGCGATGTACACGCGCTGGCGCTTCTTCACCTCGCTGGTCGACAACCTGCAGATGGTGCTGATCAAAGCCGACATGCGGATCGCGCGGCACTACGCGGGACTGGTGACCGACGAAGCGGAGTGCGAGCGGATCTTCTCGACGATCGAGGGAGAGTTTCGCCGTACTGAGGAGAGCGTCCTGAAGATCACAGGACAGCGGTGGATTCTCGAGCGGCAGCCACAGCTGCTGGCGAGTCTCCGGCTACGGGACCCGTACCTAGACCCGATGAGCTATCTGCAGGTGCGGCTGCTACGCGAGTTGCGCGCAATGAAACCGGGCGATCCGGCGCGCCGTCCCCGACTGGAAGCGGTGTTACGCACCATCAACGGCATCGCGGCCGGGCTGCAAAACACCGGCTGATCAACGGGTCACGGGGAGCCAGCCTGGCCGGGATGCCTCGTAGGTAGAGATCTCACCGGCTTGCCGGAGGCTGAGGGCGACTTCGTCCCAGCCGTTGAGGAGGCGCTCACGGGCAAAAGGGTCGACGGTGAAGGGAATCGAGCTGCCGGAAACGACGATGGTCGCGTCGACGAGGTCGACGGTGATCGAGACGCCGGGCTCGGCGAGGGCACGCTGGATCAGTCCGCGCGTCACCGGCTCGGGCAGCTCGATGGCCAGCAGGCCACACCGGACGCTATTGCTTTTGAAGATGTCGGCGAATGAGGGGGCAATGACCGTTCGAAACCCGGCGTCGAGCAAGGACCACGGGGCATGTTCGCGTGAGGATCCACAGCCGAAGTTCGGTCCGGTCACCAGCGCGGCGGCCCCGCGGTAGGCGGGCTGATCGAGAATGAAGTCGCCTCCCTTGCGCCAGTCGTAAAAGAGGAAGGGGCCGTAGCCGGAGCGCTCGATCCGCTTCAGGAATTGCTTCGGAATGATCTGATCGGTGTCGACGTCCGCTCGATCCAGCGGCGCGAGCACCCCGGTGACCCGAGTGAAGGGGTCCATCACGTGAATGCCCGAACGTCCACCAGGTGGCCGGCAATCGCAGCGGCCGCGGCCATCGGCGGGCTGACCAGGTGGGTCCGGCCGCCGCTGCCCTGGCGGCCCTCGAAATTCCGGTTGCTGGTCGAGGCGCAGCGCTCGCCAGGATCGAGGATGTCGGAATTCATCCCGAGGCACATCGAACAGCCGGCGTCGCGCCACTCGAAGCCGGCCTCGCGGAAGATGGCATCGAGGCCCTCCTGCTCCGCCTGGCGTTTGACGGCCGCCGAACCGGGCACCACCATGGCCCGCACTCGCCCATGGACGGCACGCCCACGCACGATGGTGGCGGCGAGGCGGAGATCCTCCAGCCGGGCATTGGTGCAGGACCCGATGAAGACCCGGTCGATCGGGATCGCCTCGATTGCGGTGCCGGGATCCAGGGCCATGTAGCGGAGCGCGCGTTGGTCAGTCTCGGTCCGCGGCTGCGGGACCCGGCCGGTGACCGGGACCGACTGCCCCGGGTTGGTTCCCCAGCTGACGTAGGGTTCGAGCGCGGCCGCGTCGATCCGGACCTCGCGATCGTAGATGCCGCCTGGATCGGTCGCGAGAGCCTGCCACGCTTCAACCGCCTGCTCCCACCGGGCGCCGGCCGGTGCGTGTGGCCGCCCCTTCAGGTAGGCGAACGTCGTGGCATCGGGCGCCACCATCCCGGCGCGGGCGCCACCCTCGATCGTCATGTTGCAGACCGTGAGCCGGCCCTCCATCGACAGGCCGCGGATGGTCGACCCGCGGTATTCGATGACATGGCCCTGCCCGCCGGCGACGCCGATGCGGGCGATCAGGCCGAGTGCCACGTCCTTGGCTGTGACCCCAAGCGGGAGATCGCCCTCGATGGTGACCGCCATGTCCTTCGGTCGCGCGATGCGCAAACACTGGGTGGCCAGCACGTGCTCGACCTCGGAGGTCCCGATGCCGAAGGCCAGGGCGCCGACTGCCCCATGGGTCGACGTATGCGAGTCGCCGCAGACGATCACCATACCGGGCTGCGTCAGGCCGAGCTCGGGGCCGATGACGTGGACGATCCCCTGCCGGGCGCTCCCCATGCCGTACAGCGGGACGCCCTCGCGGCGGCAGTTCTCCTCGAGGGCAGCCATCTGGCGTTCGGCGAGCTCGTCCGCCTGCGCCCGGCCACCGCGCGTGGGGACGTCGTGGTCCATGGTGGCGAGCGTCAGGTCCGGCCGGCGAACTCGGCGCCCGCTCAGGCGCAGGCTCTCGAAGGCCTGCGGCGAGGTGACCTCGTGGACGAGGTGGAGATCGACGTAGAGCAGGTCGGGTTCGCCCTCCCGGGCGGCGACGACATGCGAGTCCCAGATCTTCGACGCCAGCGTCCGCGGTCTTACCGCCACCTACTTCGCCTCTCCAAGGGCCCGGACGCGGAGCGCGAGCAGGAGATCGAGCCTGGCGTCGGCGTCTTTGAGGTCCAGGCCCGTGACCTCGCTGATCCGGCGCAGCCGGTAGTGCAGCGTGTTGAGGTGGATGTGGAGGTCCCGCGCCGATTGCCTGAGGTTGCCGTGCCGCTGCAGATACATCTCCAACGTCCGGAGCAACGGCGTCCCGCGAGCCTGGTCGTAGCTCACCAGCGCCCCGAGCAGACGACCCGCGAACGCCTCCAGCCCCTGGCGGTCCTCGACCTGGGCCAGCAGGCGGTAGACGCCGAGCCGGTCGTAGTTGACCACTTGCTCGCGCTTGCCGAAGCGCACCATCAGCTCGAGCGCGCGCTGGGCATCGATGAACGCGGGCTGGAAGTCGGCCGGCTTGACGCAGAGGCGGCTGATGGCAACCGAGACGGTGATGCCGAGCTCCGACTCGGCGACGCTTTCCCGGATCGCGTTGGCCAGCGCCTCAGGCTCGCCCTCTTTGGCGTCCGCCGGCTGGGGGACCAGCGCGATCACGCTGTCGCTGTGTGCGGTGATCAGGTGATGCGGATGCTTGCGACGCACCGTCCCCGTCACCAGCTGCAGCAACTGGTGCTTGAGCGCAATCACTTTGCCCTCCTCGTAGCGCCGTTCGCGGATGAAGGCCCGAAACTGGTCGATGTCGACCAGCAGCAGCCGGTGCGGAACCGTGAGGTCGTAGCGGAGGTGGCGCGCCCGGCGATGCACGTTGGCCTCGTCACCGGAGGTGCCGTTGAGCAGATCGTCGACCAGTTCCCCGCGGACGCGGTCCTCGGCCTCGGTCACCTCTCGCTGCTTGATCATCTCCAGGGCGATCACGGTCGCCGCGTGCTCGATCGCGACCATGGCCAACTCCTCGTGTTGGGCCGGGTGATCGATGATCGAGAGGTAGCCCAGGTGCTCGCGCCCGGCCAGCACCGGGGCCATGATCCGGCGGGCGGTCAGTCCCAGCTCGGGGATCGGGGGAACCTGGCGCGGTGCCCGACCCTGCACGACCCCCTGAAGCATGGTCTTGATGGCCGCCGCCTGCTGGACCTTAACCGGCGTGCCGTGCTGCGCCAGCGTTTGCTGCCGATGCCGGTCCGTGAGACCCGGCACAACGTGGCTGGCCAGAAGGTGGAAGCTGGCATCCTCGAGGGAGATCGAGCTCTCCACCAGCTCCCCGAGCGTCTTGACGATCTCGTCGAGTCCCTGCGCGTTAAGGGCGAGGTCGGTGAACTGGCGATGGATCTCAATCGACCGCCGGAGCTCCGCATTCTGGCCGTTGATGATCCGCTCCAGGATCGGGTTCATGATCTCGAGATAAGAAACATCCTCCGGGATCCGGATCAAGGAGATCTTGAACTCGTCCGCCTGCCGGAGCATCGCCGCCGGGATCTTCGGCAGGTAGCGGTCGGGCTTGATCACAAGGCCAGAGGAGCCGGCTGCCGCCAGGTTGCGCATCAGGTCCCGCTGGGCCGCCGGGTCGTCCTTGATGGCGAAGGCGACCGTCAGCAGCAGCTCGCCTTCGGCCAGCCAGCTGATCGTCTCCGGAGACTCGAGCACCTTCACCCAGGTGATGGTCCGGTCGAGGCCGCCTGCGCCGGCCAGCACCTCCCCCTTCCTCAAGCCCCCGAGCGCCATCGCGTCCCGCACGGTCAGCGCCATGGGAGTGACTAGTATGCGGAATCGGCGATTCCTTGTGAAGGGCCGAAGCGGGCTCAGCCAACCAGGTTGTGCCCGGGGCACCGAATCAACCAGTGGGATTCATACCATCCGCACAATGGACGGCGCGCACCGCCGCTGTTAGCGTGTCAGGCTGAGGCAACCGGCGGCGATGGGGCTACTCAACCCCGGAGCCGGTCGACTCGACAAGAGGGGCGGCCCGCCGGTCGCAAGCAGGGTGGTACCACCGGGAGTGATCCTGGTCCTTGCAGCAGAGCCGATCGAAGTTCAGCTTGCAAGGAGGTATCAATGGCCAGCTATACGATCGACATTCCCGAGCCGTTGCACCGCGAGATCCAGGAGCGTCGGCACCAGATCGACGTCGCCGGCATCGTCACGGAGGCGCTGACAGCCGCCGTCACCCAGCGCCACCAGGGGGGCCACCAGTTCGGCCACGACCACGAGGTGACCGAAGCCATCAATCGCATGTACAGTGGCTAGCCGGCGTTATGAGCACCAAGATGATCGACCGTATTGAAGAGGAGATCGAACCGCTTGCCCCCGCCCAGCTGGAGCGAACCAGCGGCAACTACTGGCTGATCGAGACCCTGCGGCGCTGGGGGATCACCACCTACGCCGGGGTCAACGGCGGGGGCCTGATCCATGTGACCAAGCACCTCGAGCCTCTGATCGACCTCGAGGAAGCCCGCGATGGGGCGCCTCGCATGCTCAGCATGGGTGAGTACGTCGCCGGCTTCGTGCCGCTCGGCTACTACCTGGCGTCGGGACGGGTAGGCGGCTGCATCACGACCACCGGCGCCGCCACCAAGCTCGGGAGTAGCGGGATCACCGATGCCAAGCTACACAACATCCCGGCTGTCTTCCTGGTGGCGCTGAACTCGACCCTCTCGGTCGGGCTGGGTCCCCTGCAGGACGTCTCAATCCACGGCATGAACATCGTGCCTCAGCTCGAAGCCGAGCTTGGGGAAGGATGCGTGGTCATCGACGACATTCACACCATGGAAGAGAAGCTCGAGCAGGCGCAGCGAGTACTGCGGCAATCGAAGCCGGTCGCCATCTGCTTCTACCCGGACATCCTGTCCAAGCCGGCGAGCATCGACGTGCCGTTCGAGGCCGCCCCACGTGGCTTCGACACGGGGGACGTCGAGCGCTTCCTCGAGGAGTTTCCACGCATCGCCGACGGGCGGCGGGTCGTCATCTATGTGGGTAGTGAGGCGGCGCGCTGGCCGGGCATGCCCGCGATGACCACCAGGCTGTCGACGTTGCTCCAGGCGCCGACCGTGTGGTCGGTCAACGGCGCGAACGCCGTCTCGGAGGACAACCCGTACGGGTTCGGCTACATCTCCTTCGGTGGAAACGACGAGGCGATGAAGCTCTGGCGCGGCATCGGGCCGGACGATTGCGTCATCACGCTGGGCTTTGACGCCGGCGAATACTCGCTGAACCTGGCATCGATCCCGGCCGGACGTGTCTGGCATTTCACCGGATGGGAGGAACCTTACGGCCACATCAACGGGGATTTCCGCCATCGGGTTCGCGGGGACTACCGGATGGTTCGCGGCGACCTCGACGCGCTGCTGGGGGAAATCATCCCGCGCCTCGCGCAGCGTGGCGTTGGGAGACGCCCCCCGCAACAGATTCCGTCCCGCCTCAACAGCCGGGTCATCTCGCGGGACGTGCGCCCGGGCCGGGTCGACTTCATGGCCTTTTACGAGCGGCTGCACGCCTCCTGGCGTCCGAACAGCATCGGATTCGATGACGTGTGCATCGCCTACAAGGACCGGCAGTACGTGACCCAGCGCCCACATCCGAACATTCCGTTTCACACGACTCACGACGGGTCGGCGATGGGCGGCGGCTTCGGGCTCGGCATCGGCGCGAAGCTGGCCGATCCAAGCCTGCATACGTTCATCTTTTCCGGGGACGGGTGCTGGCGGCTGTATGGGGGAGCGCTGGCCGATGCAGCGAACCTGGACCTGCGGCTTTTCATCATTAATAACGGGGTCTACGGGATCGTGGATAAGGGCCTCGAGGTCGTCATTCCCGAGATCGAGCGGCGCCGCTATCATGCGTCGCTGCCCTCGATCGACTTCGTCGGCGCGGCGCGGGCGCATGGTTGGGAGGGGTATCGCATGAACCCGGATCTCAGCAACCTCGACGAGATCATGAACGCCTGTTACGAGACGACGGGCCAATCGATCCTGGTCGACGTGCCAGTCGACGCCGACCAGATGATCGGGTTGAACCCGCGGCTGAACAACCTCACCACCAAGACCTACCTGTAATGGCGAAGGTCTACCACGACAGCGACGCCGACATGGCTGCGCTGGCCGGCATGCGCGTCGCGGTCATCGGTTACGGCAGCCAGGGGCACGCACACGCGCTCAACCTGCAGGACAGCGGGGTGGACGTGGTGGTCGGGCTCTACAAGGGCAGCCCGTCCTGGGCAGCCGCCGAGGAAGAGGACCTCCGGGTCGAGACGGTCGAGAAGGCCGTCGAGCTCGGCAACCTGGTGATGATGCTGGTCCCGGATCAGACGCAGAAGCGGCTTTACGACGAGGCGGTCAAGCCGAATTTGAAGCCCGGCAGTGCGCTGATGTTTGCGCACGGCTTCAACATCCATTTCAGCCAGATCGTGCCGCCGGGCGACGTCGACGTCGCCATGGTGGCGCCCAAAGGGCCGGGGCACATCGTGCGCCGGCTCTTCCAGGAACGCGTCGGGGTGCCGGCGCTCTTCGCCGTCCACCAGGACACGACCGGGAACGCGCGCGCTCGAACGCTCGCCTATGCGCGAGGCATCGGGTCGACCATGGCCGGTGTACTGGAGACCACCTTCAAAGAGGAAACCGAAACCGACCTCTTCGGCGAGCAGGCCGTGCTCTGCGGCGGCCTCACCTCGTTGGTGAAGAGCGGGTTCGACACCCTGGTGGAAGCGGGCTACCAGCCGGAGCTGGCGTATTTCGAGTGCCTCCACGAGATGAAGCTGATCGTCGACCTGATGTACCAGGGAGGGATGAGCTACATGCGATACAGCATCAGCGATACCGCCGAGTTTGGCGACTACGTGAGCGGCCCCCGGCTGATCAACGCGGCGGTACGCGAGGAGATGCGCCAGATCCTTCGTGAGATCCAGGACGGGACCTTCGCCCGCACCTGGATCCTCGAGAACCAGGCCGGCCGCCCGGCCTTTAACGCCTCGCGCCAGCGGGCGAAGGGTGAGCTGATCGAGAAGGTCGGCGCCGACCTGCGCGCCATGATGCCATGGCTCAAACCCAATGGCAAGGCGAAGAACTGATGGGCGACCGGGTCTTCATCTTCGACACCACGCTGCGGGACGGCGAGCAGTCACCCGGCGCCTCGCTCAATCCGGACCAGAAGCTGGCGATCGCCTGTCAACTGGCCCGTCTCGGCGTCGACGTGATCGAAGCGGGCTTTCCGCTGTCGTCGCCCGGCGACTTCGAGGCGGTGCAGCGAATTGCGCGCGAGGTCCAGGGCCCGATGGTCACGGCGCTCGCCAGGGCGGCCCGGCCTGACATCGATGCCGTCTGGGGCGCGGTTCGGGATGCCGAGCGCAAGCAGATCCACATGGTCCTCTCCGTGTCGGACATCCACATCGAGCGGAAGCTGCGCTCCACCCGGCGCGAGGTGCTGAATCGTGGGGTGCAGGCGGTCGCCTATGCCCGCTCCCTGTGCGACGAGGTCGAATACTCGCCGGAGGACGCGGGCCGCGCCGACGCCGACTACCTCTTCGAGACGCTCGAGGCCGTGATCGACGCGGGCGCGACCGTGGTCAACATTCCGGACACGACCGGGTATACCCTGCCGCACGAGTTCGGCGCCCTGATCGCGTCGATCCGCGAGCACGTCCGCAACATCGATCGCGCGCTGATCAGCGTGCACTGCCACAACGACCTGGGCCTGTCGACCGCCAACAGCATCGAGGCGGTGCTCAACGGCGCCCGGCGGGTCGAATGCACGGTCAACGGGATCGGGGAGCGGGCGGGCAACGCCTCGCTGGAAGAAGTCGTGATGATCCTGCGGACCCGTGAGAAGTCGTTGGGCCTGCGCACCGGGATCGACACAACGCGGCTGGCTGCGGTCAGCGCGCTCGTCGCCGCGGAGACCGGGATCCCGGTCCAGCCCAACAAGGCCGTGATCGGCGGCAATGCCTTCGCGCACGCCTCGGGGATCCACCAGGACGGGGTGCTCAAGGACAAGCTGACCTACGAGATCATGCGGCCCGAGGATGTCGGGATGGGGGAGAGCCGGATCGTGCTGTCGCCCAGGTCGGGCCGGCACGCCTTTCAATTCCGGCTGGCGGAGCTGGGCTACCACCTGAACGAGGCAGCCTTTGCCCAGGCCTGGGAGCAGTTCCTCGACCTGGCGGACCGCCAGAAGGATATCCTCGACCGCGATCTCGAGGCGATCGTCGAGCGGGTCAAGGTGCCCGCCTGATGGCGATGGAAGCGGTGACCCCGCAGCCGGATCGTCACCCGAGGGCCGTGCCGTCGGTCTACCAGGGCTTTGCCTATTTCGAGGGCGAGATCGTCCCCTTCGACCAGGCCAAGGTCAGCGTCGGCACGCATGCCCTGAACTACGGGACGGCGTGCTTCGAGGGGATCCGCGGCTACTGGAATCCCGATCACGAGGAGATCTATCTCCTCAAGCTGGCTGAGCACTACCATCGCTTTCTTAAGTCGGCCGCCCTGCTCAAGATCCGGCTCAACGAGACGGTCGAGCAGCTTTGCGAGCTGACGCGTGAGGTGGTCCGGCGCGATGGCTATCGCACCGATCTCTACGTCCGGCCGCTCGCCTACAAGGCCTCGCCGATCATCAAGGTGGACCTACACTCCCCGGAGGATGCGGTCGCCATCTTCGCCATGCCGATGGGCCCTTACTCGCGCACGGACGGCCTGCGGGTGACGATTTCCTCGTGGCGCCGGATCAGCGACAATAGCATCCCGGCCCGCGCCAAAATCACCGGCGCGTACATCAATACCGCGCTGGCGACCGAAGATGCGAATGCCGCCGGATACGACGACTGCCTCCTGCTCACCGAAGACGGCCATATCGCCGAAGCGAGCGCCGCGAACTTCTTTTTGATCCAGGGTCGCTCGTTGATCACGCCGCCGGTCACCGATGACATCCTGGTCGGGATCACGCGCGCGGCGATGATGCGGCTGGCGATTGATTTCGAGCTCGACGTCGTCGAGCGCAGCATCGACCGGACCGAGGTCTACCAGGCGGACGAGGCGTTCCTCTGCGGCACGGGCGTCCAGGTGGCGCCCATCATCGAGGTCGACGGGCGCCCGGTTGGTAGCGGCCGACCGGGCACGATCACGCTCGGCCTGCAGGACTCGTACTTCCGCGCCGTCCGTGGCAACGATCCGCGGTACCGGCAGTGGTGCACCCCGGTGTATGGCACCGCGCCCCGGAGCTAGTCCGACAGCGCGGCGATGATGGCCTCGGCCATCGCCGTGGTCCCGAGGGCGGACCGGCCTGGCGCTGCGATGTCCGCCGTGCGAGCTCCGGCGGCGAGCGCGGAGGAGACGGCCCGCTCGATCGCCGCCGCCGGCTGCTCGCGCCCGAGCGACCACCTGAGCAACAGTGCCGTACTGAGAATGGCGCCGATCGGGTTGGCGACGTCCTTGCCGGCAATGTCGGGGGCGGAGCCGTGAATCGGCTCGTAGAGTCCCAGCGTCCCGGCGCCGAGGCTGGCCGACGGCAGCATCCCGAGCGCGCCGGCGAGCATCGAAGCCTCATCGGTCAGGATGTCGCCGAACAGGTTCTCGGTGAGGACCACATCGAAGGTCTGCGGGCGGCGGAGCAGTTCCATGGCGAAGGCGTCGACCAGCATGTGGGAGCAGCGCACGTCTGGGAAGCGTTTGGCGACCTCGGTCACGACCGTCCGCCACAATCGCGATGTCTCCAGCACGTTGGCCTTGTCCACCGACAGCAGCTGTCGGCGCCGCCTCCCGGCCAGCTCGAAGGCGCGGACGGCGACGCGCTCGATCTCCGGCTCGCTGTAGCGCATGGTGTCCACGGCCGCCGCGCCGCGGGTCGTCATGTAGCGGCGCTTCGGCTTGCTGAAGTACAAACCGCCGGTCAGCTCGCGAACGACGATCAGGTCGACGTCGCGGACCCGTTCCGGGCGCAGACTGGAGCTCTCGACCATCGCCGCGTCCACTCGGACCGGGCGCAGGTTGGCGAAGAGGCCGAGCCCTTTGCGCAATCCGAGCAGCGCGGATCCCGGCCGCAGCGAGCTCTGCGGGGCGGCATCATCCCAGCGAGGGCCGCCGACCGCGCCGAAAAGGACCGCATCCGCCCGTCTGCATTGCTTGAGGGTCTGAGGGCGCAGCGCGACCCCGTAGGCATCGACCGACGCGCCCCCGATGAGCTCGTCGACGTAGTCGAGTTGCAACCCGGCGTGCCTGGCGGCCGAGTCCAGTACGCGGCGTGCCGCCAAGGTGACTTCCGGCCCGATGCCGTCGCCGGCCAGGACGACGATGCGTGCCGAGGCGGTCACGCGGCGATTCTAGATTAGAATCGGTCTCCCTATGGCCGATCACGACGGAGCCTCGCCACTGAAGCGCCAGAGTGCGCGCCTGACCGAGGGCGACGACCGGGCGCCGGCGCGCGCGATGCTGCGGGCGATCGGCTTCACGCGTGAGGACCTGCGAAAACCCCTGATCGGAGTCGGACACAGCTGGATCGAGACCATGCCGTGCAATTTCAATCACCGGCGCCTGGCCGAGCAGGTGAAGGCGGGCATCCGTGCCGCCGGCGGAACGCCAATGGAGTTCAACACGATCGCGGTCTCAGACGGCGT
>JALYYC010000066.1 GCA_030946755.1 Candidatus Dormiibacterota bacterium
CTGGATGCGGCGGACCGCCTCGATCGCGATGCCGAGCACGATGGCGCCCAGGATCAACGCGTTGAGGAGCGCGATCAGGATGCCGACGCGCTGGTAGCCGAAGGTTTTGCGGGCGTTCGCCGAACGGCCTGCCTGGCTGAGGGCGAAGGCCGACAGCGCCAGCACGATGATGTCGGTCAGCACGTGGCCGGCGTCGCTCAGGAGGGCGAGGCTGTGGGCCAGCAGCCCGCCGATCACTTCGACGACGAGGACCACGAACGTCAGGGCGAGCGCCAGCCGAACCCGGCTGTCGACTCGGGCAACCTGCATTCCTACTATCTTATGGCCCATCTCCGATCAATCCCTGACCCCATCACCATTCACGCCAGCCACGAACCAGCGGCTCGAGTGGGCGTCGATGCCTGCCGCCGTACGCGAAGCCGTTGAGCGGCGACTCGGATCGGACGTGGTCGAGGCCAGCACGCAGAGTGGTGGCTTCTCGCCCGGCGTGGCGGCGCGCCTTCGCTTACGAGATGGGCGCCGAGTGTTCGTCAAGGCCGTCAGCTCGGATCCCAACCCCAACTCACCGGGGATGCACCGCCGGGAGGCGCGCATCGCCGCCGCCCTGCCCGCGACGGTCCCGACGCCGCGCTTTCTCTTCCTGCACGACGACGGCGAATGGGTCGCGCTCGCCTTCGAGGATGTCGACGGGCGGATGCCCGTCACGCCATGGCAGGCGCAGGAGCTGGAGCTGGTCCTCTCGGCGGTCACGCGGATGGCGACGAGCCTGACGCCGTCGCCGATCTCGCTCGCCACGATCGCGGAGGTGGATGACGATGACTTTCGGGGCTGGCGACGCCTGCTCACTGCGGCGGCGACGGGCGTGGACCACCTCGCCGGGCTCGACCCCTGGGCCCAGCGGAATCTCGAGGCGCTCGCCGAGCTGGAGGCGCGATGGCCGCAGGGCGCGGAGGGAACGACGCTGCTACATGTTGACTTGCGCGCGGACAATATGTTGATCACCGAGGACCGCGTCGTCGTGGTCGACTGGCCGCACGCCGCGATTGGCGCTGCCTGGATTGATTTGATGTTCCTGCTTCCGAGCGTTGCAATGCAGGGCGGCCCGATGCCGTGGGAGCTTTTCGATTCGCACCCGGTTGCGAAAGACGCGGACCCTGAACGGGTGAACGCCGTGCTAGCGGCGATCGCCGGGTTCTTCATCGGTCAGTCGCGCCAGCCACCACCACCGGGCCTGCCGACCTTACGGCAGTTTCAACGGGACCAGGGGTTGCCCGCGCTGGCGTGGTTGAAGCGCCGGACAGGCTGGAAGTAGCGAATGCGACGGGGCATTTTGCGACCCCCTCTCCATCCCGCCCCGCACGGGGGCGGAGGCATCGCAGGTCGCTCCGAGATCCTAGGAATCTCGCTGCTGTGCATTGGCGTGCCGGTGCTGCGCGACCTAGTGATCCGGCAGCGGCCGTCAGCTGCTGCGCTGGTCGCCGCGATTGCCTACCTGGGACTCCTGGCGGCGAGTGTCATCACGATGCGGGCGGTTGGGATATCGGCGGCCAACGCGGGCATTCGGTCGCTCAACTGGCGCGCGCTAGTAATTGGTGGCGTCGCGGGCGGCCTGCTGGTCGCGCCCGTGTGGCACGTGCCCCCGCTAACGGCCGCGAGCGCGAGCTGGCTGCTGCTCGCCGTGGTCGTCGAGGAAGTCGCGTTTCGCGGCGTGCTGTTCGCGATTCTTCGGCGTCTGGGCGGCCTTCCGCTGGCGGTCGTTGGATCGACCGCCGCCTTTACGCTCGCGCATATCGGAAGGGCCGGGTGGCCGTCGCTGGCATTGGTTGCGCTGGCCGGGCTGTTCCTCGGGTTGCTTCGAGCCATGCGCGATGACCTGTGGGCGCCCGGGATCGCGCACTTCCTGATGGATCTCGTCAGCCTGCCGTGAGCAGGGTGCGGATTCTCGGCTGGCTCGGGCTGGTCGCCCTCGCGATCGCCTTCATCGGCGTGCGTGGCGCCATCGGCGGGTCCCGCCCCTTCCTCGATGGCTACACTCCCCCGCCACCCTACCGCTGGGTGTCGCCACCACCGAACCTGGCCGCCACCAACCAGGCGCCAACCGGCGGCGATACGACGATCCCCTTAACCGATGGCGCGTCGGATGCGGCCGGCGCCTTCACCGACGACGGCCAGATCACGATCAGCCTCAACCCGGGAACGTTCACGGACGCGACCGGCCAGACGGCGGTCCGTGTGCACATTGCGCCGATCAGCCCGCAGCCCGCCGCCCCGCCGGGGCTCGTCGCCGACGGGAACGTGTACCTGATGGCCGCGACCTTTACCCCGAGCGGGAAGCCAGCCACGCCGCTTCGGGCGCCGGTCCTGCTCGACATGCGGTACCCGAACCACAAGCCGGATGCCATCTATCGCGTCGACGCGAAGAGCTGGACGCCGCTGGACAGCACCGTCCAGGAGCTGTTGCAGACGGTCGACGCGCGGACGACGGAGCTCGGCACCTTTGCGGCCGGCTACCGGGTGACCGGTGGGACGACGAACACTGGCGGCGTGAATCCCATCGTATTGCTCGGGGTCGGGCTCGCCGTCATTCTCGGGGTCGCGCTGCTCGCGGGCGTCAGGATAAGGCGGCGGCAATAGGCAGGTAGAGCTCGCGGTATCGCTGATAGGCGTCGCGGTAGGCATCGATGGCTTGGGGCGTCGCCACGAGCTCGACCGGATCGGCCAGGGTCGCGACCTGATCCACCCCGGACCAGGCGCCGAAGCCGATCCCGGCGAGCAACGCGGCGCCCTTTGCCGACGCCGCGGACGTGCGAGACGCGTGGAGCGCCCGATCCAGGATGTCGGCGAGCATCTGTCGCCAACGCGGCTCGGTGCTGCCCCTGCCGGCGAGGCGAAGCTCGGTCGCGCTGATGCCGGTCGCGACCAGGGCGTCGAGGGCCTGCCGTAAGGCAAACGCCACGCCTTCCAGCGAGGCGCGCAGCAGGTGGCCGCGCCCGTGACGCAGCTGCAGGCCGACCCAGGCGCCTCGGGCGGATGGATCGAAATGGGGCGTGCGCTCCCCGGAGATGTAGGGCAGGAAAATGAGCCCATCGGAGCCAGGCGGTACGGAAAACGCCTCGCGGTAGAGGTCATCCCAGGTTGCGCCCAGCGTCGCCAGGACCCAATCGAGGGCGAGCCCGGCATTCTGGATCGCGGCCATCGCGTACCAGCGTTCGGGCGCGGCGGCGCGATAGAGGTGGGTCCGCGCGGTCGGGTCGATGGCAACGCGATCCCGGGGCGCCACGATCTGGGCACCGGTCCCAACGCTCACCTGGGCGGCACCAGGCTCGAGCACGCCGCTGGAGAGCGCGGCCGCCGCGGTGTCCGCCGCCCCACCGACGACCGGGACGTTGGGGCGGATCCCCCAGCTTGGCGCGGCTGACCGCGACACGAGCCCACAGATCTCGCTCGATTCGCGAATCGGCGCGAGGAAATCGAGTCGCAGGTCGAGCGCGTCGAGGACGTCCTTCGCCCAGTAATCAGTCGAGAGGTCGTAGAGCAACGTGGCCGACGCATCGCTCGGGTCGGTGGCGACCTCGCCAGTCAGGCGCAGACGGAGCCAGTCCTTGGGCTGCAGCGCCCATCGTGTCTGCCGATAGAGGGTCGTCTCGTGGTCGCGGACCCAGAGCAACGTCGGACCAGCCATGCCGGTGGTGATCGGGTTGGCGAGCTGACGCTTGAGGCCTGGGCCGAGAGCGCGGTAGGGTTCGAGCTCTCGATGAGCCCGGGCGTCGGCCCAGAGGATCGCGGGACGCAACGGCTCGCCATCCTCCTCGCAAAGGACGACACCGTGCATCTGGCCGGCGAGGCCGACGGCTGCGACGTCGATACCCCGACTCCCTACGGCTTCCTGAACGGCGATCGTCGCCGCGTCCCACCAGTCCTGCGGATCGGACTCAGCCCAACCCGGTTGCCGATGGTGGACCGCATACGCCGATGAACCGGCGCCGGCCACGGAGCCATCGACGTCGATGAGGAGCGCCTTCGCCGAACTGGTCCCTAGGTCGAGGCCGAGGAACATATCACCCCTTCCCACGGCTCGAGGTGCAGCGCGCGTTCGGTGCCGTTCTCGACCAGGCCGCGCGCCGTCGAAAAGCGGACCGTCGCCGATAGACCCGGAAAGGTCAGCGGCCGGTCCGACAGGTTGAGGGCGACGATCGTTCCGCCGCCGCGTCGGTAGGCCCATCCGGTTGGCGGCGCGGGGAGGCGCGCGTAGGCGCCGACCGTCAAGTCGGGCTGCGTGCGCCGGAACGCGATCAGGTCGCGGATGAAGTGCAGCATCG
>JALYYC010000070.1 GCA_030946755.1 Candidatus Dormiibacterota bacterium
AGTCGGAATCTCGGCCGGAATCGCGAGCGTCGACCCTTCGTCGAGGTACTTCGCCTCGTAGTCGTAGAACTCCCGCGCCGGGATGACCTCGCCCACAACCGAGGCCTCGGGCTCGTCATTGCCGAGCACGCTGACTTCGAGCTCTCGCGCGTCGATCCCCCGCTCGACCAGCAGCTTGCGGTCGAAGCCGGCGGCAAGGCGGAGGCCCGCGAGCAGTTCCTCGCGGTTGTGCGCCTTGGTGGTGCCGACGCTGGAGCCGGAATTGGCGAACTTGGCGAAACACGGATAACCGAGGCGCGCCTCTACCTCACTCGCGAATGTGGTGGGATCCTGCTCGAACCGCCGTCGGGTCGTGGGCAGGTACTCGACGACGGGGAGTCCGACGGCCGCGAAGGCCCGCTTCATGTAGATCTTGTCCAGTCCCAGGGCCGAACCCAGGACACCGGACCCGACGTAAGGGACATTGGCGAGCTCCAGCACTCCCTGGATGGTCCCGTCTTCTCCGTTCAGTCCATGAAAGACGGGAAAGACCACGTCGAGCGGCGGGAGGCGCGCGCCGGATTCCGCCGCCCGGGCCGCGGGTACCAGGGCTCGTTGGGTTGGGTCCGGCGGCAGGTAGACGTACTGCTGGGTATCCTCCGCCTGGATCAAGCGTTGCAGCGATTCGCCAAGCAACCAGCGTCCGGTCCGGTCGATGTAGAGAGGAACCACCTCGAACCGCTGCGGATCGAGCGCCCCGATGATCGATCGAGCGGAGAGGATCGAGACCTCGTGCTCGGTGGAACGTCCACCGAAGAGAACGCCGATTCGGATCCTGCTCACTCGGCGTCCACGACGCGGACCTCGGGCTCCAGATCGATCCCGAACTGCTCGCGGACGCGATCCCGCATTTCGGCCATTAAGGCTAGCACGTCATCAGCGGTCGCCCCGCCCAGGTTGACGATGAAGTTGGCATGCTTGCGCGAGATCTCCGCGCCGCCGAGCCGACGGCCCTTGAGCCCGGCGGCCTCGATCAGGCGACCGGCCGAGTCGCCGGGCGGATTCTTGAAGGTGCTCCCCAGGCTCCGCTTCTCGATCGGCTGTGTGTCGCGCCGGTGCTTCTGGACCTCCCTGATGCGCGCCCGCACCCGATCGGGCTCATCAGCGGTGGTCGTGAAAGTCGCGCCGACGATCAGCCAGCCGGGCCGAGCCTGCTTGAACAGCGAGTCGCGGTAGGCGAAACGGCAGTCACCATTCCCGAGCACATGACGGCTGCCGTCGGGCGCCACGACGTCAACCGTCGCGAGCGCGTCCTTGACCTCCCGTCCGAAGGCCCCGGCGTTGCCGAACACGGATCCACCGACACTCCCGGGCACGCCGGCGCCGAATTCGAGGCCGGCCCGTCCGGCCTTCGCGCTCTCCAGGGCCAGCCTGGGCATCAGCGTCCCGGCGGACGCGCTGACGAGGTCGCCATCCACCTGCCAGCGCTCGTTCGCGAGCTTGATGACGAGTCCCGGCACCTCGCCGGTCTTGAACAGGGTGTTGCTGGCCGCGCCGATGACCACGTACGGAATCTGGTCGCGCGTCAGCCGGGCGATCAACTCCGCCACCAGGCCGTCATCGGTCACTTCGAGGAAGTGCCGGGCCGTGCCTCCGATCCGGTACCAGCTGTGCGCGAGCAGCGATTCATGCTCCCGGACTCCGGGAATGGAGGCCAGCCACGAGTCAGGCAACCGGCGAGCGCTCCAGGACCTCGAGAACCTTGCCGACGATGTCATCGAAGCCGCGCACCGACATCAGCACGATCGCATCTCCCGGCTTTGCCACCGAGGCGAGCCGGTATGCGGCGGCGCGGGCCGAGTCTACCGTGACGACCTCGCCCACGCCGGTGACCCGCTTCGCCAGGTCATCCGCCGAGACCGTGTGGGCCAGGTGCCGCTCCCGCGCGGGCTCGATCGCACCGATAACCAGCAGGGCACAGCCCTGGAACGCGTCGGCGTAGGCGTCCATCAGGCTGAGCGTCCGCGAGTAGGTGTGCGGCACGAAGCAGGCCAGGACGCGGCCAGGTCGGAAGCGCTCAACAGCCGCCTGGATCGTGGCACGGACCTTGGCGGGATTGTGGGCGTAGTCGTCGATGACGGTGATCCCTCGCACCTGGCCGCGAACCTCGAACCGACGGGAGACGCCGTGAAACCGGCCGATGGCATCGACGGCGATGCTGACCGGTACGCCGACGCGGACGGCAGTAGCAAGCGCTGCCAGCGCATTGGCGGCGTTGTGCTCACCCGGCAGGCGGGTCGAGACGACCCCGACGATCTTCCCCTGATGCCAGACGCTGAAGCGCATGCCATCCCCGTCCACGGTGACATCGCGTCCATGCCAATCGGCGCCACCACGCAGCCCATAGGTTTCCACCTGGGCGCGCGTCCGGTTGAGCAGGCGGCGCACCGTGGCGTCGTCGGAACAGGCGATCAGCCGGTCTTCGGAGCCGAGATCTTCGACGAGTTGCCGGAACACCGCCTCGTAGGAGGCCGGGTCCGGAAAGACATCGGGATGATCCCAATCGATGTTGGTCAGGACGGCGAGCTGGGGAGCGAAGTGGAGGAATTTCGGCCTCGGATCGAAAACCGCGGACGTGTACTCGTCGCCCTCGAAGACGAAGTCACGGCCGCTCCCCCAGGCAGCTGCCGACCCGAGGTCCTGAGCCGCCATCCCGAGACGAAAGCCGGGGTTCCGGCCGGCAACGCGGAGGATCCAGGCGATCAGGCTCGCGGTCGTGGTCTTGCCCGCCGATCCACAAACCACGATCCGAAACCGGTCAATCGTCAGCTCGCCCCAGTACTCGGCTTCACTGATGAGGCGGATGTGCAGCGCGCGGGCCGCCTCCGTCTCCGGATTGCCGGCTCGCACCTGGTTGCCCTGCACCACGAGGTCCGGCGTCCCCCACCGGGTGATGCTTTCGGCCGAATGCCCGTCGACCCACGGAATCCCCGCTTTGGTGAGGAGATCAGTGGTCGGGGGGTAGGCGTCCTCATCGGAGCCCGTGATCTCATGCCCGAGCTGGCGCGCGATCAAGGCAAGTCCGGAAACGGCGTAGCCACAGATGCCGATGAAATGGATCCGCATCAGGCGCTCCGGGCCACCTCCTGCAGGATGCGGGCCACGGCATCGGCCGCCGAAGGCCGGCCCAGGGCGTGCATCGCGGCAACCATCTGCGCGTACCGTTCGGCATCGTCGGCGATCGCCGTCAGGATCTGGGCCAGTCGCGGGCCGTCGCAGGCCTCGTCGGGAATGATGATGGCCGCACCCGCCTCGGCGAAGGGAATCGCGTTGAGCTTCTGGTGACCACCGGCAAAGGGCCCTGGGACCAGCACCATCGGTATGCCGGCGGCACTCACTTCGCTCAGCGTGCCTGCCCCGGCTCGGGCCAGGACCACGTCGGCTTCGTAAATCCGGGCGGCAAGGTCGGGCGCAAAGGGAAACGGGTGGTAGTGGTCCGCCACCGGGCCGGCCAGGTTCGCCGCCGCCTCTCGCACCAGGACGAAATCCCGCTCGCCCGTCTGGTGCCAGACCTCGAGCTTGGCCCGGCCGACCAGCTCCGGCAACGCCGCAAGCACCGCCTGGTTGATCCGGCGGGCCCCCTGACTGCCGCCAAGCACGAGCAGCGAGCGTGGGCGCGGCGGGAACGCGACCCGCGGCGTGGAGAACTCACGGCGCACTGGCGTGCCGGTGATGACCGCCCGGGTCCGCAGGTAACCGGCGGACTGCGGGTACGCGGTGGCCACGACGGTCGCCATGCGCGAGAGTAACCGGGTGGTGCGCCCGGGCAGAGCATTCTGTTCCTGGAGCACGATTGGCACACGGCGCGCCGCGGCGGCCATAATCACCGGCGCGCTGACGTACCCGCCGGTCCCGAGCACGACCTGCGGCCGGAACCGGCTCACAATCATCAGGGCCTGGGCGAGCGCACGCGGAAGGATAAACGGGACTGACCAGTTGCGCCAGAGTTGCTCCATATCGAGCTTGGGAGGAACGATCGTCTCCATCCCGATGTCGTACGTCGGGATGATCTGTTCCTCCATGCCACCGCGGCGGCCCACATAGAGCACCTGCCCGTCAGGGTCGATCCGGCTGAGGGCCTGGGCGACCGCGATCGCTGGGAACAAGTGTCCGCCCGTTCCGCCGCCCGAGATCAATACCCGCATGCCGGATCCAACCCACCTTCTCGCCCTGCATGGCGACATTCATCAGTATGCCGACCGCCAGCAACGTGATCGCCAGCGACGAGCCACCATAACTGATGAAGGGAAGCGGAATGCCGGTGGTCGGCAGGGTGACGGTCACGGCGGCGATATTGATCAAGGCCTCGAATGCCACCCAGGTGGTGACGCCGCAGGCCAGCAGGGATCCCAACGCGTCGGGCGCCTTCAGCGCGATGCGGTACCCCCGGTACGCGAACAGGCCGAAGAGCGCCAGCACCCCCGTGGTCCCTATCAGGCCAGTCTCCTCGCCGACGATGGCAAAAATGAAGTCCGTGTGTGCGAAGGGGAGCCACTGGTATTTCTGAATGCTCTGGCCCAGGCCCAGGCCGAAGATACCGCCCGACCCGAGTGCCAGCACCGACTGGATCGATTGAAAGCCGGTATTGAGCGGGTCGGACCAGGGGTTGAGAAAAGCCATGATCCGGTGGAGACGGTACGGCTCCATGCGGATGAACACGAAGCCGGCCAGCCCGACGATCAGCAGTAAGAGGAGCAGGTGGCGCTTCTTTCCGCCGGCGACGAGAAACTGCGCTAGCAGGATCGCAGCCACGATCATGGTCGTTCCGAGGTCACGCTCGAGGATGATCATCGCGACGACCAGTCCGAGCAGGGCGAGGAAGGGCACGACGCCGCGCTCGAGGGAGGTCAGTCGGTCTCGATGCCGCTCGAGCCACACCGCCATGAAGACGATCACGGTGGCCTTGGCCAGCTCTGCCGGCTGCATGCTCAGCGGCCCAAACTGGAGCCAGCGTCGCGCACCATATGCCTCGCGGCCAAAGTGAGGCAGGAGCACGAGGACGAGCAGGACCATGGTCAGCGCTCCGAGCGGTCCCGCCAGTGGGCGCAGCCGGTGATAGTCGAGGTGAGCACCGAACCAGAGCAGCACGAGGCCGAGACCAAGCCAGACCAGCTGGCGCTCGAAGTAGTAAGCCGCGTTGTGAAACCAGAGCCAGCCCTGGACCTCCGAGGCGGAGAAGACCATCACGAGGCCGAAGGCGCTGAGCGTCGCCACCGCGAGGATCAGGGACTTGTCGCCCCGACGCCAGAGGGTACTCCCGGCAAGCGACCGGGTGCGGCGCGGGACCGGCAGTTCGAGCGTGGCCAATTGCCTCATGCCCCCAGCTCCTCGAGCACGGTCGCCTTGAACTGGCGTCCGCGGTCTTCGTAATCGCGGAACATGTCATAGCTGGTGAAGGCGGGCGACAGGAGTACCACCGATCCCGGCCTCGCCATCGACGCCGCGCGGCGAACGGCATCGCGCAGGTCCGACGCCACGACGACCTGGTCGAGGCCGGCGCGCTGAACCAACTTCGCCAGTTCGGCCCCCATCTCCCCCATCGCGACCAGGCCCGCGACCCGTTCAGCGATCGTGGCGGCCAGTGGCGCGACGTCGATCCCCTTGTTGCGGCCGCCGGCGATGAGGACGATCGGCTCGGGGAACGCCTCCAGCGCCTTGTAGGTGGAATCGGGGTTGGTCGCCTTCGAATCGTTGTACCAGCGGACGCCGTCGTAGGTCCCGACCAGCTCCAGCCGGTGTTCCACCGCTTTGAACTGGCGAACGGCGTTGGCAATCGCACTGGTCGCGACGCCGGCAGCGAGGCCGGCGCCGACCGCCGCCATCACATTGGAGAGGTTGTGCGCCCCGGGTAGCGGAACGTCGCGAACCGGGAGCACCGTCTGGACCGTCGCACCGTCCTTGCGGCTGATCGTGCCGTCGATCACCTGGATGCCTGATTCGAGCTGGTTGCGAACCGCGAAGGGGAGCACCAGGCCCCGGGTCTGACCCGCCATCGCCTTACACGACGGGTCGTCGAAGTTGAGGACCGCGTGGTCCTCGGGCTCCATAAAGGTGACCGCCCGTGCCTTAATCTCCCGATACCGGTCCATGGTCTTGTGGCGGTCGAGGTGATCCGGGGTCACGTTCAAGACGGCGCCGATCCGAAGCCGAGGCCGGCGAATCGATTCGAGTTGAAAGCTGCTCAACTCCAGCACGACCCAATCCCCAGGGCGAAGCTGGTCCAGCCGGTCGAGGACGGGCTCGCCGATGTTGCCACCTCGAACCACGGTCAGGCCGCCGGCCCGCAAGACCTCGGCCGTCAGGGCCGTTGTCGTGGTCTTTCCGTTGGTGCCGGTGATGCCGGCGATCGGGCAGGGGCAAACCTCGAAGAAAAGGTCCATCTCGCTGGTTACCTCGATCCCCCGTTGCCTCGCGGCCTCCACGAGCGGTGCATCCCACGCCACCCCAGGACTGACCACGACCAGGTCGCAGGCGTCAAGGTCGGGTGTCGCAGACTCGCCAAGTTGACCCGCGACGCCGTCCCGCACCAATGCCGCGCGCAACTCCGGCGTATCGGCTCGATCAACGATTGTCACCTTCGCGCCCTGGCGTTTGAGATAGGAGGCCGCGGCGCGGCCACTTCGCCCATACCCGATCACCAGCGCCCGCCGGCCATCGAACTCGATCATCCGACGCTGCTCGGGTGGGCGATGACGATCGATAGGATGGCGGCGACCGCCGAGCCGGCCCAGAATGTCGCGGCGATTCGGGTCTCGCGCCAGCCACTCACGATGAAATGGTTGTGCAGCGGCGACATCTTGATGATGCGTTTGCCGGTCAGCTTGAAACTCGCCACCTGCGCGATCACCGAGACGGTCTCGACGACGAACACGATGCCGAGCAGGGGGAGGTACCAGAGGTACCCGGTGCTGATGGCGGCGGCGACAAGCGCCGTTCCGAGCGCCAGGCTTCCCGTGTCACCCATAAAGATGCGGGCGGGGAAGGCGTTGTAAAAGAGAAAACCGACCAGGCACCCGGCGAGCACCGCAGCCATCGCGCCGGCCCCGGGCCGGTGCTGGAGAACGGCAACGAACGCCAGCGCCCCGAGGCTGATGGCACCCGCACCGCCGGCCAGCCCGTCGCTTCCATCGGTCAGGTTGAAGCCGTTGGAGCCGGCGGCAAATGCCACCGCACCGACGACGATCATCCAGACGGCGCCAAGCGGGTGCCAGCCGTCGAACGGGACCAGCTGCCGGGTGAGGTTCCAGCGAAACGCCAGGTAGCCGAGCACGGCCCCGATCAGGAGCTGGACAACAATCTTCTGCCGCGCCTTCAGGCCGAGGTTGCGACCGCCACGAATCGCTGAGGCGTCATCGATAAAGCCGAGACCGCCACCCAGGAGCAGCGCTAGCAACACCAGCCCGCCAGCGGCAGATCGGTCCGCCACCAGGTAGAGCAGCGTCGCCACGAGCAGGAACACGAGACCCCCCGCCGTCGGGGTGCCCGCCTTCCCGAGATGCGCGGCAGGCCCTTCCTCCCGGATTTGCTGACCCATCTTCGCCCGGGCAAGAATCCCGATGGCGGTTGGAAACAGCAGCGCGCACGTGAGCGCCCCGGCCATAAAGAGAATCAGCGGCCCCATCAGGAGGCCGCGCGGATGGCATCGACCACCCGCTCCATGCGCATGCCACGGGAACCCTTGACCAGCACCTGGGTCCGTGGGGACAGCAGCGGCTTAACGGCGCCGATCGCCCCCTCGACGTTGTCCACGACGACGGCGCGATCGGCAGGCAGCCCGGCGTGACGCGCCGCCTGCACGATTCGACTCGCGTGATCGCCGACCGCGATCACCCAGTCGGCAGACGTGCCAGCGAGCGCACCCGCATCAGCGTGTGCTTTGTCTGCATGGTCGCCGAGCTCGAGCATGTCACCAAGAAGCGCGACCTTGACCGATCCCGGTGGCGCCAGCCTGAGCACCGCAAGAGCGGCTTCCATCGAGCCCGGACTGGCGTTGTAGCAGTCGTCGATGATGGTGCTGCCGGCAAGCCCGGCCACGACGTTCATCCGGCGAGCCGGCGGCGCGAAGCCGTGCAACGCAGCCGCAATGGCTGAGGCGTCGAAATCGAACTCCAGAGCGACAGCCGCCGCGGCGAGGGCGTTCAGGATACTGTGCTGGCCCGGCAGCCGGAGAAAGACCTCCGCCGACCCGCGCGGTGTGACCAGCCAGAAGCGGCTGCCTTCGAGCCCTTGCAGGCGAATCTTTTCCGCCCGAACCACGGCCCCGTTGCCCATCCCGAAGAGGGTGGTCCGCTTCGAAACCGAGGCCATAACGCGAACCCGTGCGTCATCGGCGTTGAGCACCGCCAGGCCGTCGGGCGCCAGCCCCTCGACCAATTCCCGCTTCGCCGCCGCGACCCCCTCGATCGAGCCGAGGAAGCCAACGTGAGCCAGGCCGACATTGAGCACGACGCCGATATTGGGTGGAGCGATGCTGGTCAGCTCGGCAATCTCGCCGGCACGCGACATTCCGTACTCGACCACGAGGACACGATCGGCCGCGTCCATCTGAAAGATCGTCATCGGGATTCCGGTGTAGGTGTTGAGGTTCCCTTCGCTTTTCCGAACGCGAAGACGGCGTCCGAGGACATGGGCGATCAGGTCCTTGGTGGTCGTCTTCCCCGCGCTGCCGGTGATCGCGACGATCGGAAGGTTCTGCCGCTGGAGCCGATGCGACGTCATGTCGAAGAGCGCCTTGCGCGTGTCGGCGACCTCGATCACGGCGGCTCCGCCGGTGGTGGCCTCGACGCCGGGGTCGCGCTCGCAGAGCACGCCGGTCGCGCCGCGTTCGAGCGCCTGCGGGATGTAGGCATGCCCATCCTGCTCCGCACCCTTCAAGGCGACGAATAGGCCTCCCGGCTGAACCTCGCGAGAGTCGATGAAGAGCTGGGTGAATGGGCGATCGGCCGACCCCCGGATCAGCCGGCCCTGCGTCGCCTCGAGGATCTCGCTCAATCCGACCGCCACAGCGCCATTATTGACTGTGGCATTCACGCCGCCGTCATGGGGCGATCTGCCACTGGGTGATCAGGGCGCTCGCGACCGTCTTGAAAATCGGCGCCGCGACGTAGGCGCCCTCGAAGAGAATCTGCGGTTTGCGGACGACGACCATCATGATGAATTGCGGGTGATCGGCGGGAAGGAACCCCACGAAGGACCCGATTGTGTCCTGCTTTGAATACCCGCCGTTTTCCGGAATGCTCGCGGTCCCGGTCTTGCCGGCGACGAGGTTCTTGAAGCCGTCGATGCGGGCGGCAAACCCGGAGCCGTGCTCCACCACGGACACCATCATCTGTTGCATCTGCTGCGCTGCCTTCGGACTGATCACCTGGCGGAGCACCCGTGGGTGTGTGGGATGACTCACTCCCTGGCCATCGATGACCTGGTCCACCACGTGGGGCCAGACCAGATTGCCGCCCGTTGCGATGACATTCACCGCCGCCAGCATTTCGATCGGCGTCGCGTCAATGCCCTGGCCGAAGGACGCGGTGGCCAGTTGCGACGCCTTCCATTTCGCGAGGTCAGCCAGTGGCGCTGACGTCTCGCCGGCGACGTCAACCCCGGTCCGGCCACCGATTCCAAATCGCTGGAGGTACTGGTAGAAGCGGTCCGGCCCCTCCATTTGCTGTGCGCGGATGGCGCCGACGTTGAGCGAGTTTTCGAGGACCTGGGTCATCGTGACCATGCCGTGCGCCCGGTTGTCCCAGTTGTGGATGGCGTATCCGCCGACCACCGCCGTCCCCGTCTCGTTGAAGCGGTAATCCGGGGTGATCGCGTGGTCGTCGAGCGCCCCGGCAAGGGTGACAACCTTCATCACGGATCCGGGCTCGTAGAGATCGGAGACCATCGGATCGATGAATTGGGCCGTGGGGGTGCTCGCGAAATTATTGGCGTTGTAACTCGGGACGTCCGCCCAGGCGACGATCCGACCGGTGCTGGGTTCCATCATCACGAGCGATCCACTCTGCGCCTGGACCTTGTGAACCCCCTCTGCCAGAGCGCGTTCGGCCACGACCTGGATCGCGCTGTCGAGGCTCAACTGCAGCGTCATCCCGTTGACGGCGTCTCGCCGCTGTCGGTCGCTGAGGATGATGGGTCGGTTGGCGAGGTCGCGCACCGTCGCCTCAAATCCGGCCTGCCCGCCGAGGATCCGGTCGTAATACCCCTCCACGCCGTAGTTGCCAACCCCCGCATCATTCGTGAACCCAAGGAGATTGGCCGCCAGGCTGGTCCCCGGCCCGGCCCCATCCACGTAGGACCGCTGCGTCTCGGCGATCTTCCCGATCCCGGGCAGGTGCATCGTGTCGAGCTCGGCCGCGACGACGGCCGGTACCCGCCGGGCGAGGTAGATGAACTTCGAAGTCGTCGCCAGCTTGCCCTTCAACTCGTCGGCGGTCAGGTGCAATATGGGCCCGAGCTGGTCTCCGATCTGCTGCCGGTCGCTGGCCGAGATCTGATCCGGCGAGGCAAAGATCGAGAAAACGGCTGTATTGCTGACGAGCAGTGCGCCGTTCCGGTCCGTGATCCGTCCGCGCACGGCCGGCAGTGTCAGCGTGTCGTTGTGGTAACTGGCGGCCAGCCGCACCATGTCGTCATGGCGCCAGCCCTGCCAGTAGACGAGGCGGCCGAATAGCACCAGGTAGCTGATCAGTACGATCGCCATCAAGGCGAGGATGCGACTGCGCGGTTCGAGACTTGATGAGGCCCTCACGCCCGAGCGCGCCCGGTTAACGGGTTGGGTTCGAGGGGTCCACCGGGCGTCCCGTCACCGCGCCCAGGACGGCAAGGACGCCATTGACTACCCCCGGCCGGCCGCCGTCGGCGGGAGGCTGACGAAGGGCAATCGGGGAGCCGGCGCCGTGGACGTACTGCCAGCGTGACGGGTGTGCCATGCCGAGTTGCTCCGCCGCGAGCGCCACACGGTTGGCGGCCTGATCGGCAGCCAGTTGTGATTGCAATTGATCGTGCGCCGCCGCCAGCCTCGCCTGCTCCTGCTTGAGAGTAGCGATCTGGTAGCTCGCCTGGGTGGCGGCCGCCGACTGTGCGACCAGCAGCAACGCCCCGGCGATGAGGGTTGCCGCGCCCACGAGCGGCGAGAGCGAAGGCCGGCCACGACTCCGGCGCGCGCGGGAAGGGGGTACCGCGCGCGCCGGAGGGGTCGGATCGGGCCGGCGGGGCCGCAAAACTAGTAGATGCCCAGGAGGGACGGGTTCCACCATGCGGCCGCTCAGGTATTGACTTGTGGAAAGGCATTGACACGATTCATAACTTCTCCGCGACTCGTAATTTGGCCGACCGGGAACGTGGATTTTCACGTATCTCGGCCTCTGACGCCGTAATCGGTTTGCGCGTCACAACGCGCACGGAGCGATGGTGCCCGCAGATGCAAACGGGCGCTTGGGGCGGACAAATACAGTCTGTTGCTTCGACGTTGAATAGGTTCTTTGCAATCTTGTCCTCGAGAGAGTGGAAAGAGACGACCCCGACGCGCCCATCGCTTGCGAGCACCTGGATAGCAGCCTTCAACCCGGTTTCGATCGCTTCGAGCTCACGGTTCACCGCGATCCGCACCGCCATGAATGTCCTGGTCGCGACATGAATGTCTCTGGGCCAGGCCCCCCGGGGAATGGCTCCGGCCACCAGGTCGGCGAGATCTTTCGTAGTGCGAAGCGGCTGACGTTGCCGCTGATCGACGATGCGCTGCGCAATCCGCGCGGCCCATCGCTCTTGCCCGAAGTCCTTCAGGATGCGCCGTACCTCGAAGACCGGTTCCCGGTTCAGGAGGTCTGCGGCGGTCCTCGGCTCGCTCTGATCGAGCCGCATGTCGAGCGGCCCATCGCGTTGGAAGCTGAAGCCTCGGTTCGGGTCATCGAGCTGATCGGAGGAGAGCCCAAGGTCAAAGACGATGCCGCGTACGGGCGGCATACCGGCGGCCACCTCCGCGATCCTGGCGAAGTTGGTGTGCTCCAGTTTCACGGTGACGTCTGGAGGCACGGGCTCCCGGGCGAATCGCTCGATGGCGGCGGCGTCCCGGTCGAGGACCAGCAGGGTCCCGCCCGGTCGCAAGCGCTCGATCAGCGCTCGCGCATATCCCCCACCGCCCAGCGTGGCGTCGATGAACGCCTGCCCGGGGGCTGGTCGAAGGCTGGTTATTAGCTCTTGTAAAAGTACAGGTCGGTGCCCGGTCAGTCCGGGCTCACGGTCGGAAACGCGTCGATCACTACCGTCACTGGCCACTGGAACGCCGCCGTTCGGCTACCCGGTCCTGGATTCGCGTGTACTCCTCCGGGGTTGCCTCGCCGATGCGACGCCAGGCCTCGTCGTTCCAGATTTCGATCAAGTTGTTGACACCCACGATCCAGGCCGTCCCCGAGATGCCGGCGTACTGCCGCAGGTCCTGGGTGAGGACGATTCGTCCTTGGACGTCGAATTCGCACTCCCGGGCGGCGCCGAACATCATGCGGGCGAGGCGCCGTTCCTCGGCCGGAGTCATCGACCCCAACCGCTGGACGCCCTGTTCCCGCGCCCACTCCTCGGGCGGATAGACCTGTAAGCAGCCCTCGGCGCCCTTGGCGATGATCGTGCCGGTCGGCAACTGCTCCCGAAACCGGGCAGGGATGGCAACGCGACCCTTCTGGTCCACCGAGTGGCGGTAGGTCCCGAGAAACATCAGCGCGAACCACCAGTTGTCTCATTTTCACCACTTTTCCCCACTTGATGCCACCGACACGCTGGAAGTTACCACCGCGACAGCTACCTGTCAACGATCTGCGGGCAAATCTTGTGTACTGGTGGAAACACAGAGAACCAGCCCCTAGATGTTGTGTTCGTGTATTCAGGGCGG
>JALYYC010000071.1 GCA_030946755.1 Candidatus Dormiibacterota bacterium
GGGTGGGCGCGCGGTCGGGATCTGAGTCGGGCTGGACTCGCCGCCCTCCTGGCGGGCTCTGGCCTGCTTCACCTTATCGTTCCAGCACCATACCGCCGGATCGTTCCAGGCTGGCTCGCTTTCGGCCGCACCCGCGAGATCGTTCTCATCACCGGGATCCTCGAGTTGGCCTGCGCCGCCGCGATTCTGGGTCGGCGAACGCGTCGAGCCGGAGCCCTGGCGACCATGGCGCTGTTCGTGGTGGTGTTCCCCGCGAACCTGAAGATGGCGGTCGAGGCAGGTCGCCCCGAACGAGGCTGGCCGCGGGTTGCTGTGCTGGCCGCCTGGCTGCGGTTGCCGCTCCAGGTGCCGCTGATCCTTTGGGCGCGCAGCGTTGGCGCTAACTGCCACCCGTGAGTAAACGCTAGGTGATGCTCCAACTCGACGCCCCAGTGCGGGCAAAGCTCTGGCACGTGCTCTTGGCCACCATCGAGGAGTACGCCAAACGTGTGGATGAGCTACCAGTTTGGCGCGACGTGGATCGCGCCGAGGTTCGGGCATTCGTGGACCAGGTCGACTTTGAGAAGCCGCTGGAACCCGTTTCCGCACTTCGGTTGGCGGCCGAGGGGCTCACGCGCTACCAGATGCACTTTTCGAGCCCGCGCTACTTCGGACTCTTCGACCCAGATCCGTCGACTGGATCGGAAGCCCGTTCGGCGTGAGACGGAACGGCGACTCGTTCGACCAGTTCGGGGAGCGATTTGGCTATTTACCGGCGGAAACTGACGGCACTTTCACGTCGACCGCGTCAGTGCGTCGAGCTCGTCTCTTCACGACGACCATTTCTCCGGGACGTCCTGTCTTGCGTGCCTGCATCACCAACTTCCGAACTGGTCCGGACGATATCGATGAGCTGATCCGCCTCCTGGAGGATGCGCGTCGCCAGCTCCGATGACCACCCCCGAGCGACAGTCTCATCCAGGTTGATCGTGCCGGTGCTCCCGGACAACGTCGTCAGCCGCTTGAAAGAACTGCTTCCGTCAGAGGCCTCGCCCCGTTCGCCTCGCAGGCGTCGGCGCAGAGGATGCCCGGTCCGCCGCCGTTGGTGATAATCGCGACACGCTTCCCGCGCGGTGCGGGTTGGCTCGCCATCAGGGCGCGAGCGGATGCTCGTCGCAGCCCGTCAACCGGCAACAGATCCGGGTCGGGATGGCCCCAGCCGAGGTCGATGATTCCTTCGCGGTACACGAACTGTCGAAGGCGGTCAGGTTGCCGCAATCAGGGCCACCGCAACGACTGCCAATACCGCTCCCGCCGCCTGCAGGACAGTCATCCGCTCTCGGGTGAAGATCCGAGCACAGAGAACCGTGAAGGCCGGATAGAAGGACGTGAGCAGCGCGGTCAGCGATAACAGACCGTGAAATGTCGCGAAGAGATAGAGAACGACGCCGACGCCGTCAAATGATCCACCGACCCCGATCAGGCGCCAACTAGGGCGGCGCGGCACGATCGATACCCGCCTGACCAGCGCATAGGAAAGGGCCGTGACCGCCGAGCCGAGGCGGCTGGTCAAGAAGGCCGTGACCCCCGAGGCGCTCCCCGCGTGAACCAGGATGAAGAAGAGTCCGAAGCAGGCGCCGGCAACGATCGCCAGGCCGAAGGCAGCCCGGACCCCAGCGGCCGCCTCGCGATCGCCCCAGTTGATCAAGGCGATCGCCAGCAGTCCCAGGCCGATGCCACCGAATTGGCCGAGATGCAACCGATCGCCACCGAAGAGGCCAACGATCGTGGGCAAACCCGCCGCAACGACCGCAGTGATGGGCGCGACCACACCAATCAAGTTCAGCATCATCGCGCGGTAGAAGAGGATGAGCCCGAACCCGCCGATCGTGCCACCCATGAAGGCAAAGACGGCTGACTGCGCGTTCCAGTGCAGGGGCAGAAGCCAAACGGCCAGGGGAAGCGCGACCAGGCCGCACAGCTCGATGCCCATGGTGACACTCGGTGGCGGCGTGCGCCGGGCCGCCAATCCTCCGGTGAAGTCGGCGATCCCGAGCGTTGCCGCCGATCCAAGCGCCGCGGCCGGTGAGAGGAGAGGGTTCACGAGGCACCAGGCGTGGACGGCACGAGGTAAGCCAGAAGACGGTCGAGCGGGGGAGGGACCCGCCTGAGGTCCATCGCGTCGACCAGTGCCCGCGCGTACTGCGCCTTGCGGCCGGCGTGCGTGCCCATGAAGCGCCGGAGCTGCTTTTCGATGGGTCGGCCCTGCTGCGCCGGCTGGCGCTGAAAGGTGCGGAACGGTCGGAGCTCGCCCTGGACCTCGATGACCTGTTCGACGACGGCGGCGCCAAGGGACCGGATCAATTCGTCCTCGAGGTCATCGACGCAGACGTAAAAGCCCAATCGCTCGAGATCGGGCCGAGTCAGATTCGTGCCGAAGCCGGCCCGCTCGAGCGCCCGCCGGACGTAGCCCTCCTCCCCCGCATCAGACAGTCCGGCAAGGCGGACGTCATATCCCTGCGGTCCGAAGAGATGGATGAACGTGCCGATGGCCTGCGCGCCGCGAATGGGCACGATGGAGATGCCTTCGGCCTCCAGATTTCGATCCTGGCGACGAGCCAGGGTCTCGAGGGCGACCTGGTCGCTGAACCCCTCGACGATCACAACGGTCCGTCCGCGTAACCCCTCTGCCTCCTCTTGCGACATGAAGCGCGAGAGACGGCGAGCGGGGTCCTTAAGAGCCAAGCCGGGCAAGAGGCTCAACCAGGTCCCGCTCCTCGTTGGCGAACCAGAGCAGCAACAGGAGCGCCACGACC
The DNA here is from genome assembly GCA_030946755.1 of Candidatus Dormiibacterota bacterium. Taxonomy (GTDB): domain Bacteria; phylum Chloroflexota; class Dormibacteria; order CF-121; family CF-121; genus JALYYC01. Next base: position 2,796 of record JALYYC010000071.1, read on the forward strand.
CGAGTGTACCGTGCGCCTTTCTCCGTACACTTGCCCCAAATGGCATCGGCACCGTCCTGCACGGACACAACTACCACCGTCTGCCTCGCCTGACTTGCCCAACCAGAAGGGCGATCCTGGAGGGCCGATTGGCATCTTCGATTCCGGCGTGGGCGGCCTTTCCGTACTCAAGGAGATCCAGGCAGAGACCCCCGGTGAGGAACTTGTCTACGTTGCGGACTCAGCGCACGTGCCCTATGGCAGCAAGTCGGCGGAATACATCCGCCAGCGATCGATGACGCTCACCAAATTCCTTCTCGACCAGGGCGCCAAAGCCATCGTGGTTGCCTGCAACACCGCCACGGCGGCGGCCGCGTCACATCTTCGCCGGAACCTCGACGTCCCGGTGATCGCGATGGAGCCGGCCGTCAAGCCAGCGGCCGCTGCGACGCGTCGTGGTGTGGTGGGTGTGCTGGCCACCGAGGGGACGATCAAGAGCACGCAGCTGGCGGCATTGCTCGAGCGGTTCGGAAAAGGCGTTGAGGTGGTTACGCAACCGGGGATCGGGCTGGTTGAGCAGGTCGAAGCAGGCGACCTGGATGGACCCGAGACCCGCCGGCTGGTGGAGAAACATACCGCGCCACTGCTCGAGGCGTCCGCCGACACGATCGTCCTGGGATGCACCCATTACGCGTTCATCCGACCGCTCATCGCGGACGTCGTCGGCCCGGACGTGGTCCTGATCGGGACCGGTCCCGCGGTGGCAAGGCAGGTACGTCGCGTGCTTGACACGAACGGCCTCCTCAACCCGGCCGCCCGGAAGGGCGCCGAATCCTTCTGGACAAGCGACGTCTCGGCGACGGCCGACCGCATCTTTTCGCTGTTGCTTGGGAGATCGGTAGAGGTTCGGCGACTCCCCGAGCGCTACCGGTAGCCGACAACGCGTCCGCTACTCGTCGACGATGACGACTCCCAACGCGGTCAACAGGGCGACGGCTTCCGGAAGCGAGAATTGCGCTCCCTTGAGCGTGTTCGCCATTGGGTCGATCGTGTAGTTGCGGGCGCTTCGGAAGTCGGCGCCGCTGAGGTCGGTGTGGTTGAATCGCGCCCCCGACAAGTCCGTTCCAGAGAAGTCGCATTTTGCGAGGTTCGAATCTGAGAAATCGACCTCATGGGCGATGCAGTCCTTGAAACTGACGCCCTTTAGGGCCAGGCCGATGAAGACCGACTGGCTCAGGACACAGTCATTAAAGTTCAGTGCCTGGCCCAGACCAAGTTGCGGCCATCTGGCGACGGTCCAGTTGATCCCGACCAGCTTCGATCGCTTGAACTGCACGGTGGCCAACCTCGTCCGAGGAAACCGTGCCAGGGAAAGGTTGCAGCCAACAAAGGACGACGTCATCAGGCGGCACGCGTCGAACTCCGCTTCCTGAAAGGAGCAGTTACGGAACTGGCACTCCTCGAAGTCGCCGTCGGAGATCGTGGTCCGATCCAGGCGAAGATCGTCGAAGGTCGCTTTGTGGGCCGCGCGAGGTAGTGGGCCTGAACTGCTGGAGCCCATGGCCCGAGTTTACCGGTGGGCCGCCGGGCCGCCCTTGACCATACCTGCGCGGCGTGATAAGACTCCGAAAAGCGTATGGGGCTAAGGTGACGAACCCGCTCGAGGTCAATCCGCTGGCCGTGGACTCCGAAACCATGCGCAGGCTTGGCACGGAGGTCGTTGACATGCTGGTGGCGCGACTTGCCGATCCGGAAGGGGACCCTGTCCTGCGCACGGCCACGCGGGACGAGATGGAACAGCGCCTCGGGGAGCGGCCTCCGGAACGCGGCGTCCCCTTTGAGCAGGTCCTTGCCGGTCTCGTCCGCGATGTCCTGCCATTCACGGCGCGATACGATCACCCCGGCTACCTCGCCTTTGTGCCCGGTTTCGGAACCTGGCCCGCGGCCCTTGGGGACTTCATCGCAAGCGCCTGCAACCTCTATGGCGGCTCGTGGAAGGAGGGTGCCGGTCCGAGCCAGGTGGAGCTGACTGTGCTCGACTGGTTCAAGGAGTGGATCGGCTACCCACCTGAGGCAGCCGGTATCCTCACGAGCGGTGGCTCGGCTGCCAACATGACCGCCCTCGCGTGCGCGCGTGAGAGCCTGATCGGGGCGATGGCCCCTGACGTGGTCGTTTACGTGTCAGACCAGGCCCATGCCTCGCTCGCCCGCGCCGCGCGGATCCTCGGTTTCCGACCGGACCAGGTTCGGGTGTTGCCGGTCGATCAACGCTTTCGCATGCGTCCCGATGCCCTCGCCGCTGCCATCGCGGCGGACCGCACGGCCGGACGCCGGCCGCTCTTCGTTGCGGCGGCGGCGGGCTCGACGAACACCGGGGCGGTCGATCCCTTCAGCGAGCTCAGCGAGATCTGCCGCCGCGAGGGCGCCTGGTTTCACATCGACGGCGCCTATGGCGGGTTCGCCACGATTACCGAACGAGGGCGGCGGGCTCTCGCGGGCATCGAACTCGCCAACTCCGTCACCCTTGACCCGCATAAATGGCTGTATCAGCCCTTTGAATGTGGCTCGCTGCTCGTCAGGGAGGGACACCGGCTACGCAGGGCATTCGAGATCGCGCCGGATTATCTCAAAGACCTGGAAATCGGGAATCGCGAGGTCAATTTCGCCGACCTCGGGATGCAGCAATCGCGGATGTGCCGGGCGATCAAGGTCTGGATGTCGCTGAAATACTTCGGCGTGGAGAATTTCCGCGGCGCGATCGATCGGGCCATGGACCTGGCGCGGCGCGCCCAGCAGCGGATCGAGGCGAGTGAGGAGTTCGAGCTGCTCTGCCCGGTGACGCTAAGCGTCGTATGCTTCCGCCGCCGCGTCCGCGGAACCGACGATGAGGCAGTCCACGAGCACGTCAATCGGGCGCTGCTCCAGGGCATCGAGGACGAAGGCCAAGCCTGGCTTTCCTCGACCCGTCTGCACGGACGCTACGCCCTGCGGATGTGTGTCGTCAACCACAACACCGGGCCGAGCCATATCGATCGCGTCTTCGACTGGCTCGCCGCGGCACCGATCGATGGCTTGATGACGGCTGCACCGGCTCGGGAAGAATACGACCGGCATCCCGGCATCCAGCGTGGACGCTCGGTCGAGCACCCGTCGGCGGCCGCGGGTCCGGTGGACCGCTCCGCAGTGCGGGCGGTGCCGTTGTTTGCCTCCCTGACTGACGAGCAGCTGGATCGGGTGGTCGCTTCGGCACGCGTGGTGTCCGTCTCCAGCGGCACGGCGATCGTTGAGCGATGGGACTATGGCCGCGACTTCTTCATCTTGCTCGAGGGCACCGCCGACGTGCGCCGCGAGGACGTGCGCCTGGCCACAATTGGACCGGGTGACTTCTTCGGTGAGCTGGCCGCACTGGATTGGGGCGCCGGCTTCGGCTACCCGCGGCTCGCGACGGTGACCGCGGCGGAGCCGGTGCGGCTGCTGATGATCGCGGGCGACCGCTTCAGGGAGCTGGTCGGGGAATCGCCTGAGGTGGCATCGACCGTGGAGCAGGCGGTTCGCCAGCGGTTGCCCGGCCTTTAGTTCGTTTCGATGATGGCGACGCCTGACCGGCTCGCGGTATTCCGCGAGGTGGTGCGGAATCCGGACCTGAGACGGCTGGAGCTGGCGTTCAGCGGTTTCAATGCGGCGGAGTGGTCCACGTGGATCGCCGTCCTCGTCTATGCCTACGGCGTCGGCGGGTCTGGAACCGTCGGCCTTCTTGCGCTCGCGATGGTGGTGCCGTCGGCCATCTTCGCGCCGATCGCGGCGCAGCTCGGCGATCGCCTCCCACGGAAGCGGGTGATGGTGCTCGGGTACGCCTTACAGGTCCTGACAATGGGCGTAACCGCATTGGCCTTGCTGTTCGCTCTTCCCCCAATGGTCGTCTACCTCGTGGCCACCCTGGCGGCGATGAGCGTCACGGTGACGCGCCCGGCCCAGGGGGCGTTGCTCCCGGAGCTAGCCCGGACGCCTGGCGAGCTTGTTGCGGCCAATGCCGTCTCCGGCACGATCGAAAATTTCAGCATCTGCGTCGGGCCGGCGCTCACCGGGGTGCTTTTACGCGTCGGCAGTCCCGGCCTGGTCTGGGCGGTCATGGCCGCCGTGATGCTCGGCAGCACGTTGCTGATTGCACGAATCCGACATCGCCCTGCGGAGCAGTCAACCGATGCCGCCCCGGAGGGGGGTGGCTTTCTCGCCACATCCCTGGGCGGTATCCGCGCACTTGGCAGTCTGAAGGGACCTCGATGGATCGTTGCCTTGATCTTCGCCCTCTCCGTGGAACTGGGCGCGCTGGATGTTCTCCTGATCGTGCTGAGCTTCCAGGTGCTCCGGATCGGCGCCTCAGGGCCTGGCTTCCTCAATGCCGCCATTGGCGCCGGTGGCATCGTCGGCCTCGCGGTTACCGCCACCCTCGTGGGTCGTAGCCACCTGTCCCGGCCCTTCCTCATGGGCATTGCCGTCTGGGCCCTGGCTTTGAGCCTGATTGGAGCGCTCCCTGCCTTCATCACCGCCGTGGTCTTTCTCGGCCTTGCCGGGGCCGGGCGTAACGTCATGGACGTCGCCGGCCGGACCCTCCTCCAACGCACGGTGCCCGATCAGGTTCTCTCGCGGGTGCTCGGCGTGCTGGAGGGCCTGTACAACATCTCCCTGGGGATCGGCGCCATCCTCGCGCCGGTTGTCATCCTCGCCGTGGGGCTGCGCGGCACCTTTCTGCTCGCCGGCGTGGCGCTCGCGCTGCTGGCGGTGCTCGGCATCGTACCGCTTCGGGCGCTGGACCGGGCCGCCAGCATCGCCGGCCCGGCACTGGACCGCGCCAGAGCGATCACGCTCTTCCGGCCGCTCGACAATGTCGTCCTCGAACGATTGGCCGCGTCGCTGCGGCCACTGACCTTGCCGGCCGGCACCGTCATCATTCGGGAGGGTGAGGCCGGCGAGCGCTTCTACCTGATCGATGAGGGGGAGGTCGCGGTGCTGAAGAAGGGCGTGGAGGTTGCCCGGCTGCGGGCCGGCGATTACTTTGGAGAGATCGCACTGCTCCATAAGATCCCGACGACGGCCTCGGTGATTGCCATGACGCCGGTCGAGCTGTTGACGCTCGAGCCTGACATCTTTATCGACGCCGTCACGGGGAACCCGCGGGCGAGAAGGGTCATGAACCAGGTCGTAACCGAGCGCCTGC
>JALYYC010000078.1 GCA_030946755.1 Candidatus Dormiibacterota bacterium
CCATTGCGCTGGTGTACGACGGAACGACCGCCGCGGTCGTCATGGCAACCCCGGCCGATATCACTGATCTCGCGATCGACTTTAGCCAGCGGAAGGCAACATCGAAACGGCGTCAGAAATCGAAGACTTGAATGTGGTTACAGGCGTTGACGGAGTCGAACTTCGAATGTGGCTCAAGCCAGGTGGCGCGAAGTTCAAGGTCATACAGCGGCGCCTCGTAGGCCAACCGGATGCGGCCTTTGTGGGATTGAGCAACAACGAAGCCATAAAGCAAAACCCGTCTTTCATTCGCCGTGTTTCGATCGCATCGGGCCAAATCGAAATGGCTGTCAAAGCACTGTCCGGCGCTCAACCTCAACCGGACGACGCGCGCGACTCATGCCGCTGGCTTTCCATTCGCCGATCGCCGGTCTCGTCGCCGCACGCGAAGACGTCGGACGGCATAACGCGCTCGACAAGCTAGCTATCGCACACCCGAGAGGCGCAGATGGCGCCATCGTTCTGACCAGCCGCGTTTCCGTCGAGATGGTTCAGAAGACCGCAGCCATCGGATCTTCGATCTCGATTGCCATATCGGCTCCGAGGGCTTTAGCAGTACGAACCGCACATGCGTGCGGGATAACACTCGTCGCGATCGCTCGCGGAAGTGAGTTCGAGATATCATCTACTCATCCGGACGGCATCACTCGTGACTGATTCGTCGCCCCCTCCGATCATCCTTGGTCTTCGAAATCCAGGCACGCCGGTTCAAAACTGGCTGATTGATCCGAGAACCGTTCCAATTTCAACAGATGCGCCGTCCTTCACGTAAACCGCCGTCAGTACGCCGCTGATCGGCGATCGGATTTCCAGTGTCACATTGTCAGCCTCGATCTCGACAATTGGCTCATTTGAGTTAACCGCGTCCCCGGCGCGTTTGAACCACCGTCCGATTGACAATTTTTCTCTAGCGGTAGCGATTGCGGGCACTCGAATTTCGGTCGCCATGAATTGCCTTTCCAAGATTTAACTTCGGACGGACACGCCTGGTCAAAATTGACCACTCTCGTTCGCCGGTCACCGTTTCGCGCCATATTCCGAAAAGAAAAAGTGGTCTAACGAGAGACCACCTTTCTTGTGCTTGTTCAATCGGGATGGGGACCTTCCTTCGCGTTTTCCAGCACCTTGCCCGTTTGCGCATCGACGCCAACTTCCTGGGTGACTTTATCGCGCTTGATGTCGAACGAATACCTCAGACCACTGCCGCCCTTCTCCTTCTCGAGTTCTTCATCGGTGATTTTGCCCGGGAACGCCATTAGAGCAGCCGCGCGAGCCTCGGTGATGCTGACCTTGGCTTGTTTGGCCAGCTCTTGACCCGTGTAAGCCATCGCGGGCAGCGTTCCCATAATCAGGGCCAGAGTCGTACCGCCGACGATACAGAGTTTCATCATATTCATTTGCCTCTCCACTCGAAGGCGCGAGATTTCACGCCTTGTCGGGAGCTTACATAATCGACTGCGATTACCACGGCATGGCCGCGGAATTAAACATTGGCAACCCCGCGCTTTCGGGCTTCCGCCGCCAGTCACCCCAACCTGACAATCGGACGCAACTAATAGACCAAAAGCGATAAGGAACCCTCCCCGTTTATCGCGGTTGTCAGCAGAGGTTTACGCCGGATTGGCCCGCATTCTTGAGGTGCGTGGCTATCTCGCTTGTCGATGAAAGACCACGCCGTGGAAAGCACCTTCAAAAGAACTTTGCGTAAGGTGCCCGCGGTGACGCTTGGCTTCTGGGTCATCAAAATCGCCGCGACGACGTTGGGTGAGACGGCGGGGGATGCCGTGACCATGTCTATGCATCTCGGTTATACGATCGGGAGCGCCATTTTTATTGGCGTGTTTATCGTAGCCGTCGGTGCCCAGATCGCGGCGAAATCGTTCCATCCGTTGCTTTATTGGACTGTGATCGTCGCCACCACGACGGCCGGCACCGCAATGGCAGACTTTGCTGACCGATCGCTCGGCATCGGCTACACGGGAGGGGCGACGATTCTTTTCGTTCTGCTGATGGCTGCTCTTGGTTTGTGGTACCGATTTGCGGGTTCGATTTCGGTCGATACCATCACGACGCCAAAGATCGAAGCGTTTTATTGGGGAGCCATTTTACTTTCCCAGACCCTGGGCACAGCACTTGGCGATTGGATGGCGGATACCACCGGGCTCGGTTACGAAGGTGGCGCGCTGGTATTCGGCGCAGGCCTGATGCTGATCGCAGCAGCCTATTTTTACACGAACGTGTCGCCGACCCTGCTGTTTTGGAGCGCCTTCATCCTGACGCGGCCATTGGGTGCCACGGTGGGCGATCTGCTCGATAAGCCACTTAACCACGGCGGCTTCGCTTTCAGCAGGTTCACGGCCTCGGCTATTCTTGCAGCTTTCATTGTGGGATGCATCTTCATAATTCCACAAAGAGCCGGCGCGCATCCGGGCGAAAGCCAGCCTAGCTCGCCATCGTTGTAGCTACCGGGGGATTACCGCGAATTCAACAGCATTGGAACGTCGCATGTCCAGCCAGTCCATACGCCTCGTTTTTACTGCCGTTCTTGCGCTGGTTGGCCTGCTGCTTGGCTTGGGCGGCACATGGCTTGTCGCGCTGGGCGGATCTCCCATTTATCTCGTTCAAGGACTTGCCTTCGTCGCGATCGGCACCCTCGTTTGGACTCGCAATCCGCTCACGCTTTGGGCTTACGCCTTGTTCCTATTGCTCACTCTTGCTTGGGCGGTGCTCGAAGTCGGGCTGGACTGGTGGCAGCTAATGCCGCGCGGCGACCTCACAGTCGCCCTTGGTATCATTTTGGTGGTCCCATGGGTCGCGCACACGGTTCGATCGCGGCGGCGGGACCCAGTCTTTAGATCGGGTTGGGCTGCTCTTGCTGGCGCGTTGTCCATAAGCGTGGCGATTGCCGTGTTTGCTGCCTTGACGCCCTCTCACGATCTGGCAGGAAACCTGCCGGAACGAAGCGCATCCGGCGGTCATACGCTGGGTACAGATGCCGGAAAGGAATGGACAGCCTATGGCGGCACCCAGGCCGGGCAACGCTATTCCACACTCGACCAGATCACGCCGCAGAACGTTGGGAAACTTAAAGTCGCGTGGAAGTTTCACACCGGCGACGTGCGCAGCAAGAAAGATCCAATCGAAACAACCTATGAAGTGACGCCCCTGAAAATAGGTTCGTCGGTCTATCTGTGTACGCCGCATGACCTTGTCTTTGCGCTCGACGCGGAGACCGGTCAGGAAAAGTGGCGATACGATCCGAAGGTCGGCGAGCCCCCGTACCAGAGCACCCAGCATCTCACCTGCCGCGGTCTGTCTTATTTCGACGGAACGGTGACCAATGCGTCAATGCCACCGAACGCCGCGGCTTCCGCGGATTGCGTCAAGCGCCTGTTTCTGCCGACGGTCGATGGCCGCTTGATCGCGCTGAGCGCCGACAGTGGCAAGGTTTGTCCCGGCTTCGGTGGCCCGGACGGCACCGTGAACCTTTGGCACAACATGCCCAACGTGAAGACCGGCTCCTATTATTCGACGTCGCCACCGATCATCGCCAAGGGCCTGATCGTCGTCGGCGGCGCGGTCAACGACAACGTTTCGACGACCGAGCCTTCCGGCGTAATCCGTGCCTTCGACATCAATTCGGGCAAGCTGGTCTGGAACTGGGACAGCAAGAAGCCGACCGAAACCGCACCCATTGCCGCCGATGCAAAATATTCGGAAAATTCGCCAAACAGCTGGAGCATATCAAGCTACGATCCCATACTCGGTTTAATCTTCATTCCGATGGGCAACCAGCCGCCCGATCAGTTCGGCGGTAATCGCGACAAGAATGTCGAGACCTACTCGTCTTCCATCGTTGCACTGAACGTCGAGACCGGGGCCGTCGCCTGGGTTTTCCAAAGCACGCACCATGATTTGTGGGACATGGACGTGCCTGCCCAGCCGGCTTTGGTCGACCTGACCATCGCAGGCTCCACCGTACCCGCGCTAGTGGAAACCACCAAACAAGGCGAGCTCTTTGTGCTTGATCGCCGTACCGGAAAACCGGTGTTGCCAGTCACGGAAGCGCCCGTGCCCCAGGGCGCCGTCAAGGGGGACGCCACAGCGCCGACCCAGCCCGTCTCCCAACTGTCTTTCAACCCGGCGCCCCTAACGGAATCCTCGATGTGGGGACTTTCGCCGTTCGATCAGTTGGCATGTCGGATC
>JALYYC010000090.1 GCA_030946755.1 Candidatus Dormiibacterota bacterium
TGGTCGGGACGATTGACGAGGCAGTGGAGGCCGCCAAAGAAGGCGGCGCAAAGGAGCCAGAGGCCAAGGCCGAGGCAAAGAAACCGCAGGCAGAGGGCACGGCCGAAAAAAAGAACGAGACCGGCAAAGCTGAAGCGAGGAAATCGGAGACCGACGGAAAGAAGCCCGACGCCGAGGCAAAGAAGCCCGACGCCGAGGCAAAGGCGAAAAGCTAGTCCATGGCAAAGCTTCACGTCGGCATCCTGACCGTCGAAGGCGTTCGCTTCGAGGGGGAAGCCGATTTCGTGGTCGCGCCAGGCTCTGAGGGAGAACTCGGGATTCTGCCGAAGCACATCCCCCTGCTGACGTCGCTGGCGCCCGGTAGCGTCAAGGTCCGAAATGACAACGAGGAACAGTTCTTCTTTGTCTCCGGCGGCTTCCTCGAAGTGCGACCCGACCAGGTCACGGTGCTCGCGGACTCGGCGGAACGCGCCGACGACATCGACGAGGCTCGGGCGGAGGAAGCGCGCCGCCGCGCCCAGACCGCTATCGAGCAGAAGGCCTCCGACGCCGACCTTGCCGCCGCCACCGGAGCCCTCGCCCGCGCCGAGGCGCGTCTGCGCCTCGCCGAGCTGCGCCGTCGCCGGCGACAATAAGTGGTGTCGCCGCATTGCGCGGCGGGCATGCTAACTTAAGCGGCTAGTGGCCCAGCTCCAGATCGAGGGGGGAACTCGATTGGTCGGGCGAGTCCCTATCAGCGGCTCCAAAAATGCCGTCCTCCCGATCCTAGCGGCCTGCCTGCTCACGGACGAGGACTGCCGGCTCAAGAACGTGCCGCGCCTCGAGGACGTTTCGACCATGGTCGAGTTGCTGAAGCGCATCGGGGCCCACGTAGAGTGGTCCCCGACCGATCGCCAGCAACTCCGTGTCAACGGGGGCGGCCTCGCCCGAGCGGACGTCCTGTCCGCCCTTGCCAGCAAGATGCGGGCCTCGTTCCTGCTCATGGGCCCGCTCATCGCCAGGCGCGGCGAGGCCAGGGTTCCCAAGCCCGGGGGTGACGATATCGGAATGCGGCGGGTCGAGCAGCATCTCGTCGGGCTCCGCGCCATGGGCGCGCGCATCGAGCAGCAGGATGGTGAGTTCGTGGCTCGGGCGGATCGCCTTCGGGGGGCGACCATCATTCTGGACATGCCGACGGTCACCGGCACGGAGAACCTGATGATGGCGGCGGCGACGGCCGACGGCATCACGACGATTCATAATGCCGCCCGCGAGCCCCATGTGGTCGACCTCGCCATCTTCCTGCTGAAGATGGGGGCGCGAATTCGCGGCATCGGCACCGACATCCTGCAGATCGACGGGGTGCGCGAGCTCAGCGGCGCGACCCATCGGGTTATCCCGGACAACATCGAGGCCGGGACCTACGCATTTGCGATCGCGGCCACTGGAGGCGATGCCACCGTCGAGGAGATCGATACGGCGGAGCTCCGGGCCGTCATCTTGAAACTGCGGGCTGCCGGCGTAACCGTCGAGGAGGAGGAGCACACGCTGCGGGTCATCGGCAATGGCCGCTTGCAGCCGGTCGACGTCACGACCTGGCCCCACCCGGGATTTCCCACGGATCTGCAGGCCCCCTTCGTCAGCCTCATGACGCAGGCTGACGGCCGGTGCGTGGTGTCGGAGGCGGTCTTCGAGAATCGCTTCCAGCACGTCCCCGAGCTGCGCAAGCTCGGCGCGGACATCTACGTCGAGGGTCGCAGCGCCATCATCTCGGGTCCGAGCCACCTGCACGGCGGATCGGTGCGCGTGCCCGACATCCGCTCAGGCGCCGCGCTGGTGGTGGCGGCGCTCTCGGCTCGGGGGACGACCGTGCTGGAGAACATCTTCCACCTGGACCGCGGCTACGAGGATCTGGTCCTGAAGCTCGAACATCTCGGCGCCCATGTCGTCAGGACGGAGAGCCAGGCTCCCGAACCGCGGCCGGACCTCTCCAAGGTCGTCGGGGATTGACGGGAAGGTGCTCTCGAAGAAGATCGGCATCGACCTGGGCACGTCGCGGATGATGGTTTATGTCAAGGGCGAGGGCGTGGTGGTCAACGAACCCGCCGTGATGGCGACCGACCCGCAGGGCGAGCACGTCCTGGCGGTGGGCCGGGCGGCGGCGGAACTCCTTGGACGAGGCGGGACCGCCCGAGAGCTCCGTCCCGTCGGCCAGGGGAACGTCGTCGATTACGAGGTCGCCGGCACCATGCTGCAATACTTGATCGGCCGGATCGTTGGCCGCCAGCGGATCTTCCGCCCCGACATCATGCTCTCGGTCGCGCCGACCGTGACCGGCGCGCAGCGGCGCGTCGTGCTCGAGGCGACTATGCAGGCCGGCGCGAAGACCGCGTACCTGATCGACAAGCCCCTGGCGGCCGCCATCGGTGCCCGGCTGCCGGTGTCCACGACCGATGGGCTGCTGATCGGAAACTTCGGGGCAGGCTCGACCGAGATCGCCGCCATCGCCTCGGGCGAGGTGCTGGCCATGGAATCGATCGCCGGCGGCAGCCGGGCGCTGGACGAGGCGATCGACGCGCTGGTCCAGCGCGAGTATGGGGTCCGGCTCACGCGCGGCGAAGCGGAGCGCCTCAAGGTGCAGATCGGCTCCGCCACGCCCGCGCGGGCAGATGGCGCCATGGAGGTCGAGGGACTCGATGCCGGCGGCCGCCCGGTGAAGGTGCGCGTCGGATCAGCGGAGGTTTGCCAGGCCTTGGCCGAAAACCTGGCGCAGGTCACGGCATGCCTGGCGCGCGTCCTCGCGGAGGTTCCGGTGGCACGCCAGGCGGCACTCCGCCGCAACGGTCTGATCCTCACCGGCGGAGGGGCACGCCTGCGCGGACTGGCCGAGCTGCTCGGCCCGCGGGCCGGCCACCCCGCCCGGGTGGCTACCGAGCCGGAGACATGCATCGCGCTTGGGACCGGGATGGCGCTGGATAACCTGGCCGTGGTTCGGCGCGGCCAGCACTACATCACATGACCGAGAACCGCTCGAGAACCGCGATCATCCTGGGGGGCCACGTTCGCGAGGCACTGATGGCGCAGCCGGTCGTGCGCGCGATCCCGGGCGCGGTCATCTTTGCCGCGCCTGAAGCGATCGGGACGCTGCTCGGCTTGCCGGCAGTTGGCCGTGCGTTCGTGCTCGACGGATCCCGTGGACGCTGGCTGGCCGCGTATCGCCGGCTCCGGACCGGGGCGATTGACCGGGTCGTGCTGACCCCGCCGGTCAGCGCGTGGGCCGCGGCTCTCGCCTACTTTGCCGGCGTGCCGCAGCGTGTGATGCTCGATGGGCGCTTCGCCTTGATCGCCACGACGCGGGTGCACGGGATTCGCGGGCTCGATCCGGTCGACGCGAACCGGCGGCTGGCAAGCTCGGTCGGGGAGGGGGACATCCCCATTGGTTCGATCGAGCTGCCGACCGTGCAGCCGCCGGCGGCGGTCCGGCAGCGCGTCCGCGAGCGATGGTCGGGATTCGTTGAGCCGGGCGCGTACCTCGTGCTGCTGCCGGGACGCGGGTCGTGGTCGGGACGGCGGCGTGGCCAGATCTGGGCGGCCGAGCGGTTCGCGGTCGTGGCCAATCAATCAGGGGCTCGGCGTCTGGTGATCCTGGGAGGCCCGGATGACGAGGCGATCGTCCGAGAGACCCGCGCCGGCATCGCCAAGCCGGCGATCGCCGCCAGCCTGCGCGACCTCACCATCGAGGAAGTGGCGGTGATCGCCCAGGGAAGCCAGGCCGTCCTCGGCCACGACGGCGATGCCTTGCATGTGGCCGCGGCCAGCGGCGCGACCGTTCTCGCCCTGCTCGATCGCGGGGCCGTCGAGCCACGCGGGCCGCGTGTCACGTCACTGCCGGTCGACGACTTCGACCGGCTTCCGGCACGCACGGTGGTGGATGGCCTCGAGCGTCACGTCCGGGTCACGAGTTACGCCTGACCTCCGGGTCGCCATGGACGGCCGGTCACTTGGCGGTGATGAGGCCACCGGGATCGGTCGCTACATCCATGCCCTGCTCGCGGCCTTCCGCGAAAGCCCCGCGGTGTCACTGCGGCTCTACCGGCACGGCGGGCCTCGGCTGATCGGTCCCCACCTGCTGACCGCCGCTCGAATGCGGATGGATCGGACGATGCTGATCCACGGTCCGGCGAACGCCCTGCCGCTGGTTGACTACGGACTGCCGGGCGTCGTCACGGTCCACGACCTGGCCATTTATGACCATCCGGAATGGTTTCCGAGGGGACAGTGGTTCGCGACCCGCGTCGTCGTCCCGCACTCCGCTCGGGTCGCCCGATTGGTGATCTGCCCGTCCGAGGCCACGATGCGGGCGGTGGTTCGCATCCTCGGGGTTCCCGCCGAGCGGTGCCGGATGATTCCGCACGGCGTGGAAGCGGACTTCGGCTTGCCGGCTGCGCCCGCCGTCGTCGCCGAGGTCAGGGCTCGGTATGCCCTGCCCGATCGGTATCTGCTGCAGGTCGGGACGGTCCAGCCTCGTAAGAACTATCTGACCACGCTTCGCGCGCTGGCCAGGATCCCGCCCGCCGAGCGGATTCCCCTGGTGGTGGCCGGCAACTTCGGCTGGGATTACGAGCCGGTCATTCAGGCGGTCGCGACGCTCGAGCTCAAATCCTGGGTCCGCTTCATCGGCTACGTCGGCCCCGGCGACCTGCCGCCCCTGTATCAACTCGCGCGTGCCGTCGCCTTCCCGTCCCTGGACGAGGGATTCGGCCTCCCCATCCTCGAGGCCTTCGCCGCCGGTGTGCCGATCGCAGCCTCCACCGCCGGCGCCATTCCCGAAGTCGCCGGAGACGCGGCTCTACTGTCCCCGCCTGAGGACGACGTCACCCTTGCCGAGAATTTGCGGCGGCTGATCCACGATGAACCGCTCCGGGAGCGTCAGATCGCGGCCGGCCGGGTCCGGGCCGTTCGGTACACCTGGCCGGCGTCCGCCGAAGCGCACCGGCGCGTCTATCTCGAGGCGGCCGCCGCCTGACGTGCGGGGGTGGGTCGCGAGGCGTCATCGAGGACGCGCCAGATCTGCGTCGCCGCCCGCTCCCAGCTAAACGTCGCGCTGCGCGCGGCGCCAGCCGTGATCAGGCGCCGTTGTAGCTCAACGTCGTGGGAAAGTTCCAGCATCGCCTGGCCCCAGGCGCCGGGGTCGTCGGGACTCAACAGGATCCCGGCGCTGCCGACGATTTCCGGCAGCGCACCGGCTTCCGAGGCAAGCACGGCGGTACCACATTGCATCGCCTCGAGGACAGGAAAGCCAAAGCCTTCGAAGCGGGACGGAAGCGTCAGCGCCAGTGCGCCGCCGTAGAGGGCGGGCAGGTCCTCGGCCGGCACATAGGAAAGCGTCTGCACGCCGTCGGCAGGAGGAGCCGCCTCATGACCTGGTCCGGCCATGACCAGCGAAGCCGTCAGACCTCGGCGGCGGGCGTCGGCGAAGGCGCGACGCAGCATCCCCAGGTTCTTGCGGGGATGGTTTCGGCCGAGATAGAGGTAGTACTGGTGCGGTAACTGGTAGCGCTCGATCACAGCCTGCACGGCGGCGGCGGTCGGGGGGACCATGCGCGGGTCGATTCCCGAGTGCACCACGACAATCCGCTCGCTGGGCACGTGATAGAAACGCTGAAGATCGGTGGCGGTTGATTGCGAGACGGCGATCAGCCGCCTCGCGCGACGGGCCATCGACCGGGTCATCAATTCCAGGTACCACCACGCCGTGGGGCGGTAGGCAGATCGTTCCCGGCGGTGCCCGACGTCATGGATCGTGACCACCGCGGGGAGTCGCAGGCCAATCGGGATCACGTGGCTCGGAACGAACACGACGTCGGGTGCGTCGCGATGCAGCGCCTGGCGGAAACGCCAATGGGTCCACAGCCGGGGAAAGGGAATCCCTCGCCATTCCACCTCGGCACTGAGCCAGTCGGGCCGCTTCGCGGCGTTCCCGTACACCCGAAGGGTGCGCACGTCTCTGGCGGCGGCAAGGGCCTCGATTACCTGGCGCGCATAGACTTCGGTTCCGGACGGTTGCGGGCGCAGAGCCGGCGTGCCGTCGACGGCGGCAATCACATCGACGCCCGCGTCATCGGGGACGATCGCCACCCTTTGCTAACATCCGCGACGTGCCAGCCCCGGAGGCGATGCCCGACGGCATCGTCGTCGATCTGTTGTTTGCCGCGCGGCCATTTACGGGCCTGGATCATCACGCCCTCCACATCCTGCGAGGATTGCACCAGATCGGATGGTCGGTCGATGTCCTGGTGCCGAAGAGCGCGGTGGATGCGATGCAGGACGCGCTGGCGGGACATCGTGTCATCGTCTTTCCCGATGTCCCGCGGGGCCTTCGGCTTGGCCGCGAACAATGGTCGATTCCCTGGCGGTTCGGCACGCGGCCGCGCTCGGTTCGCCTCTTGCACTCGGTCACGGGCGTGGGCCCGGTGTTCAGCGGCATCCCACTCGTGCTCACCGTCCCGGATCTCACCTATCGGTTTCACGCCCGCTCGATGCACCCACGGGCTCGGTGGTATTTCGGCTCGCTGGGCCCGCCAAGCATCCGGCGCGCGCGACAGCTGATCGTCTCCTCGGAGGCGATCCGGCAGCAAGTCATGGATCTTTACCATATCGCGCCCGATCGCGTTTCCTCCGTGCCCCTCTGCGCCGATGCCGCGTTCAGTCCCCGTCCTGTCGCTGAGGTTGCCGCCGTGCGCAAACAGTTCGGCTTGCCGGAACGCTACGTGCTCTACGTGGGGACGATCGATCCGCGCAAGGACCTGGCGCGCTTGCGGGCCGCGTACGAAATGCTGCCGCCTGACCTCGCCGACGATTCGGCCCTCGTCTTCAGCGGGCGGATCAACCGGGGCGCCGAGCGCCTCGCCAGCGAATTGCGCCGCCCCGGCCGGCGTGGCCACGTGATCAGCATCGGCTACGCGCCCCGCGAGGCGCTGCCGGCGCTTTACAGCGGCGCGTCGATGTTCGTCTATCCGTCGCGCTACGAGGGCTTCGGTCTGCCGGTGCTCGAGGCGATGTCCTGCGGAACCCCGGTTGTCGTCTCGGGCACGCCTGCCCTCGCTGAGCTCGTGGACGAGTCAGGGGTGGTGCTCCGCACCGAGGGCACCGAGGAGCTGACCCAGGCGATCGAGCGCCTGATGCGATTCGACGCCGAGCGTCTGCGGCTCGGCGAGCTCGGGCTCGAGCGCTCCGGCACCTACAGCATCGCGCGCATCGGTCGCGAGACCGCCGAGGTGTACCGCCGGGCGCTGGCGGCGTGACCCGGATCAGCCTGCTGGGAATCCCGATCGACGCCGTGACGGAGGCGGAGGCGGTCGACTGGGTGGCCGCGGCCCTCAGTGAAGGACGGCCCCGGATGATCGTCAGCGTCAACCCGGAGCGGATCATGCAGGCGCTGGCCGATCCGTCGTTTGCGGCCGTGGTGCGGGCCGCGGACTTGAGCCTGGCTGATGGGGCCGGTGTGCTCTGGGCCGCCCGCCACATCAAGCGGCCCCTCCCTGGTCGGGTGTCCGGCGTGGATTTCCTCTACGCCCTGGCGGCGCGGGGCGCGGCGAGGTCCTGGCGCTTCTTCTTCCTCGGCGGAGGAGCGGGTGTGGGCGAGGCGGCCGGAACGGCCCTGGCCACGGCCTTCCCCGGATTCGAACTTGTCGGCAGCTTCGCCGGCTCGCCCGATCCCGCCGACGACGCGGCCAGCGTAGCGGCCGTGCAGGCGAGCGGGGCCCAGCTGGTCTTTGTCGCCTACGGCGCGGCCGGGGAGGAGGCCTGGCTGGCGCGCAACCTCGGACGGAGTGGCGCGGTCGTGGGCATGGGCGTCGGGGGCGCCCTGGATTTCATCTCGGGGCGGGCCCGGCGTGCGCCGCCGTTCATGCGCGACCACGGGCTCGAGTGGCTCCACCGGCTCAGCCGGCAGCCCTGGCGCTGGCGCCGGATGCTGGCCCTGCCTAGATTTGTTGCCCACGTCCTCGCAGCCGGTCGCTGACGACCGACCCGGTCAGCGATTTCACAAGGAGTGTTCTTCGCCCACCATCAACTGCGGGCCACCCCTCCAATGAAGGGAACGTTGTAACCCGGCCGTTATAGCTGGGACCGCCCCGAAGATCGCGGAGGCCATTTCGCAACACAGGAGGGCTCGTGGACGTGCCCCATTGGGCCACAGGAATGGTACGGCGTGTGACCAGCCGAGTGCTGCTTGTGGTCCTCCTCTTTACCGCGATCTTCAGCCTGGCAGCGGTCCCACCGTTGGACCCGGATCTCTGGTGGCACCTGGCGAATGGCCGGCTGATGCTCGCGCTGGGCGGCTGGCCTCACGTGGACGTGTATTCGTTCACCGCCGCGGGCCATGCATGGGTCATGCACGAGTGGCTTGCCGATCTTGGCATGTTCCTCACCTATCAGGTCGGTGGTCTCCCCCTGCTGGTCGGGCTCTTCAGCGGCGTCGTGGTGGCGGCCGCCATCTGCCTCTTCAAGTTGCTCAAGGGGAGCGGGCTGCATCCGACCGCCGCCGCGGCTCTGACGCTCGTGGGGGCGCTGGCGGGGTCGACCGCCTGGGGCGCCCGCCCGCAGCTGCTGAATCTCCTGTTCGCCGGTCTGCTGGTGGTTGGGCTCCAGCGCTACCGCCGCGGGCCCCTTCGCGCCTGGTACCTTGCCCCCTTTCTCTGGCTCTGGGCCAACGTGCATTCGGGATTTCTCGTCGGCGTGATCATCGTCCTCCTGTTCCTCGCCGGCGAGACGATCGATGCTTGGCGAAGCGGGGAAGGCATGCCCCGCCGTCGCTTGACCGCGCTCGGCTGGGCGATCGCGGCCGGGCTCGGCCTCGCGCTCGTCAACCCGTACGGCGCCGCGAGCGTGCTCTTTTCGCTCGGGACGCTGACCTCGCCGTTGATCCAGGGCAACATCCAGGAGTGGGCCTCGCCTGATTTCCACTCGATGGCGGGGCTGCTCTTCGAAAGCATTCTGTTCATCCTGCTGCTCGGTCTGGCCACCGGTCGCGTCCGCGCCCGGAGCAGCGACTGGCTGATTGCCATGGCCCTGCTCTACCTGGCGCTCGCCTCGCAACGGCATGTCCCGCTCTTTGTCATCGGGTCAGCGCCGCTCGTCGGTCGCTGCGCCCAGGCGTTGCTGGAGGTGGCCGCTTCGCTGCGGCCGGCCGTTCAGCGCCCATTGACCGCCGCGGCCGCCCTTCGCGCAACGCCGGCCCACCCGGGGGGAACGAGCCCGCTTCTCCTCGGCGCGATCAACCTGGTGCTGCTGGTCGTGGTCGCGTCCGGAATGGTGGGTTATCGGGCGTTGCCCAGCCTGCAGCCGGCCGCCGAAGCGGCCGCCATTTCCGCGAGCCTACCGGTTGATGCCATCGACACCCTCATTGCCCTCAAGCGTCCGGTTCGCCTCTTCAACTACTACGACTACGGCGGCTACGCCCTCTGGCGCCTGTATCCGACCGGGGGCCGCGTCTTCATCGACGGGCGCGTCGAGGTCTATGGCGCCGGGATCTTCAGTCAGTACCTGGCGGTCAATTACCTTACCAGCGGGTGGCCCGAGGTGCTCACCCGCTACCGGCCGGATGCGATCCTCCTCCCGAGCAATCACCCCCTCATCACCCTGCTGCGGCAGGACGCCGGCTGGCAGCTCTCGAGCCAGGATCGAGTTGCCACTCTCTTCACCCGTGTAGGCTCCTCGCAATGACTGACGTCGCGTCGTCGGTAGAGATCAGCGCCGTCCTGCCCGCCTACAACGAAGAGGCGAACCTCGAGGAGGTCGTCCGGCGAACCGCCGAGGCGCTGGCCGGCTGTGCCCGAGTGTCGGAGATCATCGTGGTCGACGATGGGAGCCAGGATGGCTCGGCCGCGGTGCTCGACCGGCTGAAAACGACCTACCCGACGCTGCGGGTTGTTCGCCATCCGCAGAATCGCGGCTACGGCGCGGCGGTCCGCTCCGGGTTCAACGCCGCCCGCTATTCCTGGGTCTTCATGATGGACGCCGACAACCAGTTCGACCCCAATGATCTGAGTCTTTTGCTGC